>JAKAJN010000042.1 GCA_021813725.1 bacterium | reverse complement strand
CCGCCGGCCGCCGCGCCGCCGGCCGGCGCGGCGCCGCCACCGCTCCCTGGCGCGGCGCTGTCGGCTTCGAGCAGGTAGGCGAGATACTTGCCGCCCTCACGCGCAAGCCGGAACGAGCGCACGCGCGGAATCACCTGCGCCTTGCCGTCGGCCAGCGAGACGACCGTCAGCGAGGTGCGCGGCGCCGGGAGCGGGCGCGGCTTCGCCTTGCGCGCCGCCTCAAATTCGGCACGACCCGCATACGTCAGGAACGCCGCCGTCGAGGAGCCGGCGGAGAACTGCGCCGGTGGGGCCGTGAAGATGGCTGCCGAGTCGGCCGCCGGCATCAGTTGCGGACGCCCCGTGTATCCGCGCGCGAACCGATATTCCGTGGCCGTGCCGGTGCCCCTGATCACGACCTCGCCATCACCCACGACGGGGGAGAGCGTGTACATCGCGAACTTCCCGTCCGGTGACAGCGTCGCCCCCTGGATGGTGCGCCACTGGTCGTACGTGTCCTGCGTGATCGGCTTCTTCGACTGCGCGGCGAGCGGCGCCGCCAGGGCGCAGAACAGCGCGGCGCGCGCGGCGGCGTGGACGATGCGGTGAATGTTCATCGCGGTTTCCGGGTGTGGAGTTATCTTCCCGGCAGGTGGAGGCCCCTTCCCCCGGGTCTCCAAGAATACGAATTCCCGGCATCCACCGTTGCCCGCCATCCCATGAAACGGCTCCTCGGCTACTTCCTCCGCGGCCTGATGCTCACCGTGCCGCTCGTCGTCACGGTCTGGGTCTGCTATTCCATCTTCGTCAAGGTGGACGGCTGGCTCGGCATCGAGATTCCCGGCGTCGGGTTCGCCATCACGCTGCTGCTCATCACCGCCATCGGCACGCTCGGCTCGAGCATCCTCACGCGGCACGCCGTCGGTCTGCTTGAGGACCTGCTGGCGCGGCTCCCCTTTGTGCGCCTGCTCTACACCTCCACCAAGGACTTGATGAGCGCGTTCGTGGGGGAGAAGAAGGGCTTCAGCCAGCCGGTGCTGGTGTCGCTCGGACTGGGCGCCGAGGTGAAGATCCTCGGCTTCCTCACGCAGGCGTCGGCGGAGCGGCTGCAGTCGACCGACTCCGTGGTCGTGTATGCCCCGCACTCGTACGCCTGGTCCGGGCAGATGATCATCGTGCCGTCATCGCGGGTGACCCTGCTGAAGGCCGACAGCGCCGAGATCATGGCCTTCACGGTGTCGGGGGGCGTGATGGACTTCCCGAAGCTCGGGTGAGGTGACCTGACCATGCGTGCGTTGCTGCTTGTTGCCCTCATCGCCTCGCCGCTCGCCGCGCAGGGGCGCGATTCTCTCGTCCTGATCCGACCGGCGGCCGTGTGGGACGGGGCCACCGACGCACCAGCGCCCGGCTGGACGGTGCTGGTGCGCGGCGACCGCATCGCGGCCGTGGGGCCGGCGGCGCAAGTTGGCGCGCCGAAGGGCGCGGTCGTGCTCGATGTACCGGGCACCACGCTCATTCCCGGGCTCATCGAGGGGCATTCGCACCTCTTCCTGCACCCGTACAACGAGACGCCGTGGAACGACCAGGTCCTGCGCGAGCCGCTGGCACTCCGCACCGCGCGCGCCGTGAACCACGCGCGGGCCACGCTGATGGCTGGGTTCACGAGCGAGCGCGACCTCGGCACGGAGGGGGCGCTCGACGCGGACGTGGGACTCAAGCAGGCCATCGAGCAGGGCATCATTCCCGGACCGCGCCTGCTCGTTACCACGCGCGCGCTGGTGGTGACCGGCAGCTACGCACCGCGGCGCGTGGACTTTGCGTTCGAACCGCCGCAGGGCGCCGAGGAAGCCGACGGCATTGATGGTGTGGTGCGTGCGACGCGCAGTCAGATTGCGCACGGCGCCGACTGGATCAAGGTGTACGCCGACTATCGCTGGGGCCCGCGGGGCGAGACGATGCCGTCGTTCAGCGAGGCGGAACTGCGGGCCATCGTCGAGACGGCGCGCAGCAGCGGCCGTCCCGTGGCGGCACACGCGAGCACGCCGGAGGGAATGCGGCGCGCCATTCTCGCCGGCGTGGAAACCATCGAGCACGGCGATGGCGGCACCGACGAGACGTGGCGCCTGATGAAAGAGCATAACGTCATCTTCTGCCCAACCGTCGCCGCCGGCGACGCCACGCGGCAGTACGCCGGCTGGAAGAAGGGCGTGGACGCGGAACCCGCCGCGATCGCCGCCAAGCGCGCGTCGTTCGTCGCGGCGATGCGAGCCGGCGTCACGATGTGCATGGGCGGCGACGTGGGCGTGTACACGCACGGCGACAACGCCCGCGAGATGGAGCTGATGGTCGCGTACGGCATGTCGCCACTCGACGTGATGCGGGCGGCCACGTCGGTGAACGCGCGGATGTTCCATTGGGCCGATCGCGTTGGACGCGTGGCCCCGGGCCTGCTGGCCGACCTCGTGGCGGTGCGGGGCGACCCGACGCGCGACATCCGCGCGGTGCGCGACGTGGCGATGGTAATGAAAGGCGGTGCGGTGGTGCGCCGACCCTAGGCCGCCTTGGACGGCACCCGCCGCCGCAGCCAGGCGCGCAGGAGGTAGAACCAGGGCACACCGAGTACCATCAGACCGACGGCGACGGCCGCCGCCGCGGCGCCGTACTCGCCGTCGTGGAAGGCGATGACGATGACGGTGACGAACACCGCGAACGGCACGAACGCCAGCGCCGTCACGCCAGCCGTGCCCAGGGGCACGCGGAAGGGCGAACGCAGCTCGGGCCGGCGCACGCGGAACCAGACGAGCGACGCGAACTCGAGCGTCAGTGCCGATGCGTAGAAGATCGCATCCGCCACGACCAGGTGGCCAAACGAGAAGAGCGCGACGAGACTGTAGATGGCGGCCGAGAGCAGAATGGAGACGTAGGGCGTGCCGCGCGCGTCAGAGCGCGCCAGCGCCGGCGGCAAGAGGCCGTCGAGCGACATCGCCAGCGGAATGCGGGTATAGACGAGCAGCAGCGCGTTGAACAGCGCCAGCGCACTGCACATGCCGGCAATCGCCAGCATCGGGGCGAGCACCACGCCAACGGCCCCGGTGGCACTGGCGGCGATCGCCGGCCAGCTCCCCTCGTTCCAGGTCGTCCAATCGGTGGCGCCAAGCGCCGGCACGAGCGGCACGAGGTACGCCAACACCACCAGCGGCAGTGTCAGCAGGAGGGCGCGCGGATAGGTGCGCCCCGCGTCCACGACTTCGCCACTCACGGTGGAGGCGTTGTCCCAACCGAAATAGTTCCACAGCGCCGTGGACAGCCCGACGGCGAGGCCGGCCGAGAACCCCTGCCCTGACTTCAGGAACGGCTGCCACGGCGTGTGGGCGATATTCGGCAGGGCGAACAGCGCAACGAGCAGGAACGTGCCGAGAATGAAGGTGCCAACCACAATCGAAACCCGTCCCACGGGGAGCGCGCCGCGCAGATTGATGGCCGCCGCCCCCCAGATCATCGCCAGGGCAATGAGCCAGCGCGTACCCTGCGAAAGATCCGGCACGAACCAGGCGAGATACTGGTTGAGGAGTGCCGGATAGATGGCCATGTCCACCAGGGAATAGAGCCAGGTGTACCAGCCATTTTGGAACGCCCAGAAGTCGCCGAACGCACGGCGCACCCACCGGTAGTAGCCCCCCTCCTCGGGGAAGAGACTGGCGAGTTCCCCGATCAGCAGCACCTCGGGGAGCGACCAGACGAGGGGAATGAGCAGCAGGATGAGCAGCGCCAGCCCCGGGCCCGTGCTCGCCACCAGCCCCTCGAGCGTGAAGGCGCCGCCCGAGACGTTGAAGAAGATGACGAAGACGAGCGGGAGCGTGGTGAGCGTGCGTCGCAGCATGGGCCGGTATTCTATGCGCGGCGCCGGCGATCGACAGGCCTCCGGCCATACTTCGTGGCGGGTCCGTTAACTGCAACTGCCCACCACGGAGGCACGGAGAACGCGGAGATACACGGAGAACTGCAACTGCCACTTCTTGGGCGAACAGCACGCGCCACGCAGGCTAAAGCGTGGCGCGCGGTCGTTCCATTAGGAATTCGCCGTTCTCCGCGTTCTCCGTGCTCTCCGTGGTGAGCCGTTGCAGTTTCGGACTACGGCGTCAACCAGTGCGTGAACCACTGCCGCAGGCGGCCGAGGCGATCCACCAGCAGCCACGGCTCGCCGGTGCGGGAGAGATCGTGGTTGGATCGCGGATAGCGCACCCACTCCACGGGTACCCCGCGCTTCTTGAGCGCCATGAACCACTGGTCGGCGTCGGCCATCGGCGTACGGAAGTCCTCTTCGCTCTGCACCATCAGGGTCGGTGTGACCACGTTCGTGACATGGCGTATTGGTGAGAGCGAATCGTACATCGCCGGATTCTCCCACGGCTTGCCGTAGAACTCGAACTCGGTGAGCCCCTGCGCGTCGCTCGCGCCGTACCACGACCACCAGTTGCTGATCATCCGGTCGGTCTCGGCGGCCTTGAAGCGGGTCGTGTGCGACGTCACCCACGCCGTCATCACGCCGCCGTACGACCCGCCGGTCACGCCCATACGCGTGCTGTCCACATCGGGACGCCGGGCGGCGAGGTCGGTCGCCTGCATCAGGTCCTTGAAATCCTCGGCGAACCAGCGCCCCCGCGTGCTGTACGTGAAGTCGGCCCCCGAACCGCTCGAGCCGCGCGGGTTCGTGTACAGCACCAGGAAGCCCGCGCCCGCCAGGTTCTGGAACTCGTCAAACCATCCTTCGTCGTAGCGCGAGTGCGGACCGCCGTGGATGTAGAGGACCAGCGGGTACCTCTTCCCCGCCTGGTAGCCGAACGGCTTCATCACCCACCCCTCGATAGTGAGGCCGCCGACGCCCTGGAAGGTGAACTTCTCGGCGTCGCTCCAGGCGATCTCGGCGTTGACCTTGTCGTTGAACGACGTCAGTCGACGCTCGTTCTTGCCGTCAAGGTCGGCGATGAACAGCTCCGTCGGCGCGGCGACGCTGGTGGCGACAAACGCCACCTGCCGGGCCTTGTCGTCGTGCGTGAAGCCGCGGATCACTCGGCGTCCGCCGATGATCTCGCGCGACTGGCCGTTCTTCGGCGTGACGAGGAAGAGCGCGGTACGCGCGCCGATGTCGGCGCTCATCAGGATGTCGCCGTTCGGCAGGAACTCCGCCTGTGCCGGCTCGTACTGCCAGCCGTCGGTGAGATTCTGCGGCGCGCCGCCGCCGGCATCGATCAGCATCAAGCGCGCATTCTTGGTCCGCTGGGCGCGGCTGATGAAGAGCAGCTTCCTGCCGTCAGGCGACCAGTCGAGACCGCTCTCGTCGCCCTGCAGCGAAGCCACCTTGCGCGGCGCGCCGCCGGTGACGGGAATGACGTAGATGTCGCGGTCGTTGCGCGGCGCGTCGTCGCGCAGCGCGTCGTACGGGAGCTTGGCGATGGAGTCGGCCAGCTGCTGTACCACGCTGTCGGGGCGCAACTGCGCGTCGGCGATAAAGGCGATCCACTTGCCGTCGGGCGACACGACGGTCTGCGCATGCGAGTACGGCGTGTCGGTCACCTGCACGCGCGTGGTGCCGTCGAACTTCTGCGTGAAGACCTGAAACGGGCGCACACGGCGCGCCTCGCGGGGGTTGGGCAGATAGCCAATGCCATTGGCCTTGTACGGAAACGTGACGATCTGGCGTCCATCGAAGCGCGACTGATCGACCGGCTTGGTGATGGCGCCGAAAGGCGGAAACGCCATCGCGTTGGCCGCCATCGGACCCGTCGGCAGTGCGCCAAAGGGACCGCCGCGTCCACCGGGGCCGCGACCACCACCACTGCCGCCGCCCGCGGTATCGGCAACCGCATCGAACACGGCGAAACTCCGATCCTTCGGGACGGAGCCGGTGGGATAGCGGTCCACCTGCGTCGCCTCTCCGCCCGGCTCGTCCATCCGGAGCGCCCACGTGTTGCCGCGGCCACCGGGTCGGTTGGACGTGAAGAAGAGGTATTTGCCATCCGGCGAGAATCGCGGGTTCGAGCTTTCGTAGCCCGGCGCCGTGTAGCGCACGGGGGTGCCTCCGGCGGTTGGCACGGCCCAGACTTCGCTATGCCGCTTGTTCTCGCGCTCGACGACCGTCGTCACGGTGAACGCGACCAGCTTGCCATCGGGCGACATCGCGGGCGTGCTCAGCTGCGTCACCTTGTACCAGTCGCCGGGAGTGAAGGCGCGGGGGGCGGCGGGGACAGGTTGCGCTGCGGCGACAGGTGCCGGCTGCTGCGCGGCGAGCGGCGCCGCGAGCAGCAAGAGGGCGAGCGAGCGATGCATGAGTGCTCCGAGGGTCGGATGGCGCAGTGGGGGCAGCCGCGAGGCGAACGCATGCGCGGCCGACTGATTCAGGTTCTCAACGCGCAATGGAACGACAACGCTGGCCGCACGACGCGTTGTCGGGCGTGGGTGGCGGCGGCGCCGGACTGCGCGTCCGGCGCCGCCTCCCATCCCCTACCGGTTCGCCAGATCCACGGTCGCCACGAACGTGATCCGCGCGAGATCCTCCATCACCTCCGGCGTCATGATCTGCCACGTGTCCTTCGTCGTGTGATAGCTCGCGTACGGCAGCGGCGGCGCGCCACTCGTGCCGATCGACACGGTCGGAATCTTCGCCCACAGGAAGTGCGCCGCGTCCTGCCGCGGACGCGCCAGATTGAGATTGGAGTACGCGCCCATCGCGCGGTGCACGTACTGGTTGTCGGCTCGCTCCATCGCCTGGTAGATCGCGGGGTACTCCACGCCGGACGAGACGCCAATGCGCTCGCCGCGCCCCACGCTCTCGAGGTTCAGGAACGCGGTGATCTTCGCGTTGGGCACGACGGGATGCGCCACGTAGTACTCCGAGCCGGCCACGCCCTGCTCCTCCGCGCCGAACAGGAGCAGCAGGACACTCCGCTTCATCGGCACCTTGGCCTTCGTGATGGCCTCGGCCGCCGCCAGCAGCACCGCCACTCCCGACGCGTTGTCGTGCGCCCCGGGCATCAACTCGTGGTTGTAGCCGAGATGATCGAGGTGCGCCCCGAGTACGATGTACTCGTCCTTCAGCGCGGGATCGCTCCCCGGAAGCACGCCGATCACGTTGGCGCCAATCCCCTCAGGATGGTGCTGCGTGTTGTTGGCGAGCGTCATCGTCTTGCCCAGCACCCGCGACGCCGGCTTCAGCGTCTGGCGGATCTGATCCAGCGTCTGGCGATGGGTCATCGGCAGACCCGCGAACAGGTCGTCGAGTACCGCGCCGCTGACATACGTCAGGATGAGCCCCTTCACGAATCGCGCGTTGGGATTCGCGATGTGGTAGTCGTACACCATGCCAATGGCGCCGTGCTTGGCGGCGTTCTCGATCTTGTAGCTGTGGAATGAATACGGTCGCCACTTCTTGAACAGCGTGGTGTCCGGCATCGGCCCCATCGGCGCCTCGGGCTCC
The DNA here is from genome assembly GCA_021813725.1 of bacterium. Taxonomy (GTDB): domain Bacteria; phylum Gemmatimonadota; class Gemmatimonadetes; order Gemmatimonadales; family Gemmatimonadaceae; genus PNKL01. Next base: position 11,435 of record JAKAJN010000042.1, on the reverse strand, counting down.
ACCACGACGATCTTCCCCTTCACGTCCATACCGGCGTAGTCGTCATAGCCGAGTTCCGGCGCGGTGACGCCATAGCCGACGTACACTGCCTCGGCCGTGACGCGCCCGGAGTCGGATGTGGATCCCTGGTAGAACTCCTTCTCCCACACGTACGACTTGACGATCGTCCCACCGCCGGCCTGCTGTACCTGGAGCGACAGTTCGGTACCTGGCAGCACGAGCGTGTACGGATTCGGGAACTTCTGATACCAGCTTCCCTGGTCGCCCATCGGCTGATAGCCCCAGCCGCGCAGGAGATCCACCGTCCACGCCGCCGCCGCATCGTAACCGGCCGTTCCCGTGAGCCGGCCACCGTACTTCTCGGCGGTGAGTTCCTTGACGTAGTCGAGGATGACGTTGCTGGAGATGCCGTGCATCGCCGCGACGAGGCGGTCCGGCGCGGACGCCGGCGCCTGCGCGGCGCGTGTCGGGGGCTGGGCGCCAAGCGCGGCCGCCGCGACGGCAAGCAGGGATAGAAACGCGAGGGGGCGCGTGGTGATCCGGTTGCGTGACACGAAGGTCCTCTCGAGTGGTCGCGCGGCGCCGTGCGCGCCGCGAACGAATGCCCTTGAGTTTGGGCACGCGCCGGTCGCGTTGCCAGCCGGCGGCGCGGTCAGCCCCCGGTCATGCTCCGACGCACGCGCCCGGCGCGATGTGCCGCCTCGACCAGTCGCGCTGGCGACGTGATGAAAGAGACGCGGAAGAATCCCTCGCCGCCGTCGCCCAGCGCCTTGCCGGCGAGGACAACCACGCCCTCCTCCTGCATCAGCCGCTCCTGGAACTCCAGGGACGAGACGCCGGCCGGAAGCGGTACCCAGAGGTACATCGAGGCCTGCGGCACCGCGACGTCAAAGCCCTCGGCACGGAACGCCGCGACCGCCGCGTCGCGCCGTTCCTTGAACACCGCCAGGTTGCGCGGCAGCCAGTCCCCGTGGCTCTCCAACGCCGCCACCCCGGCATACTGCGACGCGAGAAACTGCCCCGTGTCCACGAAGCTCTTCACCTTCGCCAGCGGCGTGGTGTGGTGGGTCGCGCCGGCCGCCCATCCGAGTCGCCAGCCGGTCATGTTGTACGTCTTCGACAGCGAATGGAACTCGAGGGCCACTTCGCGCGCGCCGTCAATCTCGAAGATGCTCGGCGCCACGTAGCCGTCGAATGTCATTTCGCTGTACGCGTTGTCGTACACGAGCAGGATGTCATGCGTCGCGCACCAGTCGACGACCTTCTTCAGGTAGTCGCGCGGGGCGACGGCGGCCGTCGGATTGTTCGGATAGTTGAGGTACAGCAGCTTGGCCCGCGCGCGAACTTCGACGGGGATTTCGTCCACATCCACCAGGAAGTTGGTGCGCGGCGTGATCGGATACAGATACGGTCGGGCGCCGCTCAGGAGCGTGCCCCCGAGGTACGCGAGGTAGCCCGGGTCGGGGATGATCGCGATGTCCGACGGTTCCACGTAGGCCAGCGAAAGGTGCGCGATGCCCTCTTTGCTGCCGATGAGCGGAACCAGTTCGGTGATCGGGTCGAATCGCTGGCCGAATCGCCGCTCCATCCACGCGGCAGCCGCCTCGCGAAAGGCGGGCAGGCCAAGTCCGAACCCGTAGCGCGACATCGCGGGATCCTGCGCCGCAGCGGCGAGCGCCTCCACCGCACGCGGCGGCGCCGGGAGATCGGCGTCACCGGCCCCCAGGTCGATGACGTCGACCCCGCGCGCGATCAGTTCGCGCTTCTTCTGCGGAATGGCGGCGAGGGCGTATGGCGGCAGGGCGTTGAAGCGGGCAGCGAGACGGGGCATGGTCAACTCGTCGGCGGGTTGAATCCAGGTCCGCTCTCGACCCACGACCGGTAGTACTCGCGGTCTTCCGCCGGCAGCACTGCCTTGGCCACGTGGAGCGGGCGGAACGAGTCCATCATCACCGCCAGCTCGTTGGTCGCCTTGGCGCCAATGCTCGCCTCGGTGCGCCCCGGGTGTGGCCCGTGCGGCAGACCATCCGGGTGATGCGTGATGGATCCGTACTCGATCCCCTTGCGGCTCATGAACTCGCTCGACGCGTAGAAGAGCACTTCGTCGGAGTCCACGTTGCTGTGCGCGTACGGTGCGGGAATTGCCTGGGGATCAAAGTCGTAGGGACGCGGACAGAAGGAGCAGATGACGAACCCGTCGCCCTGGAAGGTCTGGTGGACCGGCGGCGGCTGGTGAATGCGTCCGACAATCGGCTCGAAGTCGTGAATGTTGAACGCCCACGGGTAGAAGTATCCGTCCCAACCCACCACGTCGAACGGATGGTGGTCGAGCACCATCTCGGTGAGGCCGTTGTACTGCTTCACGAGAATCGGGAACTCGCCCTTCTCGTCAAAGGTCACCAGTTCGGTCGGACGGCGGAAGTCGCGCTCGCTGTACGGCGCGCCCTCGACGATCTGGCCGTACTCGGTGCGGTAGCGCGAAGGCGGGCGCACGTAGCCGCGGCTTTCCATGATCAGCAGCTTGGCGCTCGCGGTGAACCGCCAGCGGTGCATCACGCCTCGCGGCAGCACCACGTAATCGCCGGACTTCACCGCGAGGAAGCCGAATTGCGACTCGAGCGTCCCCGTCCCCTCGGCAAGGTAGACCACCTCATCGGCTTGGGCGTTGCGATAGAAATGCGCGTCCTCCACCGACGGCTCGGACCAGAGCATCGCGATGTCGCGATTGAACAGCATCGGAATGCGATCGAGCGTCGGTGAACCGCCGGCGGGGAGCTCGCGTGTGCGGAAGTGGCGATGCCGCAGCGCGCGATCCGGGTCCTTTTCCCACAGGATATCGCGCAGCCGTCGCACGGCCAGCACCGTCGTGGGAGGATGGACGTGGTAGAGCAGCGACGACGGCCCGGTGAAGCCCTCGTTGCCCATCAGTTGTTCGCTGTACAGCCCGCCGTCGGGGCGGCGGAACACGGTGTGCCGCTTGCGCGGCATCTGTCCGAGTGCGTGATAGAACGGCACTAGAGATTCCCCCGCCGGGCCTGCTCCCGTTCGATGCTCTCGAAGAGCGCCTGGAAGTTGCCCTTGCCAAAACCCTTGGCGCCCTTGCGCTGGATGATCTCGAAGAAGAGGGTCGGCCGGTCCTGCACGAGCTTGGTGAAGATCTGCAGCAGGTAGCCCTCGTCGTCGCGGTCCACGAGGATGCCAAGCTCCTGCAGCGTCGCCAGGTCTTCGTCAATCGTGCCGACGCGCGCCTGCAGCGAGTCGTAGTACGTCGTCGGCGTCTGATTGAACTCCACGCCGCGCGCGCGCAGCGCCTGCACCGTGGCAATGATGTCGTCGGTGGCCATCGCGATGTGCTGAACGCCGGGCCCCCGGTAGTAGTCGAGGTACTCCTCGATCTGGCTCTTCTTCTTGCCGACCGCGGGTTCGTTGATTGGAAACTTGATGCGCCCGTTGCCATTGCTCATCACCTTCGACATCAGCGCCGAATATTCGGTGTTGATGTCCTTGTCATCGAAGGTCAGCAGGTTGAAGAAGCCGAGCACGTTGGCGTAGAACGCCACCCAGGCATTCATCTTGCCGAGTTCGACGTTGCCGACGCAGTGGTCCACATACTTGAGCCCGACCGCGAGGGGCGCAAACTCGGTCGCCGCGGCACGGAACCCCGGCAGGAACAGTCCGCGGTAGTTCCGGCGTTCGACGATCGAGTGGATCGTGTCGCCGTACGTACGGATGGACGCGAGCACCACCTCGCCATCCGCGTCGCGGAACGCTTCCGGTGCCTGCACCGGCTCGGCGCCGCGCGCCACCGCCGTCGCGAAGGCCTCGCGCGCGTCGTCCACCCAGAACGCGAGGTCGCGCACGCCATCGCCGTGCAGGCGAATGTGATCGGCGATCGGCCCTTCCGGACCGAGCGGCGAGGTGAGCACGAAGCGGATCTTGTCCTGCTGCAGCAGGTACGACGCCCGGTCACGCACGCCCGTTTCTGGGCCGCGATAGGCAATCAGCTGAAAGCCGAACGCGGCGCGGTAGTACAGCGAGGCCTGCTTGGCGTTGCCGACGTAGAACTCGATGTAGTCCGTGCCGTTGATCGGAAACGCGTCGTGCTGCTCGATGGACGAGGGGGCGGTGGCGGTGGCCATGGGGGGGCATCCAGACGGACGGTAGACGGTGGACGGTCGATCAACGCATAGTCGATCTCGAGCGGGCGAGCAGCGCTCATCACCTCGCGTGTATCTCGTCGCGGCGCGCCGGGCCCTGAAGGTCGCGGCGCGCGGACGCGTCAACTGCCGCGCGATCCGGTGGCGGCAGACGTCCAGAATCGACCCCACGCGGTCGCCGTGAACGGACGTGCGACGCGGCGGGCGGTGCGCGATGCACGCGCGGCGGCAGGGGGTTTCGATGACATCGCCATAGGGGGACTGCCCAATGTATTGCCCGCGCCGGAATTCGACAATTCGTGCGCACCCTCTACCTTAGTGTGTCCCGTGCCCGCTACCGCCATCATGCCTGACTTTACGAAGACCGTGCTCTCCCCCGCGGAGACGCTGAAACTGGCGCCGGAGATTGGCCGCCATCCCACCGCCAAGGTGTGGGTTTATCGCTACCAGCACACCACCGAGCCCTGGACGCTGAGCATCGCGACGCACGCGCAGCCGGGTTCGCGCATGCTGTCGCTCGGCGGCTTTCGCATTGCGCCGGAGAGCCGAACGAGCATTCCGGGCTGGGATCCCGACCACGAGGCCATCGACCTCGCGATCGGGATGGACGAGAAGGTCTTCTGGTCGCGACTGCTGAAGGTCGGCGGTCCGCATGTGCAGCGCGACTTCTCGCGCATCGTGGGCGGCAAGTGCGTGATGCGGCCGACCCCGGGCGCGCGGGTCGGCGAACCGCGCGACCGCGACCTGCTCGACTTCGCCGTCGCCTGCTTCAAGGACGTGGAGACGACGGGGTTCTTTCTCACCACCGGACAAGACCTCGGCCACGGCGTGATGAGCGATGGCACGACGGGTTCGCTGCGCTACCTCAACGCGCAGTACAAGGGGAGCGTCATCTCCGACACCGGCGCACCGACGGCCGAGGGCAACTACTGGATGCTCGTCGGACAGTTGAAGGGCGCGGGCATTCCGTTGAAGGGCGCCGTCGTCGGGCTGATCGGGGCGGGAAACATCGGGCAGCACATCATCGACCACTTGCTCGCCGACGGTGCGACGCCGCTGGTGGTGGAGTCCAAGCCCGCCATTCGCGCCTCGCTCGCGGCTCGCGGGGTGCAGTGCTGGCCCGCCGAGGGAAAGAGCGACTTCCTGGCCCAGCCGATGGACGCGCTCGTGCTGAACGCCGCCGGCGGTTCGCTCGACTCGGCCACCGTCGCGGCGTGCGCCGCGAACGCGCGCCTCAAGGTCATCAACGGGTCCGAGAACCTCGTGATGCCGAATCCCGCGGACGAAGAGGTGCTGCGCGTGGCGCACAAGGTGTTCTGCCCGTGCGAGTGCGCCGGCATGATGGGCTACCTGACCGCGGCCGAGGAGTACCTGAGCCATCTTGCGGGAGAGGAGTTCCGGCTCGACGCGATGAACGCCGCCGCCCGCGCGCTCGAAGCGCCCGGCGAGGTGGCCACGCGGCGCGTCATCGCCGATGGGTATCGCCAGACCATGGCGCAGGCGATGCAAGAGCTCTACGGCTAGCCGCTAGAGACTCCAGGCCGCCGGCCGGCGATCCCAACGGTGCACACGAAGCCGGCCCATCGCCGCGGCGTCGAGCGCACCGCGCTCCACTGCGGCGACGTTTGCGCGCACGTGCGCCGCACGTCGCATCCCGGGAATGACGGTGCTCACGCGGGCGTCGGAGATGCAGAACCGGAGCGCCAACTCCGCGAGCGAATGGCCCTCCGGAAGCTCGGCCTGCAACGCGTCCACACGCGCCACCGTGGGGCCGAGGTTCTCGGGACCGAAATAGATGCGCCGGAAGTCGCCCTCGGGAAAGGTGGAGTCGGCACGCACCTGCCCCGCCAGCGACCCTTCGTCGAACGGCACTCGGGCGATCACCGCCACGCCCAGCGCGGCGCACGCGGCGAACAGCTCGTCCTCCGGCGCCTGGTCGAAGATGTTGTAGATCACCTGCACGGCGTCCACCGCGCCGGTTCGCAGCGTTTCCAGGCAGTTGGTCGGCTCCCAGCGGTTCACACTCACGCCCACGCCGCCAATCAGCCCCTCGCGCCGCAGATCGTCCATCGCCCGTTGCCATCGCTCGTCGCGCGCCCAGCCATCTTCCCAGACGTGGAACTGGAGCAGGTCCACGCGCTCCAGACCGAGATTGGCCAGCGATTTTTCGGCGAACGCGCGGATATGGTCCGGGGGAAAGCAGTCGTCGAGCGTGAACTCCGGCCGGGACGGCCACTGGAGGTTCTTCGGCGGGATCTTCGTCGCGGTATACAGGCGCTGCCCGGGATGCCGTCGCACGAGCGCGCCAAGAATGCGTTCGCTGGCACCTCGTCCGTAGCCCCAGGCCGTATCGAAGAAATTGACGCCCGCCGCGACCGACGCGTCGAGGGCGCGCTGCACCTCCTCGGCGTCGGTTCCCGCCCAGTTCGCCAGCCCCCACATCCCGTAGCCGAGTGGCGAGACCCGCCAGTCGAGTCGTCCGAACGTGCGCGTGTCCATGGCGCGGGAAGATGGCCGCCAATTCCCCGGCAAACAAGTTGCGCGCTTGCCGGCCTGATGGGCGGCTACGATGTTCCATAATAGAACGGATCCCCCGCTCGCGTTCACCCGCCTGCCGTGACGCCTCCGACTGTCCAACCGCCCCTCCGCGATCCGCACCACTCCGTCGACGTGCGGACGCTCGTGCTCGCGTTCGCGGTGGTGACGGCGGTTCTGCTCGGCGTCGCGTACGTCCTGCAGCGCTACAATTTCCGAGCGATCGAACAAGCCGCCGGGCGCACGATGACGGCAACCGCGCGCGCGCAGAGCCAGCTGATCCGGTACACGCTGAACGAACGGTTGATGGACGCGCGGCTCTTTTCCATTCGACCGGCAGTCTGGCGGAGTGTCAACCCGCTCCTTGCCGCCGGAAACGCCGGCGCCGCACGGCGCAACCTCGCGCTCGCGATTGCGCAGACGCGCGAGTCCTATGGGTACAAGATGATCGCGGTGTTCGACACCGCGATGCGACCGATTTACCCGGGTGACTACGCGCTCAGTGCCGACGAGCAACGCGTGTTGCACAAGAGCCTCACGGCTCGCGCTGCCGCGATCCTCCCCTTCCAGCTTGACGCAGCAGGCGGACCGGAGTTCGGCATTAGCTATCCCATCTATGCCGACGGCGACTCGACCAAGCGGACGGTCGGCACGGTGCTGACGAAGCGCGATGCCACCATCGCCCTGCTCCCCATGCTCACGCAGCTTGAGGGTGAGGCGCGCGGCGCAGAGAGCGTGATCCTCCAGCGGCTGGGGGACTCGATCACGGTGGTGGCCGCCACGCGAAGCGGCGGCACGCTCGTTCCGCTCCACGTGCACATGGCGCGCCAGGACACGACGCACGTCCCCGGCCTGCTCGAGCGCTACGGCGCCGATTCGGTCGTGAAGGGGCTCGACTATCGGGGCGTCCCCGTGCTCGCGGCCGGGCGACTCATCGCCGCGACGCCCTGGCTCGTGGTCGCCAAGGTGGAGTTGGAGACGCTCCACGAGGAGCAGCGGACGGTCGCGATCCTCATCTGGGCGGCGGCCGTCGGCCTCATCCTCCTCACCGGGTTGACCCTGCGGCTGTTCTGGTTCGCCGCCGACCGGCGCGCCGAGCAGCGGCAGTTCGTGCTCGCCTCGCAGTTGCTGACCGCGACGACCACGTCGATGGACGGCATCATCATCATCGCCCCGGACGGGCGTGTCCTCGACGCCAATCCGTCGCTGGCCGGCATGACGGGGTTCACGCAGACCGAGTTGCTGCGACTCACGCTCACCGACCTGATGCAGAGCGTGCCGGCCGACGAAGTGCTCGACTGGATCGCGGAGTTGATCCGCCGCGAGAGTGCACATTTCCACAGTCAGTGGCGCCGCAAGGACGGCCCGGTGATTGAGGTGGACATCAGTTCCTCGCACCTGCCTGGTGCTGGCGAAGGACAGCTGTTCTGCTTCGTGCGAGACGTCACCGCACAGATTGAGACCACCCGTCGGCTGTCGCGACTGAACGCACTCTATGCGTTCCTGAATCGCGCGAGCGAAGCGCTCTTCGCGGCCCGAAGCGCGCAGGCCGCGTACGACTTCGTGGTGCGGAGTGCGCTCGACGATGGTCGATTCCGGCTCTGCTGGATTGGCGAAGTGGACGAGGCGGCGGGCATCGTTCGACCCGTGGCGTGGGCCGGCGCCGCCGCGGAGTATGTGCCGCGGTTGCACATCACCACGGATCCCGCGCTCCCCACCAGCCAAGGTCCGACCGGCGTCTGCGTTGCCGAGGCCCGTACGGTGCTGGCGAACGACTTCGCCGGTGATCCGCGCACGGCGCCGTGGCACGCGCTGGCGGAGGAGCACGGTCTCGGGGCGTCGGCAGCACTCCCGGTCATCGTGGATGGCCGCGTCGTCGCGGCCGTGATGTTCTACGCCACAGACCGCGGCTTCTTCGAGCCGGAACTCGTGAGCACGCTCAGCGAGGTGGCACGGTTGCTCGGTCTCGTGCTGCAGTCTGTTGCCGCCGAGCAGCGTCGACATGAGGAGGAGGAGCGCCGGCGGATCAGTGAGGAGCGGTTCCGGCGACTCTTCGAGTCTTCACCGCTGCCAATGTATGTATTGCACGAGTCGTCGGGACTGATCACGCGCGTGAATCGCGCGTTCATCGAGCGCTTCGGCTACACCACGGATGACCTTCCCGACCTCGACACGCAGTTCGCCCGGTTCTATCCGGACCCGGTGTATCGCACCGCAGTCGTGGGGATCTGGCAGGCCGAGACGGGACGCGCCAGCACGTCCGATTCTCCGTTGCAGCTCCCGGTCCTGCGGATTTGCTGCTGGGACGGCACCTATCGCGACGCCCAGGGATTCGTCTCGCGGGCGGGCGATGAGTTGGTGGTCGGCTGGGTGGACCTGACCGAACAGCGCGCGATGCAGGCCACGCTGCAACAGGCGGAGGAGATTGCGAAGCTCGGCAGCTATTCGCATGACCTGACGACCAACGAGATCCGCACATCTCCCGACTTCCTCGACGTCCTCGGCTTCGATGCCCGGGTGCGTGACGAGACGCCGGACCCATCGGCTCCCTGGCTGCTCAACCTGTTCCATCCGGACGACAGCGCGCAGATGCTCGCCGCGTTCCTGCATCTGCGTGACGTCGATCAGGTGGTGCGCGCCGCCGCCGGGGCCGGACCGCAGCGATATCTGCACGTGCGCACGGTCATCGAGCACGACAGCGCCGGCCACGCCCTGCGCGCGGTGGGCTCCATTCAGGACGTGACCGCCGAGGTGACGGCCACCAACGAACTGCGGCGGCTGCGCGATCACCTGCAGGACCTCGTGGACGAGCGCACCGCCGAACTGGCCAAGGCGAACGCAATTCTACAGGCGACCGACCGCCGGCTGAAGGCGATGCTGGCGATGAGCCAGAAAGCGGCGACGCTCGACGAGTCGGCGATCCTCCAACTGGGCGTGGACGAGGCCGCCCGACTGACCGCCAGTCCGGTCGGGTTCCTCCATCTGATCTCGGAGGATCAGCAGCACGTCGAGTTCGGATTCTGGGCCGACGGCACCGTTGCACAGTGCGAGTGCCTATACGAAAGCCGCTATGCCGTCGCCGATGCGCAGACTTGGCGGACGATGGTGCGCGATCGTCAGCCAGTGCTCATCAACGCCGTGGAGATGTCCGCGCTCGCCGCGTGTCCGCCCGGACACGTGCCGTTGCACCGCCTGCTCGCGGTTCCGGTCGTCGAAGGCGACCGCGTGCGCGCCGTCGTGGCCGTCGGCAACAAGGAAGCGGACTACGACGCGTCTGACATGCAGGAGTTGCGGCTCATCGGGCACGACATCTGGAGCGTGCTGAGCCGGCGGCGCGCCGATCTCGCGCTCGAGCGCGCGTACGAACGCGTGAAGGCGAGCGACCAGCGCTTCGCCTTCGCGATGGAGGCGTCGTCCGAAGGGGTGTGGGAGTGGGACATCGTCCACGAGCTCTTCCGCTTCAACGATCCGTACGCCACGATGCTCGGCTTCTCACCCGAGGAAATGCCGCACGAGTTCGCGGCGTGGGCGACGCTGCTCCATCCCGATGAGCGGGACGCAGTGCTGGCAGCGAAGCAGGCCGCCACCCTGCACGACGCACCCTACGCCAATGAGTTCCGCATGCGCAGTCGCGACGGCTCATACCGCTGGATCCTCTCCCGTGGCCGGGTGGTGCAGCGTGACGCAGACGGCGTGGCCCTGCGCGTCGTCGGCACGCACACCGACCTCACCGCGCGCCGGCAGGCCGAGGATGAACTGCGGAATGCCAAGGAGGCGGCCGACGCGGCCAGCCGCGCGAAGTCGGCGTTCCTGGCGACGATGAGCCACGAGATTCGCACACCGCTCAACGGCGTGATCGCGATGGCGGAGATCCTCGGCCAGAGTGACCTGCCGCCGCACGACATGGACGCCGTGCAGACCATTCAGACCTCGGCGCGTGCGTTGATGGCGGTGATTGACGACATCCTCGACTTCTCGAAGATCGAAGCTGGCCGGCTCGAGATTGAACTGGCCGACGTCTCGATCGTGCAACTCACCGAGGATCTCGCCGAGTCCATGCTCTCCTTCGCGCATCTGCGCGACGTGGACTTGATGCTCTTCGTCGAACCCGAGGTGCCGATGCGCGTGCGCGGCGATCCGACGCGCCTGCGGCAGATCATGTACAACCTCGTCGGCAACGCCATCAAGTTCAGCGCTGGCCAGCCGGGGCGGCGCGGGCGGGTGGCCGTTCGCGTCGGCCGGGTCGCCGGGACCGAGTCGCGCTTCTACTGCGAGGTGACGGACAACGGCATCGGCATGACGCAGGAGACCATCAGCCAGCTCTTTACGTCCTTCAAGCAGGCGGAAGCGTCGACCACGCGGAAGTTCGGCGGCACCGGCCTGGGCCTTGCCATCACCAAGCGGCTCGTCGACCTGATGGACGGCACCATCGCGGTGACCAGCGCGCCGGGCGCCGGCTCGTCGTTCCGCGTCGACGTGCCGCTCCCCATCACCGAGAAGACCCCGGCGCTCGTGCCGCACAACCTCGAAGGGTTGACTTGCCTCGTCGTGCCGCACGACGGCGGCATCCCGTCCGGTGACCTCCGCCGCCTCCTTGAGTTCGCGAATGCCACCGTGGTTGTCGTGGCCGATGAACAGGCCGCGGCGACCGCCGCTGGAGACACTGACGGACCCTGCGTCGTGATTCACGACTTGAACGGCACGCGAGTCCTGCAGACGCTGCACCTGTTCGAGGACCGTCCC
>JAKAJN010000041.1 GCA_021813725.1 bacterium | reverse complement strand
ACTCACAAATGAGTTGCGAGACGCCGGCGGATGGCTCGCTTGACAAGAAGTTACGAAATTGTCTATCTTTCGTCCAGTATACAACAATCAGACAGTTCGTCAACCTCGCGTACAGCTTTTCTCGAATTCAACTCGATCGACTTTGGTTGGCGAAACGGCTTGCCAGCCGTAGTCCCACGCTAGCGTTCGGACCCCATCGTGCAAACGCCTGCCACCGTGAAAGCTGAAGACCTGCCTCCTGCTGCCGAAGAACGCCGTTTCCGTCCCGGTGGCAGTGCGGCGCAGGTGGAACGGCTGCGGCAGTTCCTCACCGAGGCCATCCAGCGCGGCGCAAGCGACGTGCATATCCGTGCCGGCGACGTGGTGTACGCGCGCATTCACGGGCAGCTCGTTCCGCTCGACACGCCCGTCCTCGGCGCGCTCGACACCCGTGAACTCGCAATGCACATGCTGGCTACGGCACCGAACGCGCCGACCCTCGACGAGGTGCACGACTACACGGGTCCGTGGAGCGCCCCCGGCATTGCGCGCTTCCGCATCAGCATTCTGAAGCAGCGCTCAAGCTACATGGTCGTGATGCGGGTGATCCCCGATCTCCTGCCGACCTTCGAGACCCTCGGCCTTCCCGCGGCGCTTGGCCGCATCGTCCTGTCCGACTCGGGCCTCGTGCTCATCAGCGGCGTGCCCGGATCGGGACGGACGAGCACACTCGCCGCAATCGTGAACCATCTGAACCACCACGCGCCAGCCCGTCGGCACGTCGTGTCGGTGGAACCGTCCATCGAGTTCCTCCACAAGAGCCACAAGTGTTCGGTGACCCAGCGCGAAGTGGGCGTGGACACCGAGTCGTACATGGCCGGCATGCGCGCGGCACTCGACCAGGACGCCGACGTGGTGGTGCTGGGCGAGCTGAACGGGTCCGAGATGATCGAGATGGCGTTCCGCGCGGTCGAGCAGGGCCGGCTGGTCATCGCCCGCACACAGGCCCCCGACGTAACCTCAGCCATCAAGTCGGTGCTCAACCACTTCCCGGCGGACACGCAGGATCAGGTGCGCCTGCAGCTGTCCGAGACGCTGCGCTGTGCACTGGCCCAGCGGCTGCTGCCGCGCGCCGACGGGCAAGGGCGCGTGCTTGCCGCCGAGTTGTTGTGCATGAACCCCGCCGTGCGCGAGATCATCGGCGACCCGGGTCGGCTGGGCGAACTTCGCACCGTCCTCGCCGAGGAGCGCGCGCAGTTCGGCACGCAGACCTTCGACCAGCATCTCGCCGATCTCGTGATTGCCGGGCGGGTGTCGTTCGACGTGGCGGTCATTCTCGCCACCAACTCGCTCGACTTCGAACTGCAACTGCGCGGCCTGAGGCGCTAGGTCGGCAGCGCGTACAGCGCCCAGGCGGAGTCAGCGTACTGCGGCTCTGCCGGTGGCGCCATAATACCGCGCGAGCAGCCGCATGCGCGCCGCTGCCGGGCCGACGACCTCAGGCGAGTACGTCATGTGCAGGAGATCGGCCCGCGTAACGAAGACGCCCCGTCTCGCACGCAGCCGGAATGCGGGCGCGTTGTCGTCACCCGACGGGAGCACGACGAGCGCGTCGGGTGGCAGCGATGCGCGCGCCCACGATTCCAGCGACGCGAGCGACCCGGCCGGTTGGTCGAAGCGCCAGACACGCCGCTGCACCGTGGGTGATGCGGAGAGCAGCGTGCGCCAATGCCTCTCGTAGGGATGGCGTAGCACGAGTGAGACCGCGAGCAGCACCGGGAGCAACGCCCACGCGACGCGTTCGCAACGCCTGCGTCGCGCGGTTCCGTCACCGGCTGAACTGGTGCAGCAAAGCACGCCACCAGCTGTGCCGGTTTCGCGTGCTCGCGGTCAGTGGCGCCACCGGACGCGGTGACTCGTCGCGCACCAGCCGGCCGGGGTTTTCCGCGAACAGCAGTTCGGCCTGCTCCCCGGCGCCACTCGCCACCAGTTCGGCGCGCGCCGCAGCCACCGCCGGGATGCCTCGGGCGTGATAATCGCTCGACGCGTACTCCGCCCAGCCACGCGCGAGGAGCATCGACGCGCGTCGCCGCGGCCCTTCGCCGTGCTGGCCAAGGAGTGAGCCGGCATTGACCTGGAAGAACGCGCCGGCAAAGCGCAGCGCGGCCAGCGCCTCGAGCGAATCGTCCACGTTGCGATAGCGTTCGGGGTGCGCGAGTACGGGCTGCCAACCACCGTCGCGCAGTGCGCGAATGGCGTAGTCGGCGTTGGCAAGCGGCAACTGCAACCCGGGATACTCGACGAGCACAAACCGCCCGCCATTCAGGCGAAGCCGCGCGTCGCTGACATCGGGCTCAGGAACGTCGAGCATCAGCTCCACCCCGCGGAACAAGCGCACGCCGCTCGCGACGACGGCGGCATCCCCGGTGAGGTCGGCAAACCCGGCGTCGAACGCGGCCAGCCGCTCGGCGGCCATGGCGGGGGCGTGCGTCAACGATCCGTCGAAGTGCGGCGTGGTGACTGCGGTGCGCACCCCGGCGCGCCTGAGTGCCTCCACCGCCGCGCGCGATTCCGCGAGATCGGCGGCACCGTCGTCAACGCCGGGAATCAGGTGGCTATGGAAATCGGTGCCCGGCCCTTCCGTCATGGGCTCACCGCGGCGCGCAACGCCGATTCGAGGGAGGAGTGCCGGAAGGAATAGCCCGCCTCCAGCAGGCGGCGGGGCACCACCCGCTGCGACACGAGCAGCGTCCCCTCGGCCATCTCGCCGTACATCAACTTGAGTGCGAAGGCAGGGACGGGAAAGAGCGCTGGTCGGCGGATCACGTGCGCGAGGGTGCGCGTGAACTCGGCGTTCGTGACCGGCGCAGGCGCCACGGCATTGACGGCCCCTTCGATGCGATCGTGCGTGAGCACGAAGCGCACGATGCCGAGGACATCCTCCAACGACACCCAGCTCATCCACTGGCGTCCACCGGCGAGCGCACCACCCGCGCCCATGCGGAATGCGGGGAGCATCCGCGGCAGGGCACCGCCGGCACTCGCCAGCACCACACCGAACCGCAGGTGCACCGTGCGAATGCCCGCGGTGCGCGCCGGTTCGGCGGCCGCCTCCCACGCGAGGCCAACGCGGGCGAGGAAATCGTGCCCCGACGGCGCCGACTCGTCGCATTCCGCGTTCCCGGCGTCGCCATAGATGCCGACCGCCGAGGCACAGACGAGGACGCGCGGCGCGGGCGACAGCGCGGCAGCGGTGCGCGCGATCAGCGAGGTTCCCAGGACCCGGCTGTCATGGATCTCACGCTTGTGTTCTGGGGTCCAGCGCGCACCGACGTTGGCACCGGCCAGGTGCACGAACGCGTCAATGCCGCGGCAGGCCTGCGCGTCGAGCAATCCATCGGCGGGATTCCATGGAATGTCCGACTCGCGTCCGCGTCCAATGCGCACGACGTCGTGCCCCGCGCCCCGTAACACGGGCACGAGCGCACTGCCAAGGAATCCGCTGGCCCCCGTCACGCCAATGCGCATCGTCCCCCCACCCGCTCGCGTTCAATCTTGCGGCAGATCCAGAAGTCGCCAGAGGTACCAGCTCGCGATGGTCCGATATGGCGCCCACGGGCGTCCACGTTTCTCCACCTGCACCGGCTTCGGCAATCGCCGCAAGCCGTACGCGCGCTGGATCCCCTTCTGAATGCCCAGGTCCAGTTCCGGCAGGACATTCGGTCGCCCAAGCCGGAACATCAGGAACATCTGCGCCGTCCAGCGCCCCACGCCCTTGATCTGCGTGAGCGTTGCGAGCACCGCGTCATCGTCGAGTTCGTGGAGTCGTTCGATGGGGAAACGCCGCTCCGCGGCGTGCGAGGCCAGGTCCTTCACATAGCGCGTCTTCTGCCCGCTCAGCCCCGCCGCCCGAAGCACGGCGTCATCGGTGCGAAGCAGGGCCCGCGGCGTTGGCTCGTCGCCACCGAACACCGCGAGTACGCGGTGATGAATGGTGGCGGCGGCCTTGCCGCTGAGCTGCTGGTAGACGATCGAGCGGAGCACGGCGCCGAAGTGCGTCCCCTCCTGATGCGCGCGCGCCTGACAGGGGCCAACGCGGTCGATGACTCCGGCCAACACCGGGTCAACCGCGCGCAGATGGGCAACCGCCTTGGCCGACGGAATCTTCATGGCGGACGCAAGTTAGCGGCGCGTACGCGCGACGATCAAATGGCGGCGTTCGTCAGGCGGCGGCGTGGTCGGTAGATTGTATCGTAGCGCGGTACGCTCTGCACTCCGCGCGTCCATCCTGAAGGCCCCCTAATGGAGCCCTGATGCGCATCACGAAAGTGGGCGTGGTCGGCGCGGGCGTGATGGGGAGCGGCATTGCCGCGCTCGCCGCCTCCGCCGGCTTCCCCGTCGTCCTGCTCGACGTTCCCGGCAGCGATGACCCTGCGTCGCCCGACCGTTCCGCGCCGGCACGCAACGGCCTTGACAAGGCGCGCAAGGCAAAGCCCGCCGCGTTCATGGACCCCGAGCGCGCCGCGCTCGTGGTGACCGGCAACACCGCCGACCACCTGGACCTGCTCGCCGACTGCGACTGGATTGTCGAGGTCATCATCGAGCAGCCCGGTCCCAAGCAGGAACTGTTTGCGAGGCTCGAGCAGGTGGCGCCGCGCGCCATCGTGACCTCCAACACGTCAGGCATTCCGATGGAGATCCTGCTGAAGGGGCGCAGCGATGCCTTCAAGCGGAACTTCCTCGGCACGCATTATTTCAATCCGCCGCGCTACATGCACTTGCTCGAGCTCATCCCGACGCCACATACGGCGCCGGAGACGCTCGAGACGATTCGGGAGTTCTCCGAGCGGTGCATGGGCAAGGGCATTGTGCTCTGCAAGGACGTGCCCGGCTTCGTCGCCAACCGGCTGGGCGTGTTCGGAATGTTCGCGACGTTCAAGCTGATGGAAGAGTTCGATCTCACTATTGACGAAGTGGACGGCCTCACCGGCCAGTTGATCGGCCGCGCGAAGACTGCAACGTTCCGCACGGGCGACCTGTCGGGGCTCGACGTGCTCGCGCACGTGAGCGCCGGACTGTCGCAGGCCACCGGCGAGGATTTTACGCTCCCGGCGTGGGTGCACGAGATCGTGAAGCGCGGCTGGCTGGGCGACAAGACCGGCGGCGGTTTCTACAAGAAGGCCGGCAAGGAAATCAGGACGCTCGACTGGCACACGCTCGAGTACGTGCCGCAGGTACGCCTCTCCACCCCGGAAATCGACGCATTGCTCAAGCTCCCGGTGGCCGAGCGCATCGCGAAGGTGCGCGACCTTCCGGGCAAGTATGGCGACTTCCTGCGCAAGATGCTCACCATCGTGGCGTACCATACGGCGCGGCTGGCGCCGGACTTGGCGCACGACATCGCCGGTGTGGACCGCGCGTTGGAGTGGGGCTACGGCTGGGAGATCGGCCCATTCCGCGTGATGGATGCACTCGGGCTCGACTGGTTGCGTGCGCAGTTCGCGGCGAACGGGTTTGGCGACCCGCCGCTCGTCGCCAAGGCAAGCCGGGGATTCTACGCAGGCGCCGGCAGCACCGAGCAGATGGCGACGACCTCCGGGTACGCCGCGGTGCCCCGGATTGCGGGCCGCATCGACCTCGCTGCGTTGCGCGCCGACGGCAAGGTTGTGGACGCGAACAAGGAAGCGCGTGTCGTTGACCTCGGTGACGGTGTGCTCTGCCTCGAGTTCTGCGGCAAGATGAACACGCTGGGCGTCGGCGTTGTCGAGCTGGTGCACCGGACGCTCGATCGCGTCTTGGCGGGCAAGTACGTCGGACTGGTGATCGGCAACGACGACCCTCGCACCTTCACCGCCGGCGCCAACCTCGCGCAGCAGGGTCCGGCGCTGATGAGCGGCGACTGGAAGGCGCTCGAGGCCGGCGTCCGCGCGTTCCAGGAGACGTCGCTCGCGTTGCGGCGCTCGCCGTTCCCGGTGGTCTCCGCGCCCTTCGGGTTGACGCTCGGCGGCGGGTGCGAGTTCTCGATGCACTGTGACGTGGTGCAGGCGCACGCCGAGCTGTACATCGGGCTCGTCGAAGCCGGCGTGGGCCTGCTCCCCGGAGGCGGCGGTACCAAGGAACTCGCGTTCCGTTTCACGCGCGCCTTGACCGAGTACGAGGAAGCCGATCCGTTCGAAGGCATCAAGCGCGCTTTCAAGCTCATCGCGCTCGCGCAGGTGAGCACCAGTGCGCACGAGGCGCGCAAGCTCGGCTATCTGCGTGCCACCGACCGCGTCTCGATGAACCGCGATGTGCTGCTCAGCGACGCCAAGGCGCGCGTGCTCGACCTCGCGGCGGGATACGTGCCACCGCCGCCCATGACGATGCGCGCGCTCGGGCGCGAGGCGCTGGCCAACCTTGACTACGCGCTCTTCTCCTTCCAGGAAAGTGGGATGGCGTCGGCGCATGACGTGCGTATCGGCCACGAGGTGGCGCTGGTGCTGTCGGGCGGCGATGGACCGCCGCGCGACGTCACGGAGATGGACCTTATCGAACTGGAACGCGAAGGGTTCCTGCGACTGCTTGGCACCAGAGAGACGCAGGCTCGCATTCAGCACATGCTCGAGACGGGCAAACCGCTCCGCAACTGACCCCGACCACGACGACTGCGGGCGCGGACTACACGCGCCGGGAGAAGAGACAATGCAACTGAAGGACGCGGTGATCGTGAGCGCGGTGCGGTCGGCCGTCGCGCGCGGCAAGAAGGATGGGGCACTGGCGAACGTACACGCGGTGGACCTGAGCGCGGAGATGCTGAAGGGCGTGCTCGCACCGGCGAAGCTTGACCCCGCGTTGGTGGATGACGTGATCTGGGGATGCGCCTTCCCCGAAGGATCACAGGGTTTGAACGTCGCACGGCTCGCCGCGCTCCGCGCCGGGTATCCCGTAGAAGTGTCGGGTGCTACCGTCAATCGATTCTGTTCATCGGGGCTCCAGAGCGTCGCCTTTGCCGCCCAGAGCATCATGACCGGACTGTGCGACGTGGTCGTCGCCGGCGGCATCGAGATGATGAGCGCCGTGCCGATGTCTGGCTTCCACGCACGCCTGCATCCCGAGATGACCGAAGCCAACATCGGGATGGGACACACCGCCGAGCGCGTCGCGAAGCAGTGGGGGATCACGCGCGAGCAGGCCGACCAGTTCGCCCTCGCGTCGCAGCAGAAGGCCGTGGCGGCCATGCAACGCGGTGCGTTCGCCGGCGAGATCGTCCCGATACCCGTGCAGCGCGTTGCCTGGAAGGGGACGAAGAAGTCCGTCGAGACGGTGCCGTTCGCGGTGGACGAGATGCCGCGCGCCGACACCACGCTCGAGGGACTCACCAAGCTCAAGCCGGCCTTCTCGGCGACGGGCGTCTCGACCGCTGGCAATTCGTCACCGCTTTCGGATGGAGCAGCGGCCGTACTGCTGATGAGCGCCACGCGGGCAAACGAACTTGGCCTCACGCCGCTCGCCCGATTCGTGACGTTCGCGACAGCGGGCGTTGCGCCCGACTTGATGGGAATCGGCCCCATCAAGGCCGTGCCGAAGGCGCTCGCCAAGGCCGGGCTGAAGCTCGATGACATCAAGATGATCGAACTGAACGAGGCCTTCGCCGTCCAGGGGCTTGCCGTGATGAAGGATCTCGGCATGGACGCCGCGCGCACCAACGTGAACGGTGGCGCCATCGCGCTCGGACATCCCTTGGGTGCGACCGGTGCCAAGCTCACCACGCAGGTGGTGCATGCGCTTGGCAAGGCCAACGGTGGCTACGGCATGGTGACGATGTGCATCGGCGGCGGGATGGGAGCCGCCGGGATCTTCGAGGTGTATCCGTCTGACTGAGCGCGGATGAAAGGTGGGGGGTGCGGCCCACGCTACCGTGGGCGCGGCGCGATGAAGTCATCGGACGCCACGGAAGGCAACGCTGGACGGCCCCGGCGGTGGAGCCGTGTTGACGCCACTGGATGCAAGGCGCAAGTTGACCGACGTGGCGCCGACGCCCCCCAAGTCCGTCGCTCGCCGTCACGTGAGCGCCGACATATCCGCTCATCGCAGTGCGTCGGATTCGGCCAGAGGCAACGCACGAAGCGCGGGAGGGGGCACTATGGCATCAGCATTCCATCGGTTCCGGGACGAATGGCTCGTCCGTCTTGTTGAGGGCACCGCCGGAGTGCCGGCCGAGCGCATCGAGCAATGGCGTACGGAGAAAGTCTCCTTCCTGTCGCAGGCGCTGCTTGACGCCGATGCCCTCACCTTTGCGCAGTTGGCGGAGGTGATCCGCCGCGCGTTTCGCATAGAAGCAACGGAGCTGAGTGGCGGTGCGCCGAAGGAACTTGCGCAGCTGCTCCCGGAGAAGGTGACGCGACGGCACTTTGTCGTCCCCGTTGAGGCGGACCAGAAGCGCGTGACGCTCGCAATGGCGAATCCGCTGGATGAGTATGCCGTTCACGACGTACAGTCTGTCACCGGCCGGACCGTCAACCCACTGTTCTGCCCACCAGCGACCTTGGAGCGCGCGACACTCGAGGAATTGGCCCCCGACGCCATCGTTTTCAACCTCCTGAAGAAATTCGAAAGTCAGACGTCGGTCGAAGTGGTGGAGCGCGAATCGGACGAGCCCCTTCCCGAAGTCGGCACGGGCCCCCGCGCACCGGTGATCCAGCTGGCTGACAACATCATCGGCAACGCCGTCCTCAAGAACGCCTCGGACATTCACATCGAACACGATGAAACGTCGACGCTCGTGCGCTATCGCCTCGACGGCCTGCTGAAGAACATCATGGTCCTCCCACGGTATGTGGGCGCTGGACCGCTTGTCTCGCGCATCAAGATCATGGCCGGCCTCGACGTGAGCGACCGGATGCGACCGCAGGATGGACGCGCCAAGCTGAAGGTGGGTTCCACGGTGGTGGGTCTGCGCGTTTCGACGCTCCCGGCGCGAACGGGCGAAAAGGTGGTGCTCCGCATCCTCAACGAGCGCGCGATCCAGGCGAAGATTCCGCAGCTTGGGTTTCACCCGGATGTGCTGGCTCGCTTCAGTGCGATGCTCGAACTCGAACAGGGCATGGTGCTTGTCACGGGACCGACCGGCTCCGGCAAGACCACCACGCTGTATGCCGCCCTGAACCATTTGCACGGCGAGACCGTCAATGTCGTGACCGTCGAGGATCCCATCGAGTACCGGCTCGGTGGCATCACGCAGGTGCAGGTGAACGAAAAGCAGGGACTGACCTTCGGCGCGGTCCTGCGCTCCGTGCTGCGGCAGGATCCGGACGTCGTGATGGTCGGCGAGATCCGCGACCAGGAAACGGCACAGATTGCGGTGCAGGCGGCGCTCACCGGGCACCTCGTCCTGTCGACTCTTCACACGAACGACACGGTGGGAGCCGTGACGCGCCTTGGCGACATGGGCGTCGAAGGGTTCAAGCTGGCCAGCGGGCTTGCGGGTGTCACCGCTCAGCGCCTCGTGCGACGCACCTGCCCGGAGTGCGCCGTCCCGGCCGACGCATCGGAGTTGCCCGAGAGGGTGCGCGAGGCGATGCAACGGCTGTATGGCCGCACCGCCCATATGAGGGCGCCGGGCTGCATGCATTGCAGTTTCGCCGGTTTCAAGGGACGCCTGCCGCTCATCGAGCTGCTCGACGTCGGCGGTGGATTACGGGAGGCCATCAGTCAGGGCGAGGGTGATGAGTCGCTGCGCCGGCGGGCGCTGGCGTCCGGTGCGCTTCACACGATGGAAGCAGATGCGCTGTGGCATCTACTCGAAGGCCGCACGACGCTCGAGCAGGTGCAGCCATTTCTCCTCGGTCTCGTTCACCCGGTGGATGCGCCGCGGGAAGCGCCGACGGCGTCCATGCCCGGCATCGCGGCCGGGCTCGAGGCCACGCCGGAGGCCTGGCAGGCGACGGTCAGCGAGGCGTTTGGACTCGCCACGCAACTTCCCGCGGCGGCGGCAGGGTCATCGGGTTCCGCACCGTCGACGACGATTTCGCCGACTGACCAGCCGCCGGCGACGCCAACGGCGTCCCCTCCCGCCTCGGCCCCGCCGGCCGCGAGCATTCCGCTGCTGGCGGAGAGCACGACCATGCCGCAAATCCTGGTTGCCGTCTCCGATCCGATGTGGCGAGCGGTCCTTGAGGGCGCGCTCACGTCGTGCCGAGCGCAGGTGTCCTACGTGCATAGTGGTCTTGACGTACTCACTCGCGTCGCGGCCCAGGCACCCGATGTGCTGCTGACGACGGCGGATCTGTCCGGACTGAACGCCGAGCACGTGGTGCGCAGCATCCGCACCGTAATCCAGGCGACGAACGTCGCGATCCTGGCGATCCTGCCGTCGCACGACGTCGCCACGGCAGAGGCGATGATGTCGGCGGGAGCCGATGATGTGCTGCGGCCGCCAATCGATGCGGTGCAGCTGCGCGCGCGCGTTGAGGCGATGTTCCTCCGTGACCACCTTTGGTCGAAGACCGCCGATGTGATGAAGCCGCCGGTCCCGGTCCGCGAACCCGAACGGATCGCCGCGTTGCACGCCACGGGCCTTCTCGACACGCCGGCGGAGGAGCGCTTCGACCGGATCACGCAGGAGGTCACGGAGTCATTCGGCGTGCCGATGTCCGTGATCTCGCTGGTGGACAGCGACCGCCAGTGGTTCAAGTCGAAGCAGGGATTGTTGGCCGACCAGACGCACCGTGATATCTCGTTCTGCGGGCACGCCATCAACTACGACGGAGTGTTCGTCGTGGAGGATGCTTACCTGGATCCCCGTTTCTCCGAGAACCCGCTGGTAACGGGTGACCCGAACGTGCGCTTTTACGCCGGGGCTCCCATCAAATCGCCCGATGGGCACAAGATTGGGACGCTGTGCGTGCTCGACCATGCGCCGCACCAGTTCACGGATGAGGAACGGTCCAAGCTCGCGAGCCTTGCGCGCGAAGTTGAGGCGGAGATGTTCCGCTAGGCTCGCGACCTCTGCGCCGGCTGACGGCACGCCGCACCGCGTACGCGGTGCGGCGTTTCTCGTTTCCAGCTGCACGACGTGTCGCGGACGACGCACAGCACTGACGCGATGTGACTGCGAATCGCGCTGCCTGCCGCTTGCGGCGTGTTTGACCGAACGTCGATACTTACGGAACCGCAACCGCGGTAGGGCCCCCCAGGTTTTGTACTCTCACGCCTGGGAGCTCGATGTCCGCCTCACTTCCGCCCGTCGATTGCCCGGACCGCGCGCCGTCGCGCCGTTCCACGCGCATGCTGCTCCTTTCGCTTGCGCTGATCTTTGCCGGCAGCGTCGGCGGCTACGTCGTGAAGACCGACGCCGGTCGCGTCGATGTCACCGGGATCACGCTTCCGACGCAGGATGGACAATGGGTTGCTGCCGACATCTTCCGTCCACTCGCCGCCTCGAGCAAGAATCCGGTTCCCCTCGTCGTCGTCTGCCCCGGATTTGAACGCAGCAAGGAGACGCTCGACAGCTACGCCATCGAGCTCGCCCGGCGCGGCATGGCGGTGATCACCATCGATCCGTACGCCCAAGGTGCGTCGAGCAGTTCGCGGCAACGTCGTTCGGCAACTCTCGAGGGCTACGGCGTGATCCCGATGGTGGAGTACGTCGCCAGTACACCGAACCTGAACTACGTGGACAAATCCCGCATTGGCGCCGCCGGCTACTCGGCCGGCGGCAATGCGGTCATTCAGGCGGCGTCGCACTTCGGTGGACGTCAGCCACGCGTCGGCCGGCGGGCCCAGTCGGTGGAGCCGCCCCCTGCGCCGACGCCGAAGCCGCCCAGCAAGCTCGCCGCCGTCTTCGTGGGCGGGTACGTGCTCACGCTCACCGACAGCGTACTCGTGCCCGTGCGCTCGAACGTCGGCATGGACTATGCCTTTTACGATGAGGGGGCGTTCCGCAATGCGCTCAAGCACGCCGACATGCGCACGGCACCCGAGGCCCTTCGACTGGTGAATTCCGGCCTGTCCAAGGACAGTGCCATCACGGCCGTCGAAATTGGCCGGCGCTACGGGGACCCGGTGAATCGGACGATGCGGGTTGTGTACAACACGGTGAACCTTCATCCGTTGCTACCGTATGATCCGCGTTCCATCGCGCATGTGGTGGACTACTTCACCACGGTGTTCGGCCTGACGCCGACGATGCCGTCCACGGACCAGCGGTGGTGGTTGAAGGAGTTCTTCACGCTCGTTGCCCTGGTCGGCGGCCTGCTGTTCCTGGTGCCGTTTGGTGCGCTGCTGCTCAAGACGCCGGCCTTTGCCGCGCTGGCGAAGCCAATTCCCCCCGCCCTGCCAAAGCCGGGAGCGACCGGCACGGTGCTCTATTGGACGACGTTTGCAGTGGGCGCCCTGCTCGCCTGCTTTCTTTTCATTCCGATGGTCCTACTGACCTTCAAGGTGTTCCCGGCCGCCAGTGCTGCACAGCAGACGTGGTGGTTCCCGCAGCGCATCAACAACGCCGTCTTGCTGTGGGCCATCGCCAACGGGCTGCTCGGCCTGCTGTTCGTGTGGCTCACCTACCGCTTCTTCGGCCGACGGAATGGCGTGCGCCCCGAGATGCTCGGGTTGCAGACAACCGCGGGCGAGCTGGGACGCACTGTGCTGCTGGCGCTGGCGATCGCCGGCGGGTTCTTCGTGCTCCTCTTTGCGGCATACGGTGTCTTCCATACCGACTTCCGCTTCCTGTTCGTCTCGGCGCCGGCGTCGTTCCCGCGGCGGATGGTGCTGGTGGCGCTGATGTACCTGCCGCTCTTTTTCATCTTCTATTTTGCCAACTCGGTGCGCGTGAACTCGGCGGGCCGCTTTGCGCACCAACCCGAATGGCGCAGCCTGCTCATCAACGGGCTCGGCAACTCGGTGGGGCTCGTGCTGATTCTCCTCATCCAGTACGCCAGCTTTGTGGGCACCGGCACCGTGTATTGGACGGCGGAGTGGCTGTTCGCCAACCTGCTGTTCGGCATCATCCCAATGATGTTTCTACTCCCGCTTTACAACCGGTGGTTCTTCAACCTTACCGGGCGCGTGTACCTCGGGCCGATGGTGACGTGTCTCGTGTTCGTGATGATGATGCTCACGAGCAACGTCTGCTACATCCCATTGCGGTAGCGGGCGCTACTTCTTCGGCGCGGGTTTCTTGGGCGTCTTCCGGGCCACCTTCTTCTTTGGTGCGGGCAGTGCCGCATCGGTGGCGTCGACCAACTGCACCAGCCAGCCCGGATCGTCCAACAGATCTGACACATTGAAGTACGGTTTCGCACCCGGGTAGGGCTCGCCATAGGTGGGCGAACCGAGCACCGACTCCCCGGCCGGTGTCGGCTTCACGAACAGCTGATTGTCGCAGATGAGACCGACGATCTTGCCGTGGCGGTACAGCCCGTACTCGCCGAACATCCGGCGCGCGCTGATCCCGCCCGCGGCGTGCAGTTGATCACACACATACTTGGCGTATTCGGTATCGGTGGCCATCTGGGCAACATGCCCCCGTTCGACCGCCGCGACAAGATCGCCCGCCGCGCCGGCGTAATGCATATTCATTTCATGACGCGTTACGTCCGCTGTCTCGCGCGCGCCGCGACCGTCGCGGCCGCCTTCGCTGTCGTCGCGACGCGTACGGCAGCGCAGCTCCCTGCCACCGTGCAATCGCCCGACGGCAAGAACATCGTCACCGTCGCGCTGGACAGTGGCGTGCTCCGATATTCCGTGCAGCGCAATGGCGCCAACGTCGTCATGCCGAGCGCACTGGGTTTCGCATTCCGCGGCGCGCCGCGTCTGCTCGGCGGCCTGCACCTGGTGGACGTCGCGCGCGCCGAACACGACGAGACGTGGACGCAGCCGTGGGGCGAGGTGCGCCGGGTGCGCGACCACCACCGTGAACTGCGTGTGACAGTCGAGGAAGACGCCGGAGCGCGGCGACGTTTCGTCGCCGTCTTTCGCGTGTTTGATGACGGGCTCGGGTTCCGTTACGAGCTTCCCGTGCAGTCCGGCCTGACGCAGTTCGAGATCATGGAGGAACTCACCGAATTCGCCATGGCCAGCGACGGCCGTGCCTGGTGGATTCCGTCGTTCCAGCCTAACCGGTACGAGTATCTCTTCCGCGCTTCACCGCTCTCCACGCTCGACACCGTACACACGCCGCTCACGATGGAGATGCCAAGCGGCCTCCACGTGGTCATCCACGAAGCCGACCTCTTTGACTATGCCGGCCTCAATATCCGTGGCGGCAAGGAGCAGAATCGCACCCTGCGCGTGATGCTCGCCCCGATGCGGGACGGGGTGAAGGTACGCGGTACGACGCCGTTCGTGACGCCATGGCGCACCATCCAGCTCGCTGATCGCGCGGTGGATCTCGTCCCATCGGTGCTCGGGCTCAACCTGAATCCGCCGAGCAAGATTGCCGATGCCAGCTTCGTGAAGCCGATGACGTACGACGGCATCTGGTGGGGCATGCACATCAACACGATGACGTGGCAATCGGGGCCGCTGCACGGTGCCACCACGGCCAACGCCAAGCGATACATCGATTTTGCGGCCGCCAACCACATCGGTGGATTCCTCGTGGAAGGGTGGAATCTCGGATGGGACGGCAATTGGGTGGAGAACGGCGACAAATTCTCGTTCACGCAGCCGTATCCCGACTTCGACTTGCCTGCGGTCGCCGCGTATGCACGGAGCAAGGGCGTTCAGATGATCGGCCATCACGAGACCGGGATGGGCATCGCCAACTACGAACGCCAGCTCGACAGCGCGTTCGCACTCTACCGGCGCCTCGGCATCACGGCGGTGAAGACTGGCTACGTGGGTGACAAGACCAAGGAAGGCGACGCACACCATTCGCAGCCGATGGTGCGGCACTACCGCAAGGTCATCGAGACGGCCGCGACGTACGGCATTGCGATCAATGCACATGAACCGATCCATGACACGGGCGAGCGGCGCACGTGGCCCAACATGATCAGCCGCGAGGGGGCGCGTGGGCAGGAGTACAATGCGTGGGGCGGCGACGGCGGCAATCCGCCGGAACACGAAACAATTCTCTTCTTCACGCGCCTGCTGGCCGGCCCGATGGACTTCACGCCCGGGATCTTCGACATCTCGATCACGCGCCCCACCGGGACGCCGCGCCCGCTGGAAGCGTCGCGGCCGCGCACTACGCTCGCCAAGCAGTTGGCGCTGTATGTCGTGCTCTACTCGCCCATCCAGATGGCGGCGGACCTCCCCGAGAACTACGAAGGGCATCCGGCGTTCCAGTTCATCCGCGACATCGCGACCGACTGGGACACGACGCGCGTGCTTGAGGGGAAGATCGGTGACTATGTCGTGGTGGCGCGCAAGGCGCGCTCGAACGACGAGTGGTTCATCGGCGCCATCACGGACGAGGCGCCGCGCACTTTTGCCGAACCGCTGACCTTCCTTGAGCCGGGCAAGGAATATGTCGCTGAAGTCTACGCCGATGGGGCGACGGCGCACTTCCTGACGAACCCGACGGCGGTCGTCGTCAGCACGATGCCGGTGACGGCGTCGTCGACGCTCACGCTGAGGCTGGCGCCGGGCGGAGGGCAGGCCATCCGGATCCGCCCGGCGCGGTAGCGCCTACCCTTCGCTCGTCATGATGAAGAGCGGCGCGAGGTCGAAACTGTGGAAGTGCGGGCGGTACCGCTGCGTGTTGTAGAACCGCTCCACGTCCACGACCTTCTTGGTGCTCGTCACGATGTCGAGCGGGATGTTGCCATAGCAGCCGTTCTTGACCACCACGAGTCGGCCGTGCACACCCTGCAGGAGCAGGTCGAGCGCCAGGTTGCCGTACGCCATCGGCACTATGGAATCCATCGCGTCGGGGTCGCCGCCGCGCACCAGGTAGCCGAGCTTCTGGTTGATGATGTGCACTTCCTTGCCGTTGTTGAACTGCGCCGTGCGCGTCTGCACCTCGTCCGACACGATGTCACCGATGCCGCCCAGTTTCGCGTGTCCGAACGCGTCCTTCACGTCACTCTGCCACACCATCTGGCCACCCATCGGTACCGCGCCCTCCGACACGAGCGCCACGGCATACTTCGACGGGTTCCGGTTGCGGTCGTACATCAGCATCTCGGTCAATACGTCGAAGCTGAAGGGGTGCTCCGGAATCACGCAGCGCGTGGCCGCGCCGGCCATCGTTGGCAGCATCGCCGTGAACCCGGCATAGCGACCAAACACCTCCATCACGAGCAGGCGCTCGTGCGAGCCCGCCGACGTGCGCAGGCGGTGCGCCATCTCGATGGTCCGCGTCACGCAAGTGCTGAAGCCGATGCAGTAATCCGTCCCCGGCACATCGTTGTCCATCGTCTTCGGAATGGCGATCACTTTCACGCCTTCCTGATGCATCCGCATCGCGTAGCTGAGCGTGTCATCGCCGCCGATCGGGATGAGGTAATCCACGCCGAGCCAGTCGAGGTTCTTGAGCACCTCGGGGGTGAGGTCGTTCACCGGCTGGAGATACGCGCCCTTCAGGTGTCCCGGCACGGCATCAGCCTTCACGCTGCTCGGCCGCGTGCGCGAGGTATGCAGGAAGGTGCCACCCGTGCGGCCGGCGCGGTTGACAATCTCCTCTGACAGGAACTGGAAGTTGTTGGAGTTGTCGTGCAGGTGGTCACGCACGATCTCCATCACGCCGGCCCAGCCCCGCCGCAGGCCAATGACATCCCACCCTTCGCGCAGGGCTCGAATGGTTACCGCGCGGATGGCCGGGTTCAAACCCGGCACGTCGCCGCCGCCGGTCAGTATCGCTATGCGCTTCTTGCCGCTATTGATGCTTGCCATGGCAACACGTCTCCACGTAGTCTGGGGCGCCGCCACGCTGGTGCCGGCGGCGCTTCCTCCAATTTACCGGATCGGACGTCACCCGTGTACCTCGGGCCGACGCCACCGCTTCTCGAAGGGTCGTGTGGAATGCTACGTTACCCGACATGCCGGCTGACTTCGCGACGCACGACCGATTTGACGGATGGGAGCGGGCGCCCGAAGCCGCTGCCGCACTCATCACCCGCCTGGGCGCCCGCGACATCTTGGAGGTGGGCTCCGGGGCCTCCCCCACGCTGTCGGCTGAATTCGTGCGCCGACACGGCCTGCACTACACGACCAACGATATCTCCGAGGCCGAACTCCAGCGGACCGACGCCGGGTTCCAGCACCTCTGTTTGGATTTCGCCGGAGAGGTACCGCCGTCGCGTTATCACGACTCGTTTGACGTGGTGTTCAGCCGCATGGTCAACGAGCACGTGCGCGACGGCGAACGCTACTACCGAAACATCGCCACCGTTCTGCGCCCAGGCGGCGTCACGTTCCACTGGTTCTCGACGCTCTTTGCGCTTCCCTTCGTGGTCAACCGGCTGATGCCCGAGTCGCTCGCGGGTCCGCTGCTCGACACCCTCGTGCCGAGCCGGAACGGCCGGCACCGCAAGTTCCCCGCCTACTACAGCTGGGGACGTGGCCCGACCCGTGCCATGTGCGAACGGTTCGACCGGATTGGATTTGACGTGCTCGAGTACACGGGGTACTTCGGGCATCGCTACTACCTGCACCGCCTGCCGTGGCTGCATGCGCTCGAGGAGCGGAAGGCGCGCTGGCTCGCGCGCCACCCGCGGGCGCACCTCACCGCCTACGCACACGTGGTGCTCCGGAAGCGGCCATGAACGACGGCACCCCGCTCGGTATGCACTCGTCGGTCGTGATCACCCTGCCGCCTTGGGTGACGTCAGCGGTGGATTGGCAGCGCCCCTACGAGCACGACGACGAGAAGATGCGCCTGGCCGTCGCGCTCGCGCGCCTCAATGTCGAGCGCGATACGGGCGGCCCATTCGGCGCCGCCGTCTTCGAGCGTGACACGGGCCGCCTTGTCGGCGTCGGCGTCAACAGCGTCGTCCGGTTGAACTGTTCGTCGCTGCACGCCGAGGTGGTGGCCCTGATGCTGGCCGAACAGGAGCGCCACTCGTTCACGCTTGCCGCACCCGGCTTGCCGCGACACGAACTCTTTACCTCCTGCGAACCTTGCGCGATGTGCCTCGGCGCCACGCTATGGAGCGGCGTGAAACGGCTGGTCTGCGCCGCGACGCGCGACGACGCCATGCGACTTGGCTTCGACGAGGGGCCGGTCTTCCCGGCATCGTACACATATCTCGAGCACGCCGGCATCGAAGTGGTGCGCGAGGTTTGCCGCGCCGAGGCGCGCGCGGTGCTCGAGCTCTATCACGATCGATCGGGGCCGATCTACAACGCGTGATGGCGCGCACGGGCTAACTGCCGCGCAACAGTGCCACGGTGCCTTCCACCCCATTCAGCGGTTGAACGTCCGGAAGCTGGTCCTCGTCGAGTACCGCACGCGTGAGCCGCACCAACTCCGGCTCGAGCAAGACCATCAACGATTCAGTTCCCTTCTGGCCGTCCAGGGTGTGCAACTCGAATGGCTCACCGACGACGTCGAACAGCTCCCACTGAGCCTCCTCCCAGCATTCGCACGGCTTGTCCGTCGCCGTGCGCGTGCCGTAGTGTGCGCGTGTGTTATGGTCGGGCGAGGCGCGCGCGGGTTCAGCGCAGGGTGATCAGTCGCGCGCCAGTCACGGCTGTGCCGGTGGGCGTCTTCATCGATACCTCGAGCTTGTAGCGTCCACCGCGCTGACGGCGCAGATCCAGCGACACGCTGCGCATCTGCACGGGCACATTCCCTTCCATCTGGGTGATGACGCGGGCGCCGCCAGGCGGTTCCGTCCAGCGCACATCGGCGCGGCCTCCTTCTTCGCCCCACAGCCCGAACCCGGTCGTCACGCGCTCGAATATCCCCGGCTTGCCCTCGCGCGAAAGCGTCAGCCTGATGTCCACCGTGTCCGTCACGGCGAAGCCGTACGCTTCCCAGTAGATGCCGAGTCGCTGGGCGCGGGTGATTGTGGTGCTAC
>JAKAJN010000195.1 GCA_021813725.1 bacterium | reverse complement strand
CTCCGCCGCATTCTTGCGTACTCTCTGACCATCGTCATGCGACCCTCCCGCCTGCTCCCCACCCTGCTGATGGCCGCGACGGCCGCAGCCGTCGCCCAGACACCGCGCGACGCGGCAAGAACCTCCTCGCGATCGGCTGCCGCACTGGCATCCGCGCGAGCGGCCACCGCCACGACCATGGGCCTCGCGCGCGACGTGCGCATCGCCGCGGCCTTGGCGGACGTGGATCCACGGCGCATCCGCTACACCGATTCGGTGCTGGTGTCGTTCGGCACCCGGCACACGATGAGCGACACACTGTCATCGACACGAGGCATCGGCGCAGCTCGGCGCTTCCTCTACAACGAACTGCGGGCCTATAGCCGAGACTGCGGCGGGTGCCTGCGCGTGGAGTACGATCCGCACGACGTGCAGATCATGCGGTTCCGCGACCGGCCAATGGCGCGCGTGGTGAACGTGCTCGCCTGGCTGCCGGGGCGCGACACCACGCGCGTCGTGGTGATCAGCGGACACTACGACTCGTGCGTCTGCTCCACCGATCCGGCCGATGCCACCAGCGATGCGCCGGGCGCCGACGACGACGGTTCGGGAACGTCGGCCGTCGTGGAGCTGGCGCGCGTCGTCTCGAAGCGTTTTCCGAAGGGATTTAACGCAACCATCGTCTTTGCGACGGTGGCCGCCGAGGAACAGGGCCTGCTCGGGGCAGCCGGTCTGGCCCGTCGCCTGCACGACGAGGGAAAGACTGTGGTCGCCGCCTTCACCGACGACATCGTCGGCAACGTGGTCGCCGACGACGGCCGGGTGGACTCGACGAGCATGCGCACGTATGCGGTGGACTCGATCCCATCCCGCAGCGGCGAACTGGCGCGCTACGTGTGGGGGATCGGCGCGGTCTACACGCCACGCTTCGAGGTGCGGCCGACCTTCCGGCTCGACCGCATTGGGCGCGGCGGCGACCATTCGCCGTTTCACCGCCTTGGCGACCCGGCGCTTCGCTTCACGGAGCGGTTGGAGAACACCAAGCGCCAGCACCTCCCAACGGATGATCTCTCGGGAGTGAACTTCGGCTATGTGGCGAACGTCGCGCGACTCAACCTGGCGACCATCACGTCGCTGGCGTCGGCGCCCGCGCCGGCCGACAGCGTGTACGCGCGGCGCGACCGCGCCTCGGGCGGCCAGAAGTGGAACGTGACGTGGAAGGCCGTCCCCGGTGC
Source organism: bacterium (assembly GCA_021813725.1). Taxonomy (GTDB): domain Bacteria; phylum Gemmatimonadota; class Gemmatimonadetes; order Gemmatimonadales; family Gemmatimonadaceae; genus PNKL01. The sequence goes on along the minus strand of JAKAJN010000195.1, from coordinate 2,875 downwards.
GACGCGGTACGAGGTGCTCTTCCGCAGCACGACCTCGCCAACCTGGACGCACGTGGTGGAGGCCGGCAGCGCGACCGAGTATCTCCTGGATCAGCAACTCGACGACGGATGGGCGGCAGTGCGCGCGGTCAGCGCCGACGGTCATCGTTCGCTGACCACCGTCGCCCTGACGGGCGCGCCCCTTCGCGCCGCGGCGGGTGCACGCCCGGCAGCTCCCCCACCCTCCCCATAGTCGTGCGCGACTCGACGCCGCCGCTCATGACGCACGATGCCGCCGACTTCCGCGGCGTGCCGGCGTCGCTGCTGCGCGATCAGGCGTCGCTGTCGGGACTGCTGATCGCGGCGGCAGGAGCGGCGGGACTCACGACCGTGGAGCCGCCGATCGTGCGGTTGCTGCCGCGGGGTGGGCTCGTGATTCTGCTGCTCCTCGACCTTGGCCACGTGGCGTTGCACACGGTGCCCGACGAGGGCGTCCTCGCCGTCGATCTGCTGGTGAGCGCCGTAAAGGACGCGCGCAAGGCGATTGAGGTCGTAACCCGGCGGCTCGGCGTGCGCGCGACGCGCGCCACGCACAGCGACCGCGGCTGACGCGCGAGCGCGGCGGCAGGTGACCCTTCCGGCGTGGAGCATTCCTGCGGCGCTCGGCGCGTGGACTGCAGCGCTCATCGGGTGGAACTTGTCGGTCGGGGCGCAACTCTCGGCACTGCCGGGCAGTTCGCGGATGCAGCGCGTGGTGGCGGGACTCGCCGCTTTCCTCTGCGTGCCGGCGCTTGCCATCGCCCTGCTTGCACCCGGCGCTACGGGGGCCCGCGTGCTCGGACCGCTGATTTGGCTGTGGCCGGTTGTCACGCTTGGATTTGCCGTGCAGAGCTTGACTGCCATTGCCCGGACGCGCGGCAGCCTGCTCGTGGCCGCCGCGCTGCTGCTGTTCAACGGGGTCGCCGCCTGGACGGCGACCACGCGATGGCTCGCGGGTGAAGGGATCGCGCTGCCACTCTGGGTACTGACGCCGGGCATGGCCGTGGCTTCTGTCACCGCGTCGCTCGCCGGTGCATGGGCCTTCGCGTGGGGCACCGTGCCAGTTCTGCCCCTGCTTGTCCCGGTGACGCCGGCACCGCAGCGTCTCGGTCGTGCGGTCCGCGTGGTCCTTGCCGTGGGGTGCGCAGCGGCTGTCTCGGCCACCGTGCTCGCCCTGCCCCGCGCTCACGAAATGCTGCGCGCGACGCGCGCCCTGGACACTGGCGTTGCCGAAGTGAGCGCCCGCAGCGAGTTGGCCATCGGATTCACCGTCTTCGGACCCGTGATCGGCAGTCCGTCCGGTGCACTGGCAAGGGCCGACGTGGCACTCGCGGACTCCTTGGGCGCAACCGCCGTCGGCGTGACGCTCGTCGATGGCGTCACGACGGCCGCCCTCGACTCGGTGGCTCGCGCCGTGGAACCGCGTCGCGACTCGATTGCCCTGGTGGTGTCGCTCCGCCTGCCGAGCGGCGACGCCGCACGCGCCGTCGAGGGGGAACAGACGGACGCGACGATTGAACGCATCGTGCGACGCGTGCGGCCCAGCGTGCTCCTGCCGGCCGCCCCAGTTTCGCTCGGCCCTCCGACCCGTTCGCTCGACGAGTGGAAGGCCTTCTATCGCCGCGCCGCCGCCGCGGCGCATCGGGCGAACCGCCGGGTCGTCATCGCGCTCGCCACCGACGCGAGTTCACCGACCGATAGTGCACTGGTCGACTGGGTGATGCGTGGCCAGACTCCGGTCGGCGCCGTGGCCCTCACGGTCGGCGATGCCTCCGATCCCGGCCGATTCGCGGATGCCCTCAACGCCCTCGCGCGCTGGGCCTCGCTCGCTCGCACCGTGCCCGACGTCTGGATTGTCGGTGTGCCGGCCGCGCCCGACCTCACGGGCGAGGTGGTGCAGCAGCAGCTCGTGCGCCACGCGCTGCTCTGGGGCGCCGCCCATTCGTGGGTGCGCGGTGTCATCGCGGGCGAGGCGAGCGACATCATCACCGCCTCCGGACTGCGCACGGCGTCTGGGCGCGCGCGTCGCGCGCTGGCCGAGGTGGCGACCGCGCTGCGTCTGCAACGCGAAGCCACGGCTGCCGCCTCCGCCATCGCCGTTCCCGATTCCTCAACCGCCGGCGGACGCACCATTCTGCCGGACTCCCTCTCCCCGCCCCGCCCATGACTGCCCTGCCGTTCCGCGGACTGCGTCCCGCCGCGTTGACCTTTCTGCGCGCGCTTCGGAAGAACAATCGCCGCGACTGGTTCGAGACAAATCGCGCGACGTACGAGCGCGAACTGAAGGATCCGCTGAAGGCGATGGTGGAGGAGCTCGACGTGCGCTTCGCGACGCTGGCGCCGGAATTCGTGGGTGACCCACGGACGTCGCTCTTCCGGATTCACCGCGACATTCGCTTCTCGAAGGACAAGTCGCCATACAAGTCGCATGCGGCGCTCTGGATCTTCCATCGTGCGCCGGGGCGCGGCGTGGGACAGACGGTGGACGGCGGGGCCGGCTTCTACTTTCACGTGGAACCCGGAGCCTCGCTGGTGGCCGGCGGCCTCTGGATGCCACCGCGGCCGAAGCTCCAGCTCGTGCGCGACGCGATTGCCGACGACCCCGACGGATGGGAGGCCCTTGTCCTCGCGAAGCCGTTTCTCCGGCGCTTTGGCGGATTGACCGAGGACGACCCCGGCGTGCTGCTCAAGCGGCTTCCGCGCGGCTATGCTCCCGGGCACCCGGCGGAACGTTGGCTGCGGTTCAACTCATTCACGGTGTCGCGGGCGCTCTCCGATACAGAGGTGCTCTCGCCCAAGGTCGTGGACATCGCTATGCGGGACTTCGCCGCGATGGTGCCGTTCGTGCGCTGGCTCA
>JAKAJN010000194.1 GCA_021813725.1 bacterium | reverse complement strand
AGCAGCGCCGGGCGGAACATGAACGCGACCACCGCGTTCACCTTCTGCTTGGTGCCGCCGGAAAGCGTGCCAACATACTTGTCGCGGATGCCGTCCATGTCGTACGCCCGGGCCAGGTCGTCGTCCATCGCCTCGCCGGGACGCAGCTGCGCCACCAGGTCAAGGACATCGCCGACGCGCAGGTTGACCGGGAAATGCGCGGCTTGCGGCATGTAGCCGATGGCGCGCCGATAGGCGCCCGCCGCGTCGGCGTCGCGGCCATCCACCTGGAGCGTGCCGTGATCGGCGCGCGTGAGGCCAAGGACGATCTTGATGAGCGTGGTCTTGCCGGAGCCGTTGGGGCCCACCAGCGCCGTCACGGCACCGGGGCGAACCGCCAGCGAGACGTCCTGCAGGACCTCGAGTGCGCCGAAGCGCTTGCGAATGGTGTCGAGGGAGATCATTGGGGGGGACGCATGAGGGGACGGCGGTCGACGAGCGCCTCCGGCGTCAGCACCGGAAGGACCCGCTCGGCCGCATCGAGAATCGAGACCAGGGGACTGCGCAGGAGCAGGAGTGCAGCCGGGTGCTGCTCGACCACCAGCGCGAACAGTCGGACCGGGTGAAACGCGGTGTCGCCCACGCCGTCGCGGTTGAGGTCGTACCCGGTATACTCGTCCCACCAGTTGCCGTCGAAGGTCGAGTTGGCGCTGCGCGAGTTGGTGGTGACGTCGAAGGCGTTGCCCGAGAACCGGTTCTCGGTAAAGCGGTTTTCGTCGGCGTCGGCCAGCACCTTGGCCGCCCAGCCGTTTTGCGTGAAGGTGTTGCCGCGCACGAGCAGGCGCGACGACCCCTCGACGAACAGCCCGGTCGAGTTGCGGTCGAACGTGTTGCCCGTGATTTCGCCGCCCATGATGTCCTTGAGCAGCAAGCCGTAGGCGGCGCTGCCCCACGACCGTTCGAAGCGGTTGTCGGCAATCCGCACCCCGCGACTGTACATCACCGCCACCCCCGACGTGTTGTCGCGGAAGATGTTGCGGCTATAGTCGCACGAGTCGCTGAACATGAAGTGCAGGCCGTAGCGCTGGCTGTGCTCGCTCACGTTGTCGCGCGTGATGCCGTGCGACGAGAACTCGAAGTAGATGCCGTCGCGGTGCCCGCGCACCCGGTTGCGCTCCACACGTGCGCCGGGCGAGTACCACAGGTGAATGCCGTTTCCGCTCTCGGTCTGCCGCAGCCCCTCGGCCTCGAGGTCGTTGTCGCGGACAACGCAGTCCACCGAGCGCTGGAGGTAGATGCCCCAGAGGTTCTTCCGGAGCCGGTTTCCCTCGATGACGCAGTTGCGCACGTCGCGCGCCCGGATGCCGGCGCGGTCCTCGAGGTTCGAGATGCCGGTGTTCATCGCCACGACGCCGCGCACCGTCACGTCGTCGGCGCCGATGACGAGCACCTCGTGCTTCCCCTGGCCGTCGAGCACCGGCCAGCCCTCCCCCTGCACCACGACGCGCGGCGTGCGCACCACGATGGTCGGCTCGCGGTAGGTGCCCGCGCGCACGAGCACGCGGTCGCCCGGCTTCGCCGCGTCGAGCGCCGCCGTGATCGTGGCGAAGCGCCCGCCGCGCCCGACGATGAGGTCGGTCGCCTGCGCAGACACGGTCGAGGCCGCCAGCGTCGCGAGCGTGAGTACGAGCGCGCGCACTAGTGATGCCCCATGCTTGCGGTGTCGGCGAGCAGGTCGCCCCACGTCGTCAGCCGCCCGCCGAGCATCGCCCGTTGCTCCTCGGCGCGCGTCGGATTCGCGAAGCCGACCACGGAGCCGCCCATCGGCCCCTGCATGGACGTGCCCTGCAGGAAGCCGGCCGTTGTGACGGGCACGAAGCTCCCCGGATGCTGCAGGTCGATCACGTACAGGTCACCGCGCTGTTCGGCGGGAGTGGCGCGCGCCCACGACAGCATGCATTCGGGAGCGTCGAACTTCAGCACGCGCCCCGTGGGGAGCACGGCCTCGCCGCCGAATCGGGCGTCGGCGATAGTCATGCGGCAGTAGCCGCATTGGTCTTCATTGAGTGTGATCGGTTCCGGCTCGCGTCCGCGGCAGGCGGCGAGAAGCAGTGCCAGCACCAGCAGCGCGGGGCGACACGGGGGGACGAGTCGGCGCATGGATGGGGAGACGGTGGACGGTGGATGGACGAAGAAGACGGACGCTAAGTGGACGCGGCTGGCATTGGTGAGCGATGCCGCGCCGACTGCCAGACGGCTGCCGCCACGAGCGCGGTCGCGCCGATCAGCAGCCAACCGCCGGATGCCGGCCACGACGTGGCCGTGAAGTTCAGGAGTTGCTTGGAGCCGATCAGCGGCGGCTGGTACGTCATTCCGGGAATCTTGATGATGGCCGCCTCGACATCGAGGTTGTGGCCGTAGTCGTAGCCCCAGCGCCAGTAGTCGTAGAGTCCGGCGCCGAGCACGGCCACGAGCAGCGCGCTCCACGCGTAGAGGACGGGACGCTTTCCAAGCGCCGCGACGGCGAGCGCCGACAGGATCAGCGCCCCAAGGATGGCCGGCATGTAGCGCAACTCCGGAATCGCATCCGGTTCGATGTGCTTCATGCCGATGTAATGGTTCAGGTTGTTGATGCTGTTGAGGTCCTGCTCCTTCACCCCCACCACCGTGTTGACACGGATGAGCATCCCGAGACCTTCCGGGTACTGTGGGGCGATCAGGTCGACGCGCCAGAGAGGCAGCGCATAGCCGGCGCTCATCAGCAGAGCGGCAACGGCGATGAAGAGTCGGGCGGACTTGGGCACGGTTCAGGCAGACGGGAGAGGGGAGACGGCAGACGGGAGATCTCGCGTCGGCAGGAAGCGGCCAAGGGGCGGGCGACGGGACCGCCGCACCCCCGGACCGATCCTGCTTCTACTGCTGCTTCGGGCCGGCGTCGGCCTTCGGGGCGGACTGCGGCCCCTTGGAGATGATCCCGCTCAGGGCCACATTGCTGCCCGGCGCCGAGACGCGGACGTAGCCCTGCATTTCCTGGTGGAGCGCGGAGCAGAAGTCGGTGCAGTACATCGGGTAGACGCCCACCTTCTTCGGCACCCACTGCAGGGTGCGCGTCTCGCCCGGCATGATGAGCAGCTCGCCGTTCGTGTTGCCCATGATCGCAAAGCCGTGCGGCACATCCCAATCCTGCTCGAGGTTGGTGACGTGGAAGAGCACCGTGTCGCCCACCTGCACGCCCTCGATGTTGTCGGGCGCGAAGTGCGAGCGGATCGCCGTCATGCGCACGTGCACCGTCTTGCCTGAGCGGCTCACGCCCGTTTCGCGTTCTGACCGCGTCAGGTGCGGCGCCTTGCTCTCGGCCAGCTTGTAGAACTTCACCTGGCGATCCTTGATCTTCTTCGCCTCGATCGCCTGGGCGTAGTGCGGCTCGCCCTCGGTCGGGAAGTCGAGCAGGAGCTTCATCTTGTCGCCCGAGATGTCATAGAGCTGCGCGCTCTGCGACAGTTCCGGTCCGGTGGGCAGGTAACGGTCCTTGGTGATCTTGTCCATCGCGACCAGGTACTTCGGATTCGGCTTCATCGTGCCGCCGCCCGGGATCATCAGGTGACCGACCGAGTAGTACGTCGGCACGCGGTCCACGACTTCCCACGTTCCCAGCTTCCACTTCACGACTTCGGACGAGATGAAGAACGAGGTGTACGCGTAGCCCTTGCCGTCAAACTCGGTGTGCAGGGGGCCGAGGCCGGGGTTCTTGACCTCGCCGGCGAGGGTGGCGTCGTACTTGAGCACCGGGATGCCGTCGATATCGCCCTCGAATGCCTTCGTCTCGATGGCCTTGAGCATCTTGGAGAACGAGTGCACCGGGATCACTGACGCCAGCTTGCCGCCGGCGACGATGTACTCGCCCGTCGGATCCACGTCGGCCCCGTGCGGCGATTTCGGCGTCGGGAGGAAGTAGACGGCGCCCGGGCACTGCTTCGCCTCGAACTGCGGCACCGAGGTGATCGTCTCCGACTTCGCCGCGCGGGTGAACTCGTCGGTGAAGTTGTGCACGTAGGACGCCGCGACGTTCTTCACAATGCCCTTCTGGGCGCACGCTTCGATGGCCTTCCAGTT
>JAKAJN010000040.1 GCA_021813725.1 bacterium | reverse complement strand
GACGATGCTGGCGGTGCTGGTCTGGATTGCCGTTGCGGTGTCGCACGCCGCGCCCGCGACCCTGCTGCTGTTGCTGCTGCTGTACGCGCGTCTCGTCCCGCGGCTGGCGGAACTGCAGTCCGCCTGGAGTGCGTTGATGCAGGCCTTGGCGTCGTTTGCGGCCCTCTCCACACTGCTCGCGCGCTGCGATGCCGCGCGCGTCGCGGCCGCATCGCGCCATGCGAACGGGCGCTTGCCGGAGGAGGAAACGCGGCACGCGGCGTCGCCGGCGCCGCCTGACGCGCCGCACGCACCACCGCAACTTGAGTTACGTGGCGTAACGGTTCGGTATCCACCTGACCCCCGGCCGGTGTTGCAGGCGTGCAGCGCCCGCTTCCCGGCGGGGGCGTTGACCGCCGTCGTCGGCGCCACCGGCGCGGGCAAGACCACCCTCGGCGATGTCCTGCTCGGGCTGCTCGTCCCGGACGCGGGCGAGGTGCTCGTTGACGGCGTTCCGCTCTCGCACGTCGAGCCCGCGCGGTGGCGCGAGCGCGTGGGCTATCTGGCGCAGGAGCCGATGCTCGTGCACGGTTCCATTCGCGACAACCTGCGGTTTGCGCGCCCCGAGGCGACCGACGCGGAACTCGCGGTGGCACTCAACGCGGCGGCGTGCGACTTCGTGGCGCGGTTCCACGAGGGGCTCGACGCCCCCATCGGCGACCGCGGCGTGCTCCTCAGCGGCGGCGAGCGCCAGCGGCTCGCGCTCGCCCGCGCGCTCCTGCGCGAGCCCGACCTGCTGGTGCTTGACGAGGCCACCAGTGCGCTCGATGCGGAGACCGAGGCCCGGATCCTGCACACGGTGCGCGCGCTGCGCGGGCGTTGCACTGTGGTCTTCTGCACCCACCGAGCCGCCGTGCGGGCGGCGGCCGACCACGTCATCGAGTTGTAGCGCCGAGCGCGCCGGCTACACGTTGAAGCGAAAGAGCAGCACGTCGCCGTCGTTCACCACGTACTCCTTGCCCTCGCTGCGCACGGCGCCGGCCTCGCGGGCGCCCTTCCAGCCGCCGAGCCGGACGAAGTCGTCGTAGCCGGCCGTCTCGGCGCGAATGAAGCCGCGCTCGAAGTCGGAGTGAATGACCCCGGCCGCCTGCGGCGCCGTGTCACCGTGGTGGATGGTCCACGCGCGCACTTCCTTCTCGCCGGCCGTGAAATAGGTGTGCAGGCCGAGCAGGTGGTAGCCGGCGCGGATCAGGCGGTCGAGCCCGGCCGACGCGATGCCAAGGTGCGACAGGAATTCGGCGCGCTCCTCAACCGGAAGCTCCGAGAGCTCGGCTTCGATCTTCGCCGAGAACGTCACGACCTCCGCCGGTTCGTGGTCGCGTTCGATGGCGGCGCGCAATGCGGTGACGTGGGGGCCTTCCGCGCCGGAGAGCTCGGCGTCGGTCACGTTGGCGGCGTAGAGGATGGGCTTGAGTGTGAGCAGCTGCAACGGACGAAGCCAGGCGCGTTCCGCGTCGTCGAGCGGCACGTGCCAGAGCGCGCGCCCGTCGGCGAGCGGGGCCATCGCCTTCTCGAGCGCGGCCGCCTCCGCGGCGGCCGACTTGTCGCCGGTCTTCGCGGTGCGGCGGGCCTTGTCGAGGCGCTTCTCCACCGACGACAGGTCCGCCAGCGCGAGCTCGAACTCGATCGTCTCGCGGTCGCGCACCGGATCGACGGCGCCGTCCACGTGGGTCACGTCGTGGTCATCGAAGCAGCGCACGACATGCACGATGGCGTCCGTCTCGCGGATGTTGGAGAGGAATGCGTTGCCGCGTCCCTCGCCCTTCGATGCGCCACGCACGAGGCCGGCGATGTCCACGAACTGCACGGCGGCGGGAAGCGTGCGCTGCGGCTTGACGATGCGCGCCAGCGCGTCGAGACGCGGGTCGGGCACGTCCACCACACCGATGTTGGGTTCGATGGTGCAGAAGGGATAGTTGGCCGCCTCGGCACCAGCGGCGGTGATGGCATTGAAGAGCGAGGACTTGCCGACGTTGGGCAGTCCGACGATTCCGAGCGAAAGCATGCGGGGGAGGCAGGCGTGGGACAAGAAAACGGACAACGGTACACGGGTCACCGTTGTCCGCGTTGTGCCGTGGGCGCCCGAGGGGCGCCCCGCGGCATCTGGATTGCAATGAAAGGTAACCAGCGGGGCAAGTATGGTACCGCCGTTTCCGCGCGTGGTGCGATGATGCGCGGCACGGAGGTGCCCATGGCGGATTATCAGCGGCTGGACGTCTGGAGGAAGGCGCACGAGTTGGCGATTGACGTGCATCGCCTGGCGGCGCGTCAGGCGGGAGACGCGAGCGCGGCGGCGCTGTGCGACGAAATGCGACGGGCAGCGCTTCGCATTCCCGTGCTGATCGTCCACGGCAGTGAGGCCGATTCGGCGCCGGCATTCGCGGGCGCGATGCGCGAGGCCGCGGCGCTGGTGCACGAACTCGCCTACCGCTTCGGCTTCGCGCGCGACGCGGGCGTGCTGGATGCCGTCCCCTATGCCAAGCTCGAGGCCCGCACCATTCAACTGCGTGCGATGCTCGGTGCGCTCACCCGCACCGTGCAAGTCAGGATTCAGTCGCGTGACCGGGCGGCAGGGGCGCGGGGGGCGGAATCTCCGGTGCAGGAGACGGCGCGGGCGGTTGCCCAGGCGGTACGGCGGGATCGGCGAGGCGTCCCGGGTGCCGATTCATCGCCGCGAGGATCCCGTCCACGATCCACGTCGTGACGCCCGCCTGCAGGGCGGGGAAGAGCGCCCGGACCGTCGCCTCCTGCTCGGCGGTGAACTCCCCGAGCACGAAGTCGCGCCGCACCTCGCCGGCGACGGGAGTGTCGGTTCCGACGCCGATGCGCAGCCGCGCGTACTCGGTCGTGCCGAGCGCCTCTTCGACACTGCGCAGTCCGTTGTGCCCGCCGTCAGAGCCCTTCGCGCGAAAACGGAAGGACCCGACGGGAAGCGCGAGGTCATCCACGACCACGAGGAGGTCGTTGGCGGCGGCCCAGAACGGCCGGTGCAGATACGGCGCGAGGGCCTCGCCGCTGAGGTTCATGAACGTCTGCGGTTCCAACAACCGGACGCGGCGTCCCTCGACGGCCGCGTCCGTGGCACGTGCGTCTGTGACGGCGCGCCACGGGGGGAAACGCCAAACGTCGGCGAGGTGGTTGACTACCCACCAGCCGACGTTGTGACGCGTGGACTCGTACTCGGGGCCCGGATTGCCGAGACCGACGACGAGCTTCACGGGAGGGGACTCGCCTAGGCCTTCTTCTCGGCCTCGGCGCCCTCCTCCTCTTCCTTCTTGCCCTTGCTGAGCACTTCCGGCTCGGCGACGGCAGCGACGGCGGCGGCGTCCACCACCTCCGGCGCCTTCTCTTCCTTCGGTGCCGCGCAGGTGCAGATGGTCGCATCCTCGTCGTCGAGCACCTCGACGCCGGCGGGCATCGGGACGTCGCCCACGTGGATGGAGCGGCCGATGGCGAGGTTGGTGATGTCCACCTCGATCCGGGACGGAATCGTCATCGGGTCCACGCGAATGGTGAACTCGTGCATGATCTGGTCGATGATGCCGCCTTCCTTCACGCCGATGGACGACCCGAGGTAGACGATCGGGACCTGCACGGTGACCTTCTCGCCGGCGACCAGTTCCTGGAAGTCGACGTGGAGGATTTCCTTCTTGTACGGATGCCGCTGCACTTCACGGATGAGTGCGTTGGACTTGGTGCCATCGAGGTCGAGTTCGAAGACGGTGGTGCGGTACGACACCTTCTCGAGGAGCAGTTCGAACTCGTGCGTGTCGAGCGAGAGCGCGCGCGGATCGCGCGCGTGTCCGTAGATGACGCCGGGGACGCGGCCGGCGGCGCGCAGCTTGCGCGCAACGCCCTTGCCGGTGTCGGAGCGACCGGCGGCGGACAGCGGAGTGGTGGCCATGGTGCGATGGAGCTGAAGTACGTGTCCGCTACGTGGGTTCCCGGTAGGTCCGGCCCGGCGGCGAACAGCGGGTGGAGCAGAAAAGAAGCAGACAGAAAACAGACAAACAGCAGAGAGAAAACAGACGCACATCAAACGACCGTCGAACGTCCACCGTCGACCGTCTACTCAAACAACGAACTCACCGACTGATACGCGTGGGTGCTGCGGATGGCCTTGGCGAGCAGTTCGCCGACCGACAGCACATTAAGTGTCGGAAAGCGGCGCGACTCGGGGAGGCAGATGGTGTCGGTGACGGTGACTTCCTTCACCGGCGCATTCGAGAGGCGCTCGACGGCGGGGCCGCTGAGCAGGGCGTGCGTGGCGCAGATGTAGATGTCGCGCGCCCCGAGTTCCTTGAGGGCGCGAGCCGACTCGGTGACGGTGCCGGCGGTGTCAATCATGTCGTCGGCAAGAAGGCAATCACGCCCCTCGACTTCACCGACGACGTTCACCACCTCGGCGACGTTGGCCTGCGGGCGGCGCTTGTCGATGATGGCCAGCGACGCATCCAGCCGCTTGGCGAAGCCGCGCGCCATCTTGGCGGAGCCCACATCGGGAGCGACGACGACGAGGTCCTTGAGGTTCTTCTTGCGATAGTGCGACGTCAGCACCGGCGCGGCATAGAGGTGGTCGACGGGGATGTCGAAGAACCCCTGCAGCGCGTGTGCGTGGAAATCGATGGCGAGCAAACGGTCGGTGCCGGCCCCGGTCAGCATGTTGGCCATCAGCTTGGCGCCGATGGCCACGCGCGGCTGGTCCTTGCGGTCCTGCCGGGCGTAGCCGAAGTAGGGGACGACGCAGGTAATGCGGGCGGCCGAGGCGCGGCGAGCCGCGTCCACGAGGAGCAGCAGCTCCATGATGTTCTCGGCCGGGGGATTGGTCGGCTGGACGATGTAGACGTCGGCGCCGCGCACGTTTTCGTCAATGCGCGCAAACACCTCACCGTCGGCGAACCGTGAGGTGGTGCACCTGGTGAGGTCGCAGTCCAGGTGCTTCACGATGTTTTCCGCGAGCGCCCGGTTTGCCGTGCCGGTCAGGACTCGAAAGCCCTTGAGAGGAACTGCTAGTCCGTCCATAGCATCTAAAGATGGCAGGCCCTTGGCGTAAATGGAAGTGATTGAAGCAGATGGAAGACGAGAGACGGGAGACGGGAGATGGGAGATATCGCGGCTCGCGGGCATTCGCCCCGCTACCGGACTTCTCGCGTCCGCCGTCTCCCGTCTCCCATCTGCCTCATTGCCCCCGGTGGATTCGAACCACCATTACCGGATCCAAAGACCGGGGTCCTAGCCATTGGACGAGGGGGCAGGACCTGTGCCGCGCGTGCACGGACAGTCAAAGAAACAAATGTCTGGAGAGTCCGCGATGCCGAATTGGACAACGCCTTCGGCACAGGAGCAAAATAGTAGCCGAGGCGCGTTCCGCCACCGCGCGCGTTGAGAAAGGGCGGAATGACGGCGATTCTCACGCTACGTAACGGGAACTGTTACTGTGTCTTGACGGGCCTCTGACACCCGGCGTATATCCTCGGCGCGTAACCTCAGAGGCCAGGAGTTGGGTGATTACCATGGTTGACGTGCGACAGTGTCGGGGATGCGGTTTCCCCGTGGCTCGGATTGCCGCGATGTGCCCGAAGTGCCGGAAGGCAGCCCCCGGGTACACCGATCACGAATTGACCGTTCGCCGGTGGAAGGTGCTGCTTGGTTTTATCGGCATCCTCGCGCTGGTGGCGGCCTTCGCGCATCCCGCGGCACGATAAGTGAGGATCTCGCCGGGTAGGTCCGGCGACCGGCCGCACCAGCGTCGGTGACGGCTAGAGTAGCTCGATTGGTTGCGACGACGCGGTCGACGTCTCGACGGTGTGCCACCCGGCCGGAAGGGCAAGCAGGCCGGTCCCCGCGCCGGCAGGCGTTCGAGCCGCGCCATCGCCCGTGAGCACGGCAAAGAGCGTGGAGCCAGAGCCGCTCATCCGGGCGAACACCGCCCGTGGCAGCGCGGCGAGCAGAGCCCGCGTGCGCGCCAACTCGGGGTGATCGTCGAAGACGACGGCCTCGAAATCGTTGACGGCATCGGCCGCCACCGCGCTCCAGCTCCCGAGGGCGCGTGGCGACCGCCACACAGCTCCCGCCACGATGGGCTGCTCCACACGCCGCGCGGCGAGCGCGGCGTAGGCCTGCGCGGTGCCGACGCCGAAATCGGGCACGACGAGCATCACGGGTGCGGTGGGGAGCGGGGGAAGATCGAGCATCCGCTCACCGCGGCCCCACGCCAGGGCCAACTCCGCTGGCGACGCGAGGAACGCGACATCGGCGCCGAGTCGGGCGGCGATGTCGAGCAGGACGGCGGTGCCAAGCGGACGCGTGGAAAGCGCGTCGAGTGCGCGCAACACCGCGGCCGCATCCGCACTGCCGCCGCCCAACCCGCCGCCGACCGGAATCGCCTTCTGAATCTCGATGGAAAACCCCCGCGGCCAGCCCGCAACGGCGGCGTACGCCTCGGCCGCGCGCCAGGCGAGGTTGCGCTCGACGGGGCCCAGGTCGGCGGCACGGCCGGCGCTCTCGAACGAGACATCGAGCGACCGCGACTCGGTCAGCCGGACGGTCACGACATCGGCAAGCGCGAGGCGTTGAAAGAGCGTCTCGATCTGATGGTAGCCGCCGTCCTCCCGCGCGAGGATCCGCAGCGAGAGGTTCACCTTGGCCTGCGCCGGCGCGCGAGCGACGCTCACGGCGACGCTCCGGTCTCACCGGCCGTGCGACGCTCCTCGGCATCCTCGGCGGCGCGAACGTCGTCGAGATGCACTCCCATGCGCAGGAAGTACCACGCGCCGATGGCGGTGATCGGAATGAACGACAGGAAGTGGAAGCCCAGCGCCCACGTGACGGCGTGCACGGAATCGACGCCGTAGACGGGGAGGGCGAGCTTGGCGGCGTACTCGAAGACGCCGACGAACCCCGCCGAGCTGGGCACCGAGACGCCGATGGCGATGATCCCCTGTACGAAGAGCGCGGCGGTGAATGGCGCGTGGATGCCGACCGCACGGAAGCCGAACCAGAACGCCAGCGCATTGGTGAGCCAATGCACGAGGGCCCACCCGAACGTAGCGAGGAAGTGGCTCGGCTTCCGTACCACGGCGAGGCCGCCGGCCAGCGCATGGACGAGTGCGCCCACGCGATGGCGCAACCGCGGCACCACGGCGCCGGTGACGCGCATCGCCAGCGACTCCATGGCATGCGGCCACTGTGCAAAGGCAAAGAGCCCGGCGAACGCGACGACGACGACCGTGGCCATCGCCACGGCAATGGACTGCACGGGCCGACCTTGAATGACGAAGCCCGACGGGAAGTCGGGGGCGAGCATCGCCACGACGAGCAGCAGCACGACACAGAGCGCATCGAAGACGCGGTCCACGGCGAGCGACGCCAGCGCGGAGGACCACGGGACGTCGCGCCGTTCGCGGACGATGGCGAAGACGCGCACCAGCTCGCCGGCGCGCGCCGGAAGGACATTGTTGGCCATCATGCCGATGGCCGTCGCGCGCCAGAGCGGACCAAACGGCAGGCGCGGCACGACGGGGTCGAGGATCGTGCGCCAGCGCCGGGCGCGCAGCGGGAAGATGAGCTGGGATGTCACCGTGCACAGCGCCCAGAGCGCGAGGTCGCTCGCCCGCAGGGCGTCGAGCACGTGGCCGAAGGGGACGTCCCGCAGGGCAAACCACAACAGCAGGGCGCTGACGGCGATGCCAATCGCGCCGCGCGTGCCGAGTCGCATCAATCAGTCCGTCGTCGCGGCGAGCTCGAGCAGGTCGAAAAGCTCGGCGAGCAGGGCGGGGTCGGGCGCGTCGGGTGACTGACGCAGCTGATCGCGGATCTCGATGGCACGGTCGAGTGCGTCACGACCGCGGTAGACGAGGTCTTCCACCGGTACCACGACGTCGCTGGCGAGCTCCGCCGGCGCGGCCAGCGGCATTTCCTCGAGGGCGCTCAGGCCGGCCAGACCGCTCGAGAGCATCGAGGCGAGCGCGTCGCCGGACGCGCCCGGCACACCGGAGACCGCGTGAGCCGGCGCAGGGGCCGGGGCCACCACCGCTGGCGATGCGGGAATGCCGCGCGCAACAAGCGACGCGACGCCGGCGGGGGCGAGCGCCGCAATATCGACAATGGGCGACACCGCCTCGGAATCCGGCGCCAGCGTGGCGATGTCAACGATCGGCGACGCTGGCACCTCGACGTCGGGTGTAGCGGCCGGTGTAGCGGCCGGTGTGGCGGCGGGCGTGGCGGCGGACACGGCCACGGACCCGGCGGCGGGTGCGGCCACCGGCGCCGGAGACTCAACGGAGCGCCTCACGGTGCGCACGATCTCGCTCGTCGCCGGGCCATGCGGCGCCGACAGAAGACGACACGCCGCATCGAGCGCGTGCAGCGCCGCGCCGGCAAGGAGCGACGCCTGCTCCTGCTGCTCGGCGAAGAAGGCAGCCAGCTCGCGTTCGCTGAAGCTGGAGGCGAGACGCGACAGCGCGCGGGTGGCCCCGCCGAACTCGCGCGCGAGCCGTTCGCGCGTGGCACCATCCACCGCGTGCGCCGCATCGGCAACGAGACGTTGGAGATGCTCGGCGTGGCTGACGACCTCAAGCCGGAACCGCTGCGACGCGGTGGTCGGCGGCGACGGCGCCGCGCTCACGAGACCGGGTGCGCCATCGTCGGGGAAGAGCGAACTGACGGGGACGATTTCGTCGGCGGCGGCGCCGCCGCCGCTGAAGGCCGCCACCGCGGCCGTGAACTCGCTGAGCGCCGCCGATGCCGTGGCCGGGCGCTCCCCACGCGTGAGCGCGAGTCCGCCGTCGGCCAGCACGAGCGCCGCGGTATGAAAGAGCGTCCGGAGCGGCGGCGTGGCCGCGCCTCCCAGTTCGAACGACTTGGCCGCCTGATCGAGCGCGTCCACCACTTCCGGCAACGGCGGCAAGTCCTTGAGCAGGGCGATGCCGCGCAGCGCGCGCATGCGCTGGAGCGTGTCGGCGAACGCGGCTGGCGCGACCGGGTTGTCGGCGAACGCCTTCAAGGCGCGCGCGACCTCCGTTGCCTCGGCGGCGAGAAAGGCCGGCGCGCTCGGCGTGGCCGTTGCCGCGGCAGACGCGACCGGCGCGAAGGCAGCGAGTTCCTGCGAGCGGGCCGACGCCCGTGCGGTTTCCGCCGGGCCCCACGTGCGCACGGCGCGAATGAGGATCTTCAAGTCGTCGATTGAGGCGACCATGGCGCCGCGCAGGGCATCGTTCCACGCAAGGGTGCCGCGATGCAGTGCCTGTGCGGCGCGTTCGAGCGCGCCGGCCACGTCGGCGATGCCCGCCACCTTGGCCATCGTCGCGCTGCCGCGCAGGGCGCGCGCGTGCCGGGCAAACGCCTCGGAGTCGGGTCGGCCGCCGCGCGAGGCGGCGACGAGACCGTCGAGGTGCTCGACGCACTCGGACGCTTCGAGCGTGAAGAAGTCGAGGAGGCCGCTGCTCATCGCATGGTGAAGCTACGGGCGGAGAATAGGAGGGGCAATGCGGGCATATTAACTGACGCGAGGCGAAGGCGGAGTGTAACTGCGGTTCCGCCTCAGGGGACTCTCGCCGCGTCCATCGCCGTGCGCATCTCCCTCACCGCCGCCGCGATTCCCACGAACACCGCCCGGCTGATGATGTGGTGCCCGATGTTCAGCTCCTCGATCTCCCCAATGGCCGCGACGGCGCCGACGTTGGCCACGGTGAGTCCGTGCCCGGCGTGCACCGCCAGGCCGGCGGAGCGGGCCCGGATCGCGCCGTCGCGCAGGGCGGCGAGCGTGGCCGGATCGCTGCTCGCGTGCGCGTAGCGTCCGGTGTGCAGTTCGATCGCCATCGCGCCCCGCGCCGCCGACGCGTCAATCATGCGGGGATCGGGGTCCACAAAAAGCGAGGTCCGGATTCCGGCCGCGGCGAGCCGGGTCAGTCCGTCACGCAACCGGCCGGGGTCGCGTGTGACGTCGAGCCCGCCCTCAGTCGTCACTTCTTGACGGCGCTCGGGCACCAGGGTCACCTGGTGCGGGCGCAGCCGCAGGGCGATGGCCAGCATCTCGTCGGTGAGGGCCATCTCGAGGTTGAACGGCGTGCGGATCGTGCGCATCACGGCGTCGATGTCGGCGTCCTGGATGTGGCGCCGGTCCTCGCGCAGATGTGCCGTAATCCCGTCGGCGCCCGCTGCTTCGCATTGCACGGCGGCGAGCGCTGGATCCGGCTCGTCGGCAAGACGCGCCTGCCGGATCGTCGCGACGTGATCGATGTTGATGCAAAGGC
Organism: bacterium; assembly: GCA_021813725.1. Lineage (GTDB taxonomy): Bacteria > Gemmatimonadota > Gemmatimonadetes > Gemmatimonadales > Gemmatimonadaceae > PNKL01. The sequence continues at coordinate 9,103 of JAKAJN010000040.1, read as the reverse complement.
GGAGGTGCTCCGCGCCGCCGGCTGCTGCCATAGTCCACCCCATCCGAGTTCGCGGATCACTCCGCGGGAGTCTTCAGTGAATCGTGCCGTCCTGCTGCTGCTGCCCGCCCTTGCCGCCTGCGCCAGCCTTTCCGGCGGCGGCGCCGACACCGGCGCCGCGACCCCGAACGCGGCGATCCAGGAGTTCCTGGCCGCGGCGCGCGCCAAGAACCTGGCGATCATGGCGTCAGTCTGGGGGACCGAGAAAGGGCCGGCCAGCAAGTCCATGAACAAGACGGAGCTCGAACGTCGCGAGTTGATAATGATCCAGTGTCTCGCGCACGATCAAGCCACGCTCGGCGCGCCGGCGCCCGCCGAGGCGGGCCGGCTTCGCATTCCGGTGGAGCTGACGCTCGTCACGCTCAAGGCCAATCCCACATTCACGGTGGTGCGCGGCCCCGCCGATCGCTGGTACGTCTGGGATCTCGACATGGATCACCTGCGCGACCGCGGATTCTGCGGCGCCACGACGACGCCGCCCGGGGCGGGTCTCACGCGCTAAGGCGCACGGCGCGGCGAATCGTCGAGGCGCACGACGCGGCGAATCGTCGCGTCGCCGTGGGCGGCTGGCCCGTGAGTGCCCGGGCTTGCCGCCCCGATTAGTATTCAGACAGTTCGATGAGCACGCCGCCCGTTGACTTCGGGTGCAGAAAGGCAATGCGCTTGCCCTCGGCGCCGATGCGCGGCGTTTCATCGATGAGTTCGACCCCGGCGGCCTTCGCTTTGGCGAGCGTGCCGTCGAGGTCGTCCACGGCGAAGCAGATGTGGTGGATGCCCGGCCCGCGCTTGTCAACGAATTTCGCGATCGGCGACTCGGCGACGGCAGGTTCGAGCAACTCCACGAGCGAGTCGCCGGCGGCCAGTCCCGCGATGCGGGCCCCGTCGGCGTCGGCGAGCGGTACCATCGGCAAGTCGAGTACGTCGCGGTAGAAGGGCAGGACATCGGACAGCGCGTGCACGGCGACGCCGAAGTGGGCGATGCGAGTGCCGCGACGGATCGGGGTAGTCACAGCGGGGTGCTCCGGCAGCAGGGTGGGCGCCTAACATTATCGAGCCCGACGCGTGCATGGCACCGTCGCGGCGGAGGCGAAGGCAATGGCGGGGAATCTGACGATCGTAACGGATGCCGACTTCGAAACGGAGGTCGAGCAGCATCAGGGCGTGGCGGTGGTGGACTTCTGGGCGGTCTGGTGCGGGCCGTGCCGGATGGTGGCCCCGATTCTCGAACAGCTCTCGGTGGAGTATGCGGGCAAGGTGAAGGTGTGCAAGCTCGACGTGGACACGAACCAGCGGACATCCATGCGCTTCAACGTACGCTCGATCCCGACGATGCTGTTCTTCAAGGACGGCAAGGTGGTGGATATGGTCATCGGTGCCGTGCCCAAGTCGGCGCTTGAGGCGAAGTTCAAGGCGCACACCGCGTAGGCGCCGTTGCGGCGCGGGGTGCCATCCCCGCAGAATTGAATCCGGGTTCCGCGGCGCGGCGCCCGGATTCTTTCGTTCGCACTCCTCTCGCATGCCCGTCGCTTCCGGACACCCACGATATCCCAAGGTCAGGGCGCTGCTCCCGCGCACGCGGTTGGCGTACGTCCACCTGCAGAATCTCCTCACCGACGCCAAGCGCGACCGTGCGGCGCGGGTCTTCGGCTATGTGGCCATCTGGCTTCCCGAAGAGCTGCTGATGCTGTACATGGAGGAGGGGGACGTCGTTAACGCGACGGCGACCGCGGACGGCCGGCGGTGGCGCGCCCTGCCGATCGGCGAGGCGATCGCGAAGGTGCCGAGCGCGGCCGAGTACGGCGAAATCTGTTTCCACGAGGCGGAGGACGAACAGCTGGCCGCGATGTACGCGACCCAGCTCACCCCCGACCTCGGATGGCCGCCCGAATTGCCGGCCGCCAGCACCAGCGCCATGCTCGGCAACCTGATGGCGACGCTCTTCGACGGGCTGGTCGAGATCGTCGCCGACGGCGCCGTCAATTACGTGGTGTTCCAGCACGGCATGCCGTTGCGGGCGTACTTCGCCGATGACGCGACGGACGGCGATGTTGGTCCGCGCGCGCGGAGCCTGCTGGATCGGGCGTTCCAGAACGGCGGATCGGCGCGACGGTGGGATGTGCCGCCGGTCCTTCCGAACCAGGCGGCGCCGGCGCTCATCGCCGCATACCGCGACCTGGTCACCACGCTCGTGCGGCGGTTGCAGGAGGCGGGTGCCGAGAGCGCCCTGCCCGTGGCCGAGCGTGCCCGGCACCAGCTCATGGAGCGCCATCCGGCGCTCGAGCGATTCTCGTTGACCATCCCGAGTCAACGCGACCCCGTGGTGGATGCTGCGGAGCTGTCGGCCGCCATCGGGGCGTGGCTGAGCGAGACGCTCTGGCATCTGCATCTTCCCGATGGCGTGGCGGTCGAACCGCTGCTTGCGGACGTGACGAGGTCGCGGCGGCACCTGTTCCAGGCGGCGGGGCTGTTCGAGGCCCTGCCGTGGAACATCCCGTGGTAGGCACCGCTGGCGCCCTCTTTCTCGTCAGCACGCCCATCGGGAACCTCGGGGACCTGAGTGCGCGCGCGCTGGAGACCCTGCGCGACGCCGACGCTATTCTTGCCGAAGACACGCGCCACACGCGGGCGTTGCTGGCGCACTTCGACCTGCACACGCCGCTCGAGTCGTATCACGAGCACAACGAGGCCGCGACGACGCCGTCGCTCGTGTCGCGGCTGCAGCTTGGGGCGCGGTTCGCGCTGGTGAGTGACGCCGGGACGCCATTGTTGAGTGACCCGGGGGCGCGGCTCGTGCAGGCGGCGGTGGCTGCGGGCGTGCCCGTGGTGCCGATCCCCGGCGCGTCGGCGCTGCTCGCGGCGCTCGTGGGCGCGGCGCTTCCGACCGACCGGTTCACGTTCTTCGGCTTCGTGCCGCGCAAGGGGCCGGAACGCCGGGCGCTGGTCGCCGAGATCGCCGCACTGCGCCACACGGCCGTTTTGTACGAGGCGCCGAGTCGCGTGGCGGAGACCCTGCAGGAGCTGGCGTCGGCCGGCGCGGCAGATCGCGCGGCAGTGGTGGCGCGCGAGCTGACCAAGCAGTTCGAGGAGTATTGCCGTGGCACGGTGAGCGCGCTCGCGGCGCAGTTCGCGGACGCGCCGCCGCGGGGCGAGGTGGTGATTGTGGTGCAGGGGGGCGAGGCGCCGCCGCTCGACGAGCCGGCGTTGCGCTCGCGGGCCGCGGCGTTGCGGGCCGAAGGGTTGAGCGCTCGCGACGTGGTGCGCGTTCTTATGGAGGACGAAGGCGCCCCCCGCAATCTTGCGTATCGCCTCGCCCACGACTGAGCATGCGTCTCCCGACGATTGTCCTCCTGCTCACGCTGCCGACGCTGGGCGGTGCGGTGCGAGTGCCGCCCGCCAAGGCGGCGGCGCTCGCGGTCGCGCGCCTGCAGTACGACGGCGGAGGGGACTGGTACGCGAATCCCTCGAGCCTGCCCAACCTGATCGCCGCCATCCGCCAGCGCACGACGCTCGACGTGGATCCGCGCGAGGCGCGCGTCACGCTGATGGACGAGCGGCTGTGGGACTATCCGTTCCTCCACCTGACGGGGCACGGGAATATCCGCCTGTCGGACGAGGAGGTGCCGCGGTTGCGCGAGTACCTCCTGCGCGGCGGCTTTCTGCACGCGGATGACAACTACGGCCTGGACGAGTCGTTCCGGCGCGAGATGAAGCGGGTCTTTCCCGACCGCGAGCTGATGGATGTGCCGCTCAGGCACCCGGTCTACCACGCGGTGTACGACCTTCCGCAGGGCATTCCGAAGATCCACGAGCACGACGGCAAGCCGGCGCGTGGCCTTGGGATCTTCATCGGCGACCGACTGGCGGTCTTCTACAGCTATGAAAGCGACCTCGGCAACGGCTGGGAAGACGTGGGGACGTACAAGGACGACCCGCCGGAGCTCCACGAACAGGCGCTTCGCATGGGCGTGAACCTGTTCGTGTACGCCGTCACCAGCCGGCCCGGCGCGTGACCACCGCCGACCGCCTGCTCGCCGAACATGCGCGCATCGCTCGACTGCGGCGCGCCGCCGTCGCATTGCGCGTCGGGGCCGCCGCGGTCGCCGCGTTGACGATTGCGGCGCTGCTGCTCGGCCGCACCCGATGGCTCGCCCTCCCGCGCCCGCTGCCGCTGCTGCTCTGGGCCGTTGCCGTCGGCATCGCGTGGGGCGCGTATCTGCTGCAGCGCCGATTGCGCCAGACGCAGACAGCGCCGAGCGACGTGGCGCAGGCCATCGAAGTGGAGCGCGGGTTGCGCGATGGAGCGGCGCGCACCCTGCTGGAGGTGACGCCGCACGGCGGCCCCTTCGTCGCGCGGGCCGACACCCTGCTCGGCGCGCGACTCGGCGCATCGCCGCTGGCGCCGCGACTGCGGCGCACCACGCAGCGGGCAGTGACCGGGGCGGCGCTGACGGTGGCCGTGCTGATTGCCGGCGCCATTGGCACCGGCAGTTCACACGGGGACGGATGGCGCGCGCTGCTGCACCCGGCTTCCGCGTGGGCCGGCACGCTCCTGCCGATGATCACGTTCGACGATCCGCCGGCCGGACTTCTGCGGGGCGACACCGCGCCCCTGCGCGTCCATGCCCCCGGGCGACGCGAGGTGACGGTGCGCCAGCGCCCGACCGGCGGTGCGTGGCGTGACACGATGCTTGTCGTGCGCGACGGCGTTGCCGCGTGGCGCGTTGGTCCGCTCGACGCCGACGTCGCGATTGTCGCCACGGACGGACGCGCGTCGTCGGATACGCTGCGCCTGCAGCTGGCCGAGCGGTCGTTTGTCGGCGACGTGACGGTGCAGGCACATTTCCCGGCGTACCTGGGCCGCGCCGACGAACCGCTCGCGGCCGATGCGGCGCTGCGCGTACCGCAGGGGACGCGGCTCACGCTCGCCGGACGGGCCTCTGAACCCTTGGCGTCCATCACGCTGGGCGAGGGCGCCCTTCGCGTGCCGCTCTCGGTGAGCGGACGCGCATTCACGGGGAGCTTCACCCCGCCGGCGAGCGGCACGCTGTCGTGGCGTGCCGCGGGTGTCGCGGGCCCGATCGCCGACCTGCCAGCGCCGCTGCAGCTCGAGGTGGTTCCCGATTCGGCGCCACAGGTGGACTTCCTGGCGCCGGACTCGGACTCGAGTGTGGCGCCCGCGGGCGCGGTGCGGGTGGCCGTGGCGGCGGTGGACGATCGTGTATTACGTGAAGTAACGTTAAGTGTCTGGACGCGACGCGCGACCGGCGCCGTCACCGCGCCGCAGGCGAGGCGGCTGTTTGACGGCGGCGCGCCGTCGTACCTCGGTGCCGTCGTCCTCGACCTTGGCGTGCTCGGGTTGGCACCGGGCGACGTGGTGCACGTGCAGGCGGTCGCTCGCGACGACACCCCGTGGGGGCAGGTGGGAAAGAGTCGCGACCTGCTGCTGCGCGTGCCCGCGGTGGAAGATCAACGGCGCGAAGCGCGCGCGGCGGCGGATTCGCTGGTGGCCAAGGCGGTCGCGGCCGCGCGTGCGCAGCAGCGGCTCGAGCAGCGCACCAGCGACGCGGCCCGGGCGCGCCCGGCCACGGAACCCGGCAAGTCCGGCGAACGCCGCGCGCCCGGCGCGATGTCGTACGACGCGGCGGAGAAGGCCAAGGCGCTCGCCCAGGAGCAGGCGGCGATGGCCGAACGCGCTCGCGACGTGCGGGAGGCGACGCGCGACCTCGAGGAGCGCCTGCGGGCGGCCGGCGGGCTCGACAGCGCGCTGCAAGCGCAGCTCCGCGAAGCGCAGCAGCTGATGCGCGAGGCGATGACGCCGGAGCTGCTGGCGGCGATGAAGAAACTCGAGGGAGCGGCCCAGGAGCTGTCGCAGGATCGCGCCCGCCAGTCGCTGGCCGATCTCGCCGAACAGCAGAAGCGCCTGCGCGAGGCGCTGGAGCGCACGGCGGAGATGCTCAAGCGGGCGGCGCTGGAAGGGCAGATGAAGACGCTGCGCGACGACGCCAGCTCGATGGCACGGCGGCAGCAACAGCTGGCCGATTCGGGCGTCGCCGATCCGGCGCGGGCGAAGACCGTGGCGGAGCAGACGGCGCAGCTCGCCCGTGAGATCCAGCAGTTGCAGCAGCGCCTCGAGCGCGAGCGCGCCGGCGCGGGGGCGCGTCAGGCGGAGGGGGCGGCGAGCCAGGCGCAGGCCTCGCGCGAGGCGATGCAGCGGGCGACGCAGGACGCCAATCGGCAGGGGCGCGAACAGGCCGCACGCGAAGCCGCGCAGGCGATGCAACAGGCCGGCAATGCGCTCGCCGAGGCGCGCGAACAGCAAGTGTCGGCGTGGAAGAATGACGTCACCGGGTCGCTCGACAAGGCGGTGCAGGAGATGATGCAGATGGCCCGGACGCAGGAGCAGCTCGCCGACCAGGTGCAAGGGAAGGGCACCGCGGAGTCGCCGGGCGATGTGCGGGGCCGGCAGAGCGCGCTGCAACAGGGTGTGCAGCGCGCCGGCGAGCGACTCTCGGAGCAGGCGAAGAAGAGCGCGATGGTGTCGCCGGGGGCGCAGCAGGCGATGCGCGACGCGCAGCAGCGCGTGGACCAGGCGATGCGCGATGCCACCAACGCGCAGCAGGGGCAGGGGAGTCCGTCGCAGCAGGCGACCTCGATGCGCGAGGCGGCGCAGGCGCTGCGGCAGGCGGCGAGCGCGCTGGCGCGCGACCGGGAGCGCGTGGAGGGGGCGCAGTCGGGTACGGGCGTGCCGGAGATGATCGAGGAACTGCAGAAGCTGGCGCAGCAGCAGGGGGCGCTGAACTCGCAGATGACGGGACTGTTCCCGACGCCGAACCAGCGCTCGGGTTCGGACGCGGCGACGCTCGACAAGGCGCGCGTGCTCGCGCGTCAGCAGCGGGCGGTGGCGAAGGCGCTGGATGACGTGCAGGACCTCGACGCGAGCGGCCGCACGCGCGAACTGGCGCGCGAGGCGCGCACGCTCGCCCAGGCGCTCGAGGCCGGCGTCGCGGATCCCTCGACGCTGGACCGACAGCAACGGCTCTTCCGCAAGATGCTCGACGCGGGCCGCCTCCTGCAGCAGGAAGAGCGCGACGAGCAGGGACCGCGCGAGTCGAAGCCGGGCGACAACGTCTCGCCGTTCACGCCGCCCGACGGCGCCGCGCGCGGGCGCGAGGCGCTGCGTTACCGCGCGCCCAGCTGGGACGAACTGCGCGTCCTGGCGCCCGAGGAACGACGCGCCGTGCTCGAATACTTCCGGCGCCTGAACGCGGCGCCGACAACAGACGGTGGACGGCCGACGTCTACGCCGGCGCCGAAGCCGTAGCACGTCGAGCATGCGAGGCCGACGCGCCATTCTCCACGCCGTGATCGCCGCGGCGGCCGCGATCGTTCCGTCGGCGGCGCGCGGCCAGGCGCAGCCAGGCGAGATGGCGGTGCGGCGCGCGCTCGACCTGGAGAATGCCGGCAAGTATCGCGAGGCGGTGACGGCCTACCGCGCCGCCGTCGCGCAGGGGGCGGTGGTGCAGGGTGTGCTCGGTCTCGAGCGTGCGTTCAGCTCGCTCGGGCAGGAAGACTCGCTCCTGCCGACGCTCGACGTCCTGCTGCGCGCCACGCCGCGCGATCCGATCCTGCGCGGGGCGCTGCTGCGCACCTTGCGCGCGGTCGGACGGGACGACGCGGCGCGACGCGCGTTTGAAGAGTGGCGCGCCCTCAATCCGCGCGACGCGGCGCCGTATCGTGAGTATGCGCGCCTCCTGCTCACCGACCGGCGAACCGCGCTCGCCGACTCGGTGTTGACGCAGGCGGTCGCCGCGTCTGGCGGCGCGCGCGAGTTCGCGACCGACTTTGCCGACCTCTACGCGACGATGGGGCGCTGGGATGCCGCGGCGCTCGCGTGGCGCGATGCAATGACGGACGCGCCCTACCTGGACCAATCGGCATCGTATTCGCTGATGGGGGCGCCCGCCGCCGCCCGCGATGGCGTGCGACAGGCGCTCACGGCGGTGCCGGGAACCGCGCCCGCGGTGGCCGCGGCGCTCGACCGGACGCGCGCCTGGCTCGAACTGCGCTGGGGCTCGCCCAGCGCCGCGTGGCGCGCGCTCTCCGGACTGCCGCCGTCCGACAGCACCGCGCAACTCTGGGTGGATTTCGCCGACGAGGCGGCGCATCTCGGCGGGGTGCGCGCGGCCCGCGACGCACTCGAGGCGGCGTACCGCGTGCGGCGCGACCCGACGCTCGCCCTCCGTGCCGCCAACGCGGCGCTCAGCGGCGGCGATGCGGACGGCGCCCTGCGACTGGCGACGCTCGCCAGCGCCGGACTCGACAGTGCACGCGCGACCGTCGAAGCGATGCCGCTGCGCGTGCGAGCCCTCGCTGAGTTGGGACGACCGCGAGAGGCCGAGCAGCTGCTGGCGGCGTACGGCGCTCGCGTGACGCCGGCCCAGCGACGGCAGCTCGCGCGCGCGTTGGCGTGGGGTTGGATTCGGGCCGGGGACATCGCGCGCGCCCGCGCCGCGGCCGAGCAGGGCGGCGGTGAGGACGAAGACGTCGTATCGGGATGGCTCGCGTTGTTCGACGGAGACCTTGAGGCGGCACGCAGCGGCCTCCGCACCGCCGAGGAGAAGTCGCCGGAGGTCGTGACGGCGCTCGCGTTCATCTCGCGGGCCAATCGCGCGCACGCCCCGGGCATCGGTGGGGCGTTTCTGGCGCTGGCGCGCGGCGATTCCTCGCGCGCGTCGCTGGCGTTCGAGCAAGCGGCCGACTCGATGCCGGAGGCCGCGTCGTTCCTGCTTGCGCTGGCGGCGCGGGTCGCGCACGCACGGGGAGACGAGGTGCGCGCGCTCACGCTGTGGACGCGCCTCGTCGAACGGCACCCGACGTCACCCGAAGCGCCCGAAGCCGACCTCGAGTGGGCACGCGCCCTGCAGCGCCGCGGCGACCGCGACGGGGCACGGGCGCGGTTCGAGCACCTGATACTGACGTGGCCGGACAGCGCCCTCGTGCCGCAGGCGCGCGAGGCGCTCGAACGGATGCGGCTGGCGCCGGATTCCCCGTAGTCCGGTGTAGC
>JAKAJN010000039.1 GCA_021813725.1 bacterium | reverse complement strand
GTCATCAAGGTGCTGGGGGACGCGTAGTCCGCAGGGCGTCGCGGCCTACCGCCCCGAGGCGAGCGGCGCGGCCAGCGCGGCTTCGAATGCCGGCGTCCCGCGCAGGCGATCCCAGCGCGGATCGATTCGCAACAAGCTGGCACTCTGCCACGAAGGGCCGTTCACGATGCGAGCCACATCCCGGAGCGCGGCGTCTGGCTTGCCAAGCCGCGCCAGAATCCACGCGCACCGCTCGGCGATTAGCGAACTGAAGAAGGCGTCTTCCCGGTACACCCGGGAGGCCTCCAGCCAGCGGAGCTCCTCCTCGGCATCGTGCGTGCGATCCAGTTCGGCCAGCGCGATCCCACGCGCGGCGTGAATCCGCCAGTCCTGCGGAAGTTGCGCGCGCAACGAGTCGAGTACGCGCAGCGCCCGCCCGAACGCGGCGCGCGCCGCCGTCGAATCGCGCCGCAGTTGGTGTCCCCAGGCCGCAAACATCGCCGACGGCCAAAGTGCCTCGGCACCTTCGACCACGTACGGTCGTTCCGGCGAGGTGAGTCGCACCAGATCGTCTCCGCGACGCTCCCAGAGCGCGAGCTGCAGTGCGTAGTCCCGCACCACGCCATGCGGTCCCACTTCCGCATCCGGCGTGAAACGCTCAATGACACGCCGAAGCGGAGCGAGATCGCCTCGCGCCGTGGCGAGGGTGAGGGCTCGATGCACCGCCGCCGAGGTATGTGAACCCGCCGTCAGTTCGAGCGCGCGATCGAAGACCGCCTGTGCATCGGCCCACCGATGCATCACGTGCAACGAATGCCCACCGAGGTCGTAGTAGAGATCCGCATTTCGCGGGTCAAGGCGGACCGCTGCCTGCTGCAGACGCAGCACCGTATCCCAGTTGCCCAGCCGTCGGTGCACATATCCGGTATAGAGCAACACCGACACGTCATTCGGCAGTCCCGCACGGGCCGTCCTGAACTGGTCGATCGCCGCCGCGTATTCGCGCCGTCCCCAGTAATGCACCAGCCCCTGTGCCACGTGCGCCTGCGCCATGGTGGGGGCGAGACGCAGCGCGATCGCCGCCTCCTTCGTCTGCGCTGCCAGCCGCGCGGGCGACGGATCATAGCGATCGGAGTACATACGTCCGTGGAGCTCTGAGAGCGCCGCGTGCGCCAAAGCAAACTGCGGATCACGACGGAGCGCCCGTTCGTAGAGATCCTGCGCCACCGCGAAGTTCGCACGATCCCGCCCCGGCCGGCTCCAGTACTCATGCCCCTGGAGATAGAGCAGGTAGGCCTCCGGATCGGAGGTCGGTGGCGCGCGCATCGCATCGGCCTCTGGCGCGCCAGCAGCCCCACCAACGGTTGCCGCGATGCGCCGGACCACGTCGGATGTCAGGGCAAACGCATCAGTCATGGTGTGATCGAATTGCTCGGTCCAGACGCGTCGCCCACTGATCGCGTCGGTCATCTCCACGGTAACGAGGAGGCTGTCACCAGCGACCTGTACCTGGCATTCGATGACTCGACTCACCCCGAGGGCCGAAGCGATTTCTGACAGCGGCGGACGCGCGGAATCACCGTACTCCATCACAGAAGTGCGACTGATAGGCTGAATTCTTCCCACACGCGCCAGTTGTGCCAACAGCTCGTCGTGCAATGCGTCCACGATCCGGACTGTCTCGGCGTCCGCTGCTCCAAGATTTGAGCAGGGGAGCACGGCAATCGAGGCGGGATTCACGACGCGGGCCCCGGCGCGTTCTCCGAACAACTTCTGCCCGATCACGATCAGGAGCGGCGCGGCAACGGCCGCCGCCGCAAGGTACCGCCAGCGGCGGATTGCCCGGTGAGCCGATGCCGGCGGCGGCCCCGTGTCGCGCGGTTCGTCCGGGCGCCGGTCGGGTCCCATCGCCTCTCCACCACCGCGCTTCAGATCCGCCGAAGCATGCGGGGTCGCTGGAGTCGCGTGCACGGCGGTCGGAGAGATCCGGCGAATCAGGCGCTCCACTTCCGCCGTCGCGGCCGCATCCGGCTCGAGGTCCAGTTCGGTCGCCAGCCGACGACGGTGCGTCTCCCAGGCAAGCTTGGCATTACCACGGTCTCCGAGCCGAACGAGCGACGCTACGAGGCGAAGCACGACGCGGGAGTTGTGCGGATCGTGTTCGACCGCACGTTCCCACCAGGAGACGGCCGTGTGCCAATCGTCTTGTCGTTCTGCGGCAACGGCGAGTACATCCAGCGCTTCGGAGCACTGTCGAAACAGCGTCGCACGTTCCCGCTCGGCCCACTCGTCGAACTCTTGCGCCTGTTCCACGTGGACCCCGGCGAGGAACGGCCCGGCGTATGCGGCGATCGCATCGGCATGGCGCCCGTTGTGCAGTGCCTCGGTGAAGCGATGCACGTCCACGTCCACTGCGTCGAAGTCCAAGCGAAGCGAATCTCCAACCGCTTGGACGGCGGACGGGCCGAGCGCACCGCGCACCAGGTGCAGGACGTTGCTCAGGTTGTGCCGGGAGTGTGCCTCGTCCGCATCCGGCCACAACAGCGCGATCAGGCGGTCGCGCGTGCATCCCAGGTCACCCGCGCGCGCCAGCAACGCCAGCACCGCCTCGGCGCGGCGCTGCGCCAGATGTTCGATCGGCCGTCCTACCTCGTCACTGAGCGAAAATCCGCCCAGTACCCGGAGTCTGACCATAAGCGATGCCCACGACGGTGCGCCGCCACCACCCATCGAGTGGCAAGCGGCTAATTGATGGTGCAATAGCGTCAGAGAGCCGTCAAGGAGACTCCGCGGATGGCGGGCGGAGTGCTGGCGGACAGTCTCCGATCAGGTTGGAGCGTTCACAGCACGCCGCGTCGCTGACTACGATCAGCCGCGGAACGCCAATTGCAGGAGTACCCATGCGGAGCATCTCCAGTCTATGCGCGGCGGCGATCGCCGCGGTCACCATCGCCTGCGGGGACGCCGAATCCGTTGTCGCCCCTGCGCACTCATCCGACGTGCTCATTCCGTCGCTCGTGCGGGGCGCCCAAGTCGCCCAGCATGTCTGCGCACAGTGCCACGGGTCCACGTTTGAAGGCGGCAAAAGTGGATCAGCCACGTGCCCAGCGCTTTCGGCGGTGCGCAACTATTCTCAAGCGTCGTTCGACCGCCTGCTCCTGACCGGCATCGCAGCGAATGGCGAGACAATCGGGGAGGCGATGCTGCCCGCGCGCGCTCTCGACGAGGAAGATCGGCAGGCGGTGTACCTGTACTTCGTACGGATCGTTGACACTCCGTAGGCGCGCCGCGAGGGACCGCGGCGAGCAGCGGGGGTGAGTTCGCGGTCGGCCCAGGTGCCGGGCGAGGCGCAGGGCCAGGCCTGGGCGTGCGCTATCGGTGGGCGGACGGAGGCAAGCCGCAGTCGGACGTCTCCTGTTGCTCGTCGGCAGCTCGATATCCGCGGCCGTCGTCGCGGTGTGGCCGCCGCACGCGGCTGGCTGGCGCCGACCTGAAGGACCAGGGCAAGTACCTGACCGTGTGGAAGCATCAGGCCGACGGATCGTGGAAGATCATTCGCGACATCAACAACACCGATCGGCCGGCGAAGTAGACGAGTAGGAAACCGGCATGGGTCCGCCTGCGACGGGCCCATGCCGGAGTGGGGCACGGCCAAGGGAGCGCACCCGCGGCGCGATCGCGCCGCGATATATTTTCTATATGCCGCAGCCCCCCGTCTACCTCGACCACGCCGCCTCGACGCCGGTGCGCCAGGAAGTGCTCGAGGCGATGCTGCCGTATTTCACCACGAAGTTCGGCAATGCGTCCAGTGCGCACCGATGGGGACGCGAGGCGCGCGCAGCCACCGACGCCGCGCGCGAGCGCATCGCGGCCTGCCTTGGCGCTCACCCCGACGAAATCTGTCTGACTTCCGGTGGCACCGAAGCCGACAATCTGGCGGTGCTCGGCGGCTGGCGCGTGCAACAGGGGAACCGGCGCCCCGGTATCGTCTCGACGCCCATTGAGCACAAGGCGGTGATCGAGGCCGTGCATCAGGCGGCGCGCGAGGGCGGCGACGAACGGCTGCTGCGCATTGATCCCGCCGGCACGGTGAACCTCGACGCGGCGCGCCAGCACATCCGCGACGATGTGTCCCTCGTCAGCGTGATGTGGGTCAACAACGAAACGGGGGTCATCCAGCCCGTCGCCGAACTTGCGGCGCTCGCCAAGGAAGCGGGCGCGATCTTCCACACCGATGCCGTGCAGGCATTCGGCAAGCTCGACGTGGACCTCCGCCGCCTGCCGGCCGACTTCCTTTCCGTCAGCGGCCACAAGTTCGGCGCCCCGAAAAGCATTGGCGCCGTCTTCGTGCGGCGCGGCACGCCGCTGGCCCCGCTCTTCTTCGGCGGATCGCAGGATCGCGGACGCCGCCCCGGCACCGAGAATACCCCACTCGCCGTCGCGCTTGCCACCGCAATGGAATTGACGCTGCAGGAGCGCGACGTCGAAGTGGCGCGGTTGCGTGCGCTGCGCGATCGCTTGCAGGCACTGCTGACTGCCGCCCTGCCGGAGCTGGTCGTCCACGGCCGCGATGCCGCGCGCGTACCACACATCCTGCACCTCTCGGTGCCGGGCACCGACAGCGAATCGCTGCTGATGGCGCTCGATCTCCAGGGGATCGCGGCGTCCAGCGGCTCCGCCTGCCAGAGCGGAAGCATCACGCCGTCGCACGTGCTCAGCGCGATGGGCCTCCCCCCGGCACTCGGCGCGTCGGCGGTGCGGATGAGTGTCGGCAAGCTGACCGACGACGAGCAGATCACGCACGTGGCCGCCGTCTTTCCCGAGGCGGTGCGAAGCGCCCGCGCGATGACCGGGACGTTCGCATGACGCAGCGCGTGCTCGTCGCCATGTCCGGCGGCGTGGACAGTTCCGTCGCGGCGGCCCTGCTCGTGCGACAGGGCTATGACGTGGTCGGCGTCACCATGAAGCTCTTCAACGATGGTGCGGCCCTTCCCGACCGCCCCTGCTGCTCGCTGGACGCCACGAGCGACGCACGCCGGGTCGCTGAACAGCTCGGGATTCCCCACTACGTGCTCAACATGGTGGACCACTTTGGCCGCGACGTCATCGCCGACTTCGTCGCCGAATACGCGCGCGGACGCACGCCCATTCCATGCGTGCGCTGCAATACGTTCACGAAGTTCAGCGACCTGGTGGCCAAGGCCGACGGCATCGGCGCCGAGTTCGTCGCCACCGGGCACTACGCGCGCGCCATCGGCGGCCAGCTGCATCGCGGCGCGGATGACAACAAGGACCAGACCTACTTTCTCTGGGGCATTCGGCGCGATGTCGTGAAGCGCCTCCTGCTCCCCGTCGGCGAGATGACGAAGCAAGAGACGCGCGCCGTGGCGCGCGAGCTTGCGCTGCCGCGAGTCGCCGACAAGCCCGAGAGTCAGGAAATCTGCTTCGTCCCCGACGGCGACTACGTGCAGATCCTGCGACGCGAGCTCGGCGACGGCGCCCCTGCCCTCTCTCCCGGCCGCATCATCACGACCACCGGCGAGGTGATCGGCGAGCACGACGGATTCGCGCGCTACACCATCGGCCAGCGGCGTGGACTCCCGGGCGGCTCCGCCGAGCCCCTGTACGTCGTGGCGCTCCGGCCGGAAGCGCGTGAAGTGGTCGTCGGATCCCGCGCGGAGCTGCTTGGAACTTCGCTCGCCGCGAGCGAGGTGAACTGGCTGGCGGACGCACCACCGCGCGTCGGCGACAGCGTGCAGGTCCGTGTGCGGCATCGCGCGCCGCTGACTCCCGCGACAGTGAGCGCGATTGGCGATCGTACCGTCTCGCTGTCGCTCCACACCCCGGTGTCGGCCATCACGCCGGGGCAGAGCGCCGTGCTCTACGATGGAACGCTTGTGCTCGGCGGCGGGTTCATCGACTAGCGGTACGGCTCAGCAGCCAAGCCGGTTCCGTCGACTCACCACAGCGACCGCAGCGGTTCACGGCGCGCCTCGCGCGCCACGAACAGCGAGAGCATCCCACACGGCTCGGCGAGCAGACCATAAACCACCAGCGGCGCGACCGGGCCGTCCGTGCGCGCAGCACGATGCTGTCGCCGCGAGTCTGCTACCGCCGCGACTGGCGGCTCGCGCCGCCCGAAGCGCGCGCATCGCGGACGGCGTTCAAGATGGACCACGACCAGTTCACGAGACTGACGACCACGGCCGCGTCCGACGCACCGCCGCAGGGCGAATCATGACCCTGACCGCATGTCGCCTTGGCGACGATCGCCGAGCCCAGCGCGATGCCAACATGGACAAAACCATGCTGGGAGTTGCCGGCGTAAAACGAACCCATCCCCGGTACCAGCAGGCTCAAGAAGCCGGCAGCGACCGGAGACTTCGCCTCATTCGCAGCGGGTGTCGCCGGTGCATCGCGCGTGATGAGCGGTGCACCGCTCAGGCCGGCGAAGGCGGGAACGGGCCGTTGAACGAGTCTCACGATGTCGGAGTGCTGTGCGTCGGCCGAAGCCGCAAGCGACAGCGAAAGCACGACGGCCAAGCACGAGTGAGCGCGTCTCCGCATGAACACACCCCCCTATCGGCGAAGTAGTGGCAACGGTCCGCCTGCGATGTTCCGTCTCCCGTCTCCCGTCTCCCGTCTGCCCTCAGTAGTTCAACCCCGCCTTGGCCGCAAACTCCTCCATCGCCCGGCGCGCGGCGTCGCTCAGCTCAGTCGGCGCATCCACGCGCACCTCGACGAGCAGGTCGCCCTTCTTGCCGTCCTTCGTGATCCCCTGCCCGCGCACCCGGAATCGTTTGCTCGACGGCGTGCCGGGCGGGATGGCGATCGTGACCTTCTTCTCGTCGAGGGTCTTCACGGTCACCTTGGAGCCGAGCGTCGCCTGCGCGACGTTCACCGGCACATGCGCGACGAGGTCAAGCCCGTCGCGCGAGTAGAACTTGTCGGGCTCCACCTTGAACGTGATCACGAGGTCGCCGGGCGGTCCGCCGCGCACGCCGCGCCCGCCCTGTCCCTTGAGCCGGATCTTGCCATCCGTATCCGTGCCCGGCGGCACGGTGATCAGCACCTTCTTGCGCTCGCGCTTTTCCCCCTGCCCACCGCACGACGGACACTTTTCGCTCGCCACCGAGCCCTTGCCGAGGCACATCGGGCAGGGGCGGTTCACCGCGAAGCCGCCCTGGCCGAATGAAATGGAGCCGCGCCCACCGCACTCGGGGCACGACGAGACCCTGGCCCCCTTGGCCGCTCCGCTCCCGCCGCAGGTCGAGCACTCCTCGTTTACCTCAAGCTCCACCGGCACCTTGCCGCCCATGACCGCCACGCGGAACGGCACCTCGAGCGTCGTCTCGATGCTCTGCCCCTTCTCGGGCTCGCTGGCCCTGGCGCGCTGCGCGCCGCCTCCAAACATCGAACTGAACAGGTCGCCGAGTCCGCCGAAGCCCCCGACGTCAAACTCCTCGAAGCGGGGCGGCGTGCCTCCCGCGCCCGGGCGCGCGCCGGGTCTCGCCCCGGCGCCGCGATGGCCACCCGTGGCGCCGCCGCCGGGGCGGCGCACAAAGTCGCCGAAGGCGCCGAGCCGCCGCATCTCGTCGTACTGCGCCCGCTTCTTCGCATCGCCGAGGACGTTGTACGCCTCCGAGATCTCCTTGAAGCGCTCCGCCGACCTGGGATCCCCCTTGTTCGTATCGGGGTGGTGCTGCTTTGCCAGGCGGCGATACGCCTTCTTGACCTCGTCGGCCGTCGCCTTCTCCGCGACGCCGAGCACGGCGTAGAAGTCCTTGCTGTGGGCCATCAGTGCATCAGCCGTGCCACTGCTTCACGACGACGCGCGCCGGACGCAGCAATTGGCCGTTGAAGGTGTAGCCCACCTGATAGACCTGCGCGACCAGCTCGTCCTCCTCGGGCAGTGCGGCCGGAATCGCCGTCAGCGCCTCGTGCACCGCCGGGTCAAACCGCTCGCCCTCCGGGTTCACGACGACGAGCCCGTGACCGGCCAGCGACTTGATCACCTTCTTCTCGACGAGCGCCACGCCGTCCACGATGGACTGCGCCGGAGTCGTCGCGGGATCGAAGTGCGCCACGCGCCCGAGGTCGTCGAGCGCATCCAACAGTCCCGCGATGAGCGCACCCATCCCCTTCGACTCCGCCTCGAGCCGCTCCTTGGCGCTCCGGCGACGGAAATTGTCGAACTCCGCGAAGAGGCGCACATACTTGTCCTTCTGCTCGGCGAGCAGCCGCTCGGCGCTCTGCAGCGCGGCACTTGCCTCGTCAATCGGCAGCGCGCCCGCGTCCAGCGCCTCGCCCTCCGTCGAGTCGACGGCGGCGTCGGCAGTTTCCTCGGCGACAGGCAGGCCGTTATCGGCGTCTGGCGTGGTGGTCGGATCAGTCATCAGGATGGCTGTAAACGTTTACATCTGGTGCGAGCCGAGGCGCGGCCGCGCACCGCCATTGAATTTCAATGCGCACACAGCCGCAGTGCAACCGGCACGCCGCGCAATTTCTGCCGGATTGGCGGACTCTTCGCCCTACGAGAGCCGGCGACCGGACGTTTCGTGCGTGCCGCCTGCCACCTCGGTTGTCACGCCTCGCGACGCAACAGACGGCGCACCAGACTCAGCGCCGACTGCGCACTGCGTTGGCGGATTTCCTGACGGTCACCGATCATGATCGCGCGGAAGCTCTCGACGATGCCCGCGTCATCGGCAGCGATGCAGACCGTGCCCACCGGTTTCTCCGGGGTTCCGCCGTCCGGGCCGGCGATGCCGGTGATCGCCACGCCCACCTCTGCCCCCAGCGCGCGCCGCACCCCGGCTGCCATCTCGCGCGCGGCCTCCTCGCTCACCGCGCCATGCGCCTGCAAGGTCTCCGCGCGCACCCCTAGGGCATGCTGCTTGACGTCGTTGTGATACGCGATGATGCCGCCGAGCATCACGTCGCTCGCCCCGGGAATCGCCGTGAGCCGCGCGCCCAGCAGGCCGCCGGTGCAGCTCTCGGCGACGGCGATGCGCTTGCCGGCGGTACGCAGATCGGCCAGCACGGCCCCCGCGAGATCCTCACTCCCTTCGCCGTAGACGTGTTTGCCAGCGGCCGCGCGCAGCGACGCCGCGACGCGCGCGAGTCGGGCATCGGCCTCGGCGGCGTCGAGACGTCGGGCGGTCAGGCGCAAGTCCACGCCCTCCCATCCCGGCAGGTAGGCCAGTGACAGCCCCTCGAGGTCGAACGCCGGAAGCGCGCGGATGCGATCGGAGAGGGCACTTTCGGCGATGCCGGTGGTGCGCACCGTGTGGGAGCGCACGACCGTCTGCGTATTCGTTACGTGACGTAATATACGGGGCAGCAGGGCGTCGGCGAACATCCCGCGCATTTCGCGCGGCACGCCGGGAAGCATCGCCGCCCAACGGCCGCGGTCGTCCTCGAGCCAGATGCCTGGGGCCGTGCCGTGGCCGTTGGCGAGGATCTCCGCGCCGTCGGGGATGAGCGCCTGCTGCAGGTTGCTCCGTGGAATCTCGCCGCGGCGACCGAGCGACGTCCACCGCTGGTGCAGCGACTCCACCACGCGCGCATCCTCGTGCATCGCCCGTCCGAAGAGCTTCGCGATGGCGGGCTTGGTGAGGTCGTCGCTCGTCGGCCCCAGTCCGCCCGTCGTGATCACGGCGCCGGTGCGTGCGAGTGCCGCCTCCACCGCGGCCGCGATCTCGGCCGCATCGTCGCTCACCGACGTGCGACGGGTGACCATGATGCCATGCGCGGCGAGTTCGCGCGCCAGCCAGGCCCCGTTGGTGTCGACGGTGAAACCGAGCAGCAGCTCGTCGCCGATGGTGAGGAGTTCGAGGTGCATGGAGGGGAAGAAGATGGATCGTGGAAGGGCGGGCGGACGGAAGACGGTAGTCGGTGGACGATCGACCGTCGACCGTCCATCGTCCACCGTCTATCTGAGCACGCCTCCATACCGCCTGACATAGACCACGAAACTCCAGACGGTCAGCACCACGGCCACCGCCATGCAGAGCGAGCCCACCGTTCCGGCGAACAGGGCGAGCTGGTCCCACGCGCGGTCGGTGAAGCCGTGTTCCTCAACCCAGGTACGGAACGCGAACCAGAAGTACGCCGCGCCGACCCAGATGAACTGGAACGTCGCCTTGGCCTTCCCAGGGCCGATCGCCGCGATCACGACGCCCCGCTGATTGGCCGCGTGGCGGAACCAGGTCATCGCGATCTCGCGACCGAGCACAATGACCAGCACCCACCACGGGAACGGAACCGTGAGCCCGCCCCACGTGATGAACGGATACCCCGACGCCTCCGTCGCACGCGGCAGCAGGCGGGCGAGCCACTCGCCGCGCGGCGCCTGGAGCATGTACATCGGGATGAACACGGCGAGCAGGAAGATCTTGTCGGCCAGCGGGTCGAGCAGGCGGCCGAGGTTGGTGATTTCGTTGCGCGACCGCGCCAGCTTGCCGTCGTAGTGGTCGGAGATCGCCACGACAAGGAAGAGAACGAACGCGAAGCCGCGCAGCGTCGCCGAGTGGATGAAGGGGAGCCACGCAACGAGCGGCGTGAGCGCGATGCGCCCGACGGTGATCCAGTTCGGAAGATTCACGGCCCCGCGCCGGCGCCTAGGCCAGCGCCTTCAAAACGAGCTTGGAGACGGCCTTGAGCGTGTCGAACACGCCATCCCCCGTCACGGCCACCGCCTCGAAGTACGTCGCGTGTTCAATCCACTCCCCCGTCGGCAACTGCTCGATGAGGTTCTCCGTGGGATGGAACGGATCGGGCGTCACGCGCTGGCGGGCCGCATCCGCGACCTCCCAGCCCGGGTTGAGGGCGGCCTGGAGGTCGGCGAGCGGCGCGGCGTTGGGAAGGTCCCGTTTGTTGTACTGGATGACGAACGGCATCTTCGTGAGGTCGTACCCATACTCGGCCATGTTGTCATACAGGTTCTGCATGGCCTCCTGGTTCGCCTCCATGCGCTCGAGCTGGGAGTCGGCGACGAAGACGATGCCGTCCACCCCCTTCAGGATCAGCTTGCGCGAGGCATTGTAGTAGACCTGGCCCGGCACCGTGTACAGGTGGAACCGCGTCTTGAAGCCGCGGATCGTGCCGAGGTCCACCGGCAGGAAGTCGAAGAACAGGGTCCGCTCGGTCTCGGTGGCGAGCGAAATGAGCTTGCCCCGCGTGTCCGGCTTCACCTTGCCGTAGACGTGCTCAAGATTCGTCGTCTTGCCGCCGAGTCCCGGCCCGTAGTAGACGATCTTGCAGTTGATCTCGCGCGAGGCGTAGTTGATCATCGACATGACCGTTCTCTCCTAGCTGAACAGCTGGTCGATCTCGTCGTCGGCACCGGCGAGAAGCCCTGGTTGCTGGGCGGATCCGCCGGCACCGCGCGAGAAGACCGCCTCGAATAGACGCGTAAGTTCACCCACGGTTTCCTTCATCTTGAGCCGGACGAGCCCGAGCGTCGTGCGATTGTCGAACAGGGTGACCAGAATGACGCGGCGGGCAACATCGGCCAGGTACATGGACTCCTTCTCGCCCTGATGGAAGAGCGAATTGAAGTCCGTTTCGCCAATCAACCGTGCCAGCTGGTCGTTGGCGCTGAAATCGGCCGCCGTCAGTGTGGCGAAGGCGGTCGGGTCGAAATTGGGCTGCTCCCCCACGGTCGCCACCAACTGACCCGTGCGGTCCACGAGGAGCGCGCACCGGGCGTTGCTGTCGACGAGAAACTTGTGGAGCGTCGTCGTGATCGCCCCGAAGTCGTCTTCCGTGAATGACCAGCTGGCGGCACCAACGGGCATGGAGGAGGGCTAAAGTAAGGGTAAAAGATGGCAAACAGACCAGTTGGAGGACAGGGGGACTCGGGCCCCCTCCCCGTTCCGCTACAGCTGTCTGCGCGCCGTGATCGCCTGCGCGATCGTCACGCCGTCGGCGTACTCCAAGTCCCCGCCGACCGGCAATCCGCGGGCGATGCGGCTCAGGACGACGCCGCTGGACGCGAGTTGCTGCTGGATGTACAGCGCCGTGGCCTCGCCCTCCAGCTTGGCATTCGTCGCCAGAATCACCTCGCGGATGCCACCCGCCTGCACGCGCGCCACGAGGGGCGCGATGGCCAGGTCGTCGGGGCCGATGCCATCAATCGGCGCGAGCCGGCCGCCGAGCACGTGATACGTGCCGCGATACTCGCTGGAGCGTTCGATGGCGCCGATGTCCGACGCCTCCTCCACCACGCAGATGAGCGCCGCATCCCGCCGCGGGTCGCCGCAGATGGCGCACAGGTCGGCTTCGGTGAGGTTGAAGCAGCGCGGGCACGGATGGACCTTCTCCGCAAGCGTCACGAGCGCCTGCGCGAGTCGGCGCGACTGCTCGGCCGGCTGCTTCAGCAAGTGATAGGTGAGCCGCAACGCCGATTTGCGCCCGATGGTCGGCAGGCGCGACAGTTCGGCGACCAGATCGTCAATCGCCGACACGTCAGAACGGAAGCGAGAACGGCAGGTTGAGGCCGCCCATGAGCGCGCGCATTTCGCGTTGTGCCGCCTCCGCCGCCTTCTTCTGGGCATCAACCGTCGCGACGGTGACGAGATCCTCGAGCATCTCGATGTCAGCCGGGTTCACGACGGACGGTTCGATGCGCACCTTCCGCACATTCCCCTTGCCGTCGACTTCCACGGTGACCATGCCGCCGCCGGCCGATCCGGTGACGGTGAGCTTGAGCAGCGCCTCCTCCACCTGCTGGGCGCGCTGCTGCATCTGCTGGGCCTGCGCCATCAAGTTCTTGAGGTCCATGGTTCCTAGGGGATCAGACGAAGGTCGAGGGCGTCGATGGCGGCGCCGAGCAACGGGTCCCGCTTGCGCAGTTGTGCCACGCGCCGCGCCAGCACGCTCTCTTCCGTGAGGCGTTCCACCGGTGCCGCCTGCTGCCCCTTGACCACCAGCCGTTCCACGCCGGTGAAGCGCGTCCGCAACGCGGATAGTACGAACTCCGCGCCCTGGGTGATGGTGTCGGCGTGCGTCTCGGTGTCCACGGCGAGCGTGACCGCCCCCGCGCCGGAGACGCCCTGCGGCGTGGCGTGATCGAGCATGGAGGCGAGCGTGCCGCGTCCGCCGCGTCGCACGGCATCCACGATCTCATCCCAATACTCCGCCAGCCGATTGATCTCGATGGGCAACTTGGCGGCAGGTGTTGCCAGGTCGGCCGCCACCGGAGCCGCCGCCGCGACGCGCGGGGCCGGACGTTCCACCGCCGGGCCCTCGGCGGCGGTCGCCGCCACCGGGGCGCTGTCGCGCAGGCGGGGTGGCGCGGAGCGCGACTCGCCTTCACGCACGATGGACGGCGCACGCTCGGCGCCGCCGTGACGCGATTCGCCCTGCCGCGCGTCGGCACGCACGGGTTCCGCACGCCCGGTCGAGGACGAGCCACCCATCGCTGGCGAGCCCGCGCCGGCCCCGGACATCCCCTTGAGTACCGCCTCGAGTGCGACGGTCCGGTCAAGCAGGGCGAAGCGCACGAGCAGCGTTTCGAAGAGCAGTTGCTGTTGCGACGACCGGCGGAAGTGCGGTTCGAGTTCGACCACCATCGTGAGCATCCGTACCAGGTCGGCGGCCTGCACGCGCGTGGCGCGCGCCTCGAGCTCGTGCCGCAGGCGTTCGCTGATCTCGGGTGGCGTGCCGCCGAGCGCGAGGGCGAGCTGCGCGCGCAAGAGGTCACTGAAATCGGCGATCAGCACGTTGAAGTCCACCCCGTGGTCCGCGAGGCGCCCCACGGCGGCGAACACGTCACCGGCCCGGCGATTGAGCACCAGGTCGAAGAGCGCGAGCGTCTCGTCCTCCGGCACGAGCCCCAGCGCATCGCGCACCCGCGACGGCGTGAGCGTGCCGTCGCCCCAGGCGAGCACCTGATCCGTGAGCGAGAGCGCGTCGCGCATTGAGCCGTCGGCGGCGCGCGCAAGCATCGCCAGCGCCTCGGGCTCTGCCTCGACCTGCTCCGCCGCCAGCACCGCCGCCAGCCGCTCGCGCACGTCGGCCGGACCGATGCGCTTGAGGTCGAAGCGCTGCAGCCGGCTGAGCACCGGCGCGGCCGCCTGCGCGATCTTCTGCGGTTCCGTCGTCGCGAAGACAAAGACGACACGCGGCGGCGGCTCCTCGAGCACCTTGAGCAGGGCGTTCCACGCGTCCTTGGTCAGCATGTGCGCCTCGTCCACGATGTAGACCTTGTAGCGGTCTTCACCCGTGGGGGCGTACTGCGCGCGCTCCCGCAGGTCGCGGGCATCGTCCACGCCGCGATTCGATGCCGCGTCGAGTTCGACGACGTCGAGCGTGGCGGCACCGCTCCAGATGCGCAGACAGCTCGGGCACTCGCCGCACGGCTCGCCGTCCGCCGGCTTGCGCTCGCAGTTGAGGGCCATGGCGAGCACGCGGGCGAGCGTCGTCTTTCCCGTGCCGCGCGGCCCGCAGAGCAAATACCCGTGCGCCACGCGCCCCCGGGCAATGGCGCCCTTCAGGGTCCCCGCCACGTGCGATTGCACGGCCACCGCCGCGAACGACTTGGGGCGGTACTTGCGAGCGAGGGCGAGGAACATGGGATAAAACTGCAGACGGTGGACGGGAGACGGTAGCCGGTTGACAGCGGCTGCCCCTTGACGCGATGCCCCAGGTCCGATTACCCTCCGTCATCATGTTCAGCGCCCGCGCCTACTATTACTTCTACTTTCGCAGCCTCTCACGGGCCGCGGGGGTAGGCGTTCGCGCATAGCTGACACCAACCGCTCGCACACACCAGGCCCGTGGAGATTTCCACGGGCCTCTTCGTTTTCCCGGAGGCCCTGTGATCATCATTACCGAAGCCGGCATCCCCCAATCCACGCTCGACGAGTTGCGCGAGCACCTCGAGGAGCGCGGGGTGCGCACGCACGTTTCGCGGGGGACCGACCGCGTGGTCGTCGGCTGCATCGGCGACACCTCGGCCCTCGACGCGGGCGCGGTTCGCCGCTGGCCTGGCGTGGAGTCGGTGGTCCCGGTGCGCACGCCGTACCGGCTCGCCTCCCGCGGCTTCCGCGCGGCGCCGACCCTCGTGCCCCTCGGCGACGCGTCAGGCACGGTACTCGGCGGGGAGCGCGTCATCGTCGCCGCCGGCCCCTGTTCGGTGGAAAACGCCGACATGCTCATCGAGACCGCGCGCGGCGTGCGCGAGCACGGGGCCGCAATGCTGCGCGGCGGTGCCTTCAAGCCGCGCACCTCGCCGTGGGCGTTCCAGGGGCTCGGCGTGCAAGGGCTCGCGCTCCTCGCGGATGCGCGCGCCGCCACGGGACTGCCGGTCGTCACCGAAGTCATGGATCCGCGCCACGTCGAGATCGTGGCCGAGCACGCTGACATGCTTCAGGTTGGCGCGCGCAATATGCAGAACTATGCGCTGCTCGCCGAAGTCGGCCGCGTGCGACGCCCGGTACTCCTCAAGCGCGGCCTGTCGGGGACCATCGTCGAACTGCTCCTCGCGGCCGAGCACATCATGGCGCGCGGCAACGAGATGGTCGTGCTCTGCGAGCGCGGCATCCGCACGTACGAGACGGCGACGCGGAACACGCTCGACATCGCGGCCATCCCGGTCCTGAAGCGCGAGACCCACCTCCCGGTCATCGTGGATCCGAGTCACGCCGCGGGGCGCGCCGATCTCGTGGCGCCACTCGCCTTCGCCGCCATCGCCGCCGGTGCCGACGGCCTGATCGTCGAAGTGCACCCGCGTCCCGGCGAAGCGCTTTCCGACGGCGATCAGTCGCTCACGATCGAGGCGTTCGGCGAGATGATGCGCGCGTTGGAACCGTTCGCCGCCGCCCGCGGCCGCACGCTCTCCGCCGGCGCGCGGTCGGCGAAGGTGGCCTGATGACGCCCGCCGCGAAGTCGTCGCCCGCGCTCACCGCGTTGCGCACCCAGTTGGAGACGCTCGACGCCCAGTTGGTGGACGTGCTGGCGCAGCGTGTCGCGCTGGCCCGCCGCATCGGCGGCGAGAAGCGCGCGCTCGGACTGCCGTTGCAGGACCCGCGGCGCGAAGCGCAGGTCGTCACGGCCGTGGCGAAACTGGCGCGCAAGGCCGGGCTCCCCGAGGAATCCGTGCGCGACATCTTCTGGCCCGTGGTGGCACTCTGTCGCCGCGCCCAGCAGGACGAAGCGCCGTGACCGACGGCCCGTTTGCGATCCTCGGGCTCGGCCTCATCGGCGGATCGCTGGCGCGCGACTTGGCCGCGGACGGCGCGACGGTGTGGGGCTTCGATCTCAACGCCCAGACTGTGCGCGAGGCGCAGCGCGAAGCGATCATCAGCCGGGCAATCGACGCGGAGTTCTCTGCGCTGCACGAGGCGGAGACGGTTGTCCTCGCCGTGCCCGTGGATGTCGCCCCGCACCTGCTCGAGCAGGCGCTTCCGCACGTGCAGCGCGCCCGTCTGATCACCGATGTCGGAAGCACCAAGCGACGCATCATGCAGCGCGCCGCCGCGCTAGGGCTGGCCTCGATCTTCGTGGGGAGTCACCCGATGGCGGGCGACCACCGCGCGGGGTGGGCCGCCTCACGGAGGGGTCTTTTCGCAGGCGCACGCGTAGACCTCTGTCGCACGAACGAAACCGGGAGCGCCGCGTGGTCGCGCGCCCAGACCCTATGGCAGTCGGTGGGCGCTGAGACCACGGAACGCGACGCCACGACGCACGACGCCGACATGGCGTTCGCGAGCCACCTGCCGCACCTGCTGTCGCTCGCCCTCGCCGGGACGCTGTCGTCGCGCGCCTTCGCCCGCCGACACCTGGGCCCCGCCGGCAAGGAGATGACGCGCATCGCCGCGTCATCGGCCGAGATGTGGGCCGCCATTTTCGAGGACAACTCCGTGCCGGTGATCGACGCGCTCGAGACGTGCCTCGCGCAGTTGGGTGCCCTGCGCGGCGCGATCGAGCGGCACGACCGCAAGGCGATCGTCGAGGCGTTCGCGGCGGCGAATAGCTGGACGGAGCGCACGAGCTGAGGGGAGGGCGCGGCGGGTCGCGACCGGAACGCTGTCGCGTCGGCGGGGTTTGCGCCGGACCCCTCGCGAAAGTCGGTGACGCGGGAGCTCGCTAGAACAGGTTGGCGAGCAAGACTTTGCCCGCGCGCCGGATGACGGGATCACTGTCCGTTCGCGATAGCAGTTCGAAAGCGACGCGAGTCACATCTCGTGCGCCGGGCGGCAGTGGGACCGAACCTGTCGTTTGGTGAATTCCATGACTGGTGTGCGCGAACAGCGGAATAATGGCCGCGTTGGCCGCAAGCTTCGCGAAGACGTCGGGGGAGACTACCGCGCTCGGGTCAATGTACGCGGCGAGAACGCGTAATGCGGCGAGTCGCGCGACGCGAGCTGCGGAAATGTCTCGAGCTGTCGAAAGCACGGCATCGAAGACCCGCTCGTCCAGCAGTCGCGCACTCGCCTCGACGAGTTGCTCAAGCGACACACTGTCCGTCGGCGGAGTTCTCCACACTGCCTTGAGTGCGGGACCGCCGGATTCGGTGCATCGCGGGATCAGCTGGAGTGCCCAGTCGCTCTTTGGTGCGGGATGTCCGTTCTCGAGCGTGTGAGCCGCGAGGCGACAATTACCTCGCAGGGCGGCATCCGTGGCCTCTCTCGTGCGCTGAGCGGATACGGCGTCGGGAATGCCTGCAAAGAGCAGCAACGCCATGGCGAGACCACGGCACGTGCGCGTGCGCGGTGATACCGACATGATCTCTGGTCGCTTCGTTTGCACCGGACTCCCCTCCAACCTGAATCGCTCGAGCGGACGGCCGCGTGGCACGTGACCACTGAAGGCAGGTGCAATCACGGGCTCGCGGCTCGGCGGCGCGGCGATCCACGACTGCCCCCTACGTCACGGCCGGATCGATTGCCGCAGGTGGTCAAGCCTATCCACGAGAATCCAATAGGCGCCTTCGCTGATGTGCTTGCCGCGTTGCGCCTCCAGCTCTTGTGCGATGGCATCGAGTCTCGGCGTCGGCGAGGCAAGGTTCGCCTGCAAGCTCGTGCAGACTCCAATTGGAGAAATCAAATCGAGGTCACACAACGTGCTGACCGAGCTGCGTAGTCGATCTGTCGCAGCTATCGCAGACTCGACCGGCGGCGGCGCGACGATGCCGACAGTCCATCCCGTCGGGCCATTCGTGCGAACGATCGTGTCGATCGTTGGAATCGAGTCCGGCCTTTCGGCTGGCATGCTGTCCGGTTCGGCCGGGTCTTCCGGAAACGCGGTCCAGTACCGCACCAGGCCGAACACCCCTTGGCCCGAGATCAGGAATCGGGGCGTGGTCTCGCCTGCGGGTGTCGGACGCCTGGCATTTGTCCACGATGTCACGCGTCGGTCGGCGAAGCGTGTCATCACCATCCAGTGACCGCTGATCCCTGCGAAGACGAGATGCGCTGTGTCGACGACGACAGGCACCGGTGCATCAAGGTAGAAGGACAGAAGTGATTGGGCGCTGCTCGCAGCGACAGCAATGCGCAGGCCGGCCACTCGGGTGGTGCCGGTTCGCCCGAGTGTGTCCATGGCGACCGCAACGCGGAGTGTCGGATGCGTGGCCCGCTGTGCCAACACACTTGCGATCGCAATCCCCACCGCGGCCAAGAGCGAGTACGCCCGCAGAGCGGCGATTCGGGTGGCGGCTTTCGCGCAGCTGCGCGTGAATCTCTCCAGCGCTTCCAGTCCTAGAAGTCGATACATGAGGCCGCGTTCCTTACCGGACGCGGCGACGTCGGGTCGATACTCAGCTGATGAAGCGTCGTCCCGATCCGTGCGGCATAATTCTGAGGCAGAGGAGAACCGGCCGACGCAGTGCTGGGATGCTCCGAGGTGTAACCGGCGACACACGGCAGGTGCGGAACCGCGATACCCTCCGCCAGCTTCCCGTACGGATACTGGTATCCTGGGTTGACGAGCCAGAGGAGATAGCCGATCGCGAAAATGCGCGAGGGAACAACCGCCGTCGGATCTCTGGCGACGTGCGACGCCGCTTCCATGACGGATGAGTCGCGCCACACTTGAACTCGTTGGTAAAACGCATTGAGGGCGCCGACATCGTCCTCACTGCGTGTCTGGAGGATTGTCTCAGCCAAGACTCGGGCGCCCGCTTCTCCGCATCGTGCGAGATACTCCAAGGCGGGCAGCTGCTTGTGCGATGGCACCCCGTTGCGCACGAACCGGGCTGCTACGTCGCAGTTCTGAATGGTCGTCTGACTGTTTCCTTGCGCGTAGGATCTTGAGCTGATGCCCGCACAGCAAAGTAGCAGAGACAACCCGGCGTGCACATACCGTGTCATGGAAACCTCATGTCGCAGGTGATCGAAGTTGTGGCGCGATCGTAGAGGTCGATCAAAGAGTCAATCGCTCTCATGGACTTGAAGTAGGCCGCCGTCGGTCGGTTGAACGCGAGTTCGATCGCTGGCGAGATGCTGGAGTCCCGGGACTGAGGGTCCCCCCGTCCGT
>JAKAJN010000193.1 GCA_021813725.1 bacterium | reverse complement strand
AGGGCGCGGAGTGACCGTCGCGACCGCCGATCTCCTGCGCCGGCTCCCGAAGACGGAGCTGCACTGCCATCTCGACGGCTGCGTTCGTCCGGCGACGCTGCTGGAACTCGCCGCCGAGTACGACAAGCCGATGCCGGCCGACGATGCGGAGCAACTGGCGCAGTATATGCTCGTGGACGACGCCGAGAACCTGGAGGATTACCTCGAGCGCTTCTCGGTGACGCTTTCGGTGATGCAAACGAGCGAGGCGCTGGAGCGGATCACCTACGAGCTGGCGGAGGACGCGGCGCGCGAGGGCGTGCGCTATCTCGAAACACGCTATGCACCCGTACTCAACGTGCGCGGTGGCCTCTCGCTTGAGGAGGCCGTCGAAGCGCCGCTCCGCGGACTCGCCCGCGCGCATCAGGAGAACGGCATTGTCGGCCGCGTCATCATATGCGCCATCCGCAACATGGCGCCCGAGGTGTCGCTCGAGCTCGCCAAGCTCGCGGTCGCGTTCAGGGACAAAGGTGTCGTCGGCTTCGACCTCGCCGGCGGCGAGGTGGGGAACCCGGCGATCCGCCACAAGGAGGCGTTCGACTACGCGCGCGAACACGACCTGCCGTGCACCTGCCACGCCGGCGAGGGCGACGGCCCCGACTCGGTGCGCGCCGCGGTGCACGGGCTCTGCGCCTGCCGCATCGGCCACGGCACGCGCCTCATCGAGGATAAGTCGCTCACCCAGTACGTCGCCGACCGGCAGATCACCGTCGAATGCTGCCTGACGAGCAACGTGCAGACGCGTGCGACGCCGTCCATTGACGCGCATCCCCTGCGTGCCTACTTCGATCGCGGGCTGAACGTGTCGCTCAGCACCGACAATCGTCTGATGAGCGGCGTGACGCTGGTGGACGAGTATCAGCAGGCGGCGCGGCACCTGGGCTTCACGTTCGAGGAGCTGTGCGCCGTGGCCCGCAACGGATTCTCGAGTGCGTTTCTGCACGAACAGGAGCGGCGCGCGCTGACGGAGACGGTGGATCGCGACATCGCCACGCTGCTGGCGGAGGTGGGGAAATGAGCGAGCAGACGCCGGCGACGCACGGCGCGGAGGCGGCCCGAACGGCCGCCGCGGTGATTCGCGCCCGACTGGGCGTGCAGGACCCGGCGTGCGCCATCGTCCTGGGGTCGGGGCTTGGCGGACTGGCCGATCGCATCGAGCAGGCGCGACGCCTGCCATACGCCGACATTCCCGGCTTTCACGCGACCCACATCGTCGGTCACAAGGGGCAGCTGATTGCCGGCAAGCTCGGTGGACGTGAGGTCATCGCCCTTGCCGGCCGGTTCCATATGTACGAGGGGCACTCGCCGCAGGTCAGCGCGTTTCCGGTGCGCGTCGCGCACGCCCTCGGCGCCGAGGCGCTCTTCGTGTCCAACGCCGCCGGCGGCATCCGCCGCACCTTCAGCGCCGGCGACCTGATGCTGATCGAGGACCACATCAACCTGCAGTTCGTGAATCCGCTGAGCGGCCGGGCAGAGACCACGGACGAGCGCTTCCCCGACATGAGCGCCGCGTATTCGCCGCGCCTCAAGGAGCTGCTGCGGGACGCCGCCCGGCGGCTGCAGATCCCGCTGCAGACCGGCGTCTATGTCGGCCTGCTCGGCCCGACCTACGAGACGCCCGCCGAAGTGCGGATGCTGGAGCGGCTCGGCGCCGACGCCACCGGGATGAGCACCGTTCCCGAGGTGATCCTCGCCAACGCGCTCGGCGTGGAAGCCGTCGGCGTGTCGCTCATCTCGAATCCCGCCGCGGGGCTCTCGGCGGAGAAGCTGAGTCACGCCGACGTGATGCGGGCGGCGGAGGCGGCGGGCGAGAAGTTCTGCGCGCTCGTGACGGAGTTCGTGCGAGGGCTGTAGGGGGGTCTACTTCTTCGGCGCCGGCAGGCTCATCACCCGCCGCTTGAAGGCCTGAAACTCCTTCGTATCCTTCGTCAGCCCCTTCAGCTGTGCCGCCGGATACGTCGCGATGAGCTTCCGCGTGTCGGCGATGCGCGACTCTTCCATCGGGTGCGACGCGAACCAGCGATCCACTTCGGTCGGCGTCGTCTTCCGCTCCTTTTCGAGAATCTCGAACATCTCCGGAATCCCGTTCGGGTCGATCCCTGCTCGGATGACGTACCGCACGCCCTCGACATCGGCCTCGGCCTCGTCGGTGCGGCTGAACTTGGCAAACGCGGCACTCGCGCCGATCTGCATCGCGGCCTGCGAGAGCCCGGAGTTGCAGGCGGAGGTCAGCGTGCAGAGCAGGGTGGCCCCGATGTTGGTGCCCTGCGCCTTCTGCATCTGCTTCACGCTGTGGCGGCGCGTCACGTGCCCGATTTCGTGCCCCAGGACGCCCGCCACCTGCGACATATTGGTGGCGCGCTCGATCAGGCCGCGGTTGACGTAGACGTAGCCCCCCGGAACGGCGAAGGCATTCACCTCGCGGCTATCGACAACTTGGAACTGCCAGTCGAGATTTCGTTGGTCGGCGACCCGCGCGAGGGAGTCGCCGAGCATCGTGATGTAGCGATTGATCTCGGCGTCCTGAACGAGTGGCAGGTCCTTCGCGATCTGCGAGGCATAGTTGGCGCCGATCTCGACCTCCTGCTGAGTCGAGACGGCACATGCCGCGGTACCCAGGAACAGGCACGGCATGACGAGGCGGGCGATTCGGGCGACTAGAGTGCGCATGGAGGCTAATTAGCGGTGAAGTGGCTCTCTACGGCAAGAGATCTCAAGCGGCGAAAGGCGCGGGAACGCCACGGCCTGTTCGTCGCCGAGGGAGTGCGGACTGTCGAGGAACTTGCGCGGTCGCCGCTGGTCATCGAGGCGGTGCTCTGCACGGCGCGCGCCGCCGCTGAGGATCGCTCGGTGGCCGTGGTAAACACCCTCGGCGACCGTGGCGTACCCCGCTTCGAAGTGAGCGAGACCGAGTTCGAATCGGCGGCGGACACGGAACACCCGCAGGGCCTGCTCGCCATCGCCCGCCAGCCGCGCCGTGCACTCGACGCCCTGCCGGTGCGGGCGACGCTCCGTCTCCTCGTCCTCGACGCCATCCAGGATCCCGGCAACGTTGGCACGCTGGTGCGCACCGCCGCCGGCCTCGGCGCCGACGCCGCGCTGGCGCTCCCCGGCACGGTGGACCTGTGGAATGCCAAGGTCGTGCGGAGCGCCGTCGGGGCGCAGTTCCACTTTCCGGTGGCCGAGGTCGAGCTGCCCGAATTGGAGGCGTACCTCGAGCGACACCAGATAGCGCTCTGGGCAGCCGACGCGCAGGGAACGCCGATCGCGTCCGTCAGGGCCCCGGCGCGCCTCGCCGTGGCGGTGGGCAACGAAGGGGCCGGGCTCTCGGCGACGTTGCGCGCACGCTGCTCGACCGTCGTCTCGTTGCCAATGTCGCCGGCGGTGGAGTCGTTCAACGTCGCCGTCGCCGCGGGCATCATCCTCTACGCGCTTCGCCCATAAGCGGCGCACCTGCGCACCCACTCCCTGCGCCATCTTCTCCGTGCCTGACTCCCCTTGGTTCGCTGCATACGCACCGATGTTCGGTCTCTTCGGGGCCGTCATTGGCTCATTTCTCAACGTGTGCATTGCGCGCTGGCCGAAGGACGAGTCGGTGGTGCGGCCGCGGTCGCGCTGCCCCGGATGCGGCGCGGCGATCGCGTGGTACGACAACATCCCCATGCTGAGCTGGCTGGTGCTGCGGGCACGGTGCCGCCACTGCGGCCAGCCAATCAGCTGGCAGTACCCGCTCATCGAGGCGACGACCGCTCTGCTTTGGATCGCCGCGCTGTGGCTCCTCGGGCCGACGCTGCTTGCCGTGCGTCTGGCGCTCGTGAGCACCATCCTGCTCGGCATCGCGGTCACCGATGCGCAGAGTTACCTGATTCCCGACGGCTTCACGCTGAGTGGACTGGGGGTGGCCGGCCTCGGCGCCGTCATCGGCGTGTTTCTCGGCGAGCAGCTTCCCTTTGCGGGGCCCTGGGAGGCGCTGCTGGGCGCCTGCACTGGCGCTGGCGCGATCACGATTGTCGGCTGGCTCGGCGAAGTCGTGATGAAGAAGGAAGCGATGGGTTACGGCGATGCGACGCTGATGGCATTCATCGGCGCCCTCCTCGGACCGGCGCGCGCCCTTCTCTGCATCTTCGTCGGGGCCGCGCTGGCCGCCGGTCTCTTCCTGCTCATCGTGTATCCCATTGGGTGGTGGCGCGCGCGGCGCGCGGGCGCCGAGTTCTCGCTTCCGCTC
>JAKAJN010000038.1 GCA_021813725.1 bacterium | reverse complement strand
CATTCGCGGCCCGCCGGCGCTGAGCAGCCGCGCCGGGCAGCCGCGCCGGGCAGCCGCGCCGGGCAGCCGCGCCGGGTAGCCGCGCCGGGTAGCCGCGCCGGGCCAGGAACGGCCGTGCGGATCAGCCTGAGCGACAATTAGGGCAATCTCCCACGCAACTACGTGTGCTTTCCCTACGGCGACATCGTGCGTCGCGCCTAGCATAGTCTCATTCTGCGGGCTCCCCGTTGTTGGTGCACCGCGTTGGCGGCGCAAGACCAGTGTCCGGCGGAGATTCACGATGCGGATGAGATCGTTCCGGCTGTCCAGGGCTGGCGGGGCGGTGCTGTTGTTTCTTGCGGCAGGGTGCCACCCCGCGGAGGACCGGGGACCGCGCTTTGGCGGTGCGATTGCCGCGGCGCGGCAGGCGCCGGCGACGACGCGCGCCGCCGCGCAACTATTTCCTGTGGCGCCTCCGCCGTTTTCCGAGGACGTCTTCCCCTGCTCGCAGTGCCACAGCCCTGGGGACAAGGTCAACCGCACGCCACATCCCGTGGAGTTCCACGAGAACATCGTGCTGCACCATGACGAGAAAAACCGCTGGTGCCTCGACTGCCACGATGCGCGCAATCGCGACATGCTCCATCTCGCGGATGGTCGGCTGATTCCATTCACGGAATCCTACCGGTTGTGCGGACAGTGTCACGGTCCGACGCTGCGCAACTGGAAGGCGGGTGAGCACGGCAAGCGCACGGGGTCGTGGTCCGGTGACAAGCAGTATCTGCTGTGCGCCAACTGCCACAGCCCCCATTCGCCGCACTTCAAGCCGATTCCGCCGAAACCGGCGCCGCTCCGGCAGGAGGCAATCCGATGAGGGAACTTCCGACGCTGCCGATGCCGGTGCCCGCTCCGCCGGCCGAGGGATACACGCGCCGTGAGGCGGTGGTGATGGGACTCTTCGCGCTCGCTGCGGCGGCCACCACCACCGGGTGCGCCGCCGACGCGCTCGCCTATGACGAGTTTGTGCAGAAGCACTTCAAGGATCTCTCGCCGGAGGAGCTGCAGGACCGGTTGGCACAAATGGAGAAGCGCTACCGGGAGCAGTTCGGCACCGCGATCAAGGTGAGTGCGACGCCGCCGATGGAGGGCGTGCTGTTCGGTTACGCGCTGGATTTGTCGCGCTGCATCGGCTGTCGCCGCTGCGTGTATGGATGCGTCGAGGAGAACAACCAGTCGCGCACTCCGCAGACGCACTGGATCACCGTGCTCGAGATGGACAAGGAAGAGGGCGTGAACCTGCAGGACGCCAATGCGTACTACGAGCACGAGACCGTGCCGGCGCCGGGCAAGTTCTACATGCCGGTGGCCTGCCAGCACTGCGAAAATCCGCCGTGCGTGAAGGTCTGCCCGGTGGAGGCGACGTGGAAGGAGCCCGACGGCATCGTCGTGATCGACTACGACTGGTGCATTGGCTGCCGCAACTGCATTGCCGCCTGCCCCTACGGTGCCCGTCGCTTCAACTGGACGACGCCGGGGCTTCCGAAGGACGAGATCAACCCGAACACCGAGTACCTCGGCAATCGTCCGCGTCAGCGCGGCGTGGTGGAGAAGTGCTCGTTCTGCCTCCAGCGCGTGCGCAAGGGACTCTATCCCAAGTGCGTCGAGGTCTGTCCGGTGGGGGCACGCAAGTTCGGCAACCTGCTCGATCCCACGAGCGAGATCCGCTACATCATCGAGAACAAGCGCGTGTTCATCCTCAAGGAGGAACTCAACACGCAGCCCAAGTTCTTCTACTACTACGGGCTGTGAGGGGGATGCCGCGATGACCATTCTCCGGAAGTTTGGCGCCTTCGTCACCGGCTCGGCCCGCCTCGCGTTCCTCGGCGGCAATCGCTACTACTACGCCTGGCTCGCCGTGCTCGGGCTGTGCATCGGGCAGGCGCTCTTCGCCTACGCGCATCAGTTCCAGGTGGGGCTCATCTCCACGAGCATGCGCGACTCCGTCTCGTGGGGTTACTACATCGGCAACTTCACCTTCCTGGTCGGCGTGGCCGCCGCGGCCGTGCTGCTCGTGGTGCCGGCGTACGTCTACGACTGGAAGCCGATCAAGGAAGTGGCGCTCTTCGGCGAACTGCTGGCCGTGGCGGCGATCGTCATGTGCCTGCTCTTCGTGCTGGTGGACATGGGACGTCCGGACCGGTTCTGGCACATCCTGCCATTCGTTGGCCGCATGCACCTGCCGAGTGCGATCATGGCGTGGGACGCGATCGTGCTCAACATCTACCTCGCCGTGAACCTCACGGTGGCCAGCTACCTGGTCTACTGCGCGTACCACGGGATCCACTACAACAAGAAGTTCGTCTGGCCGCTCGTGATCTTCTCGATCCCGATGGCGGTGAGCATCCACACGGTCACGGCGTTCCTCTACAACGGCATGGCGAGCCGGCCGTACTGGAACAGCGCCATCCTCGCGCCGCGCTTCATCGCGTCGGCGTTCTGCTCGGGGCCGGCGCTGCTGCTGATCCTGTTCCAGATCCTGCGCAAGGTGTCGGCGTTCGAGATCAAGGACGAGGCCATCCACAAGGTGGCGGAACTGATGGCGTACGCGATGGGTTTCAACCTGTTCCTGTTTGGCGCCGAGGTGTTCAAGGAGTACTACTCGGACACGCATCACCTGGTGCACTACGAGTACCTCTTTGCCGGGCTGCACGGGCATCCGTCGCCGATCGCGCCGTACGCGTGGATGTCGCTCGCGTTCGCCGTGATCTCGTTCTTCCTGTTCCTCATCCCGCGCACGCGCCGAAACTTCATCACGATGAACGTCGGGTGCGTGCTGATCTACGCCTCGGTCTACATCGAGAAGGGGATCGCGCTGATCATCCCCGGCTTCACCCCGGATCAGCTGGGGCAGGTGTACGCCTACGTGCCGAGCGTCACCGAGCTGCGGGTGGCGGCGGGGGTGTTCGGCATCGGCTTCCTGCTCTTCACGCTGATGGTGAAGGTCAGTGTGGGGCTGCTGTTCGGCGGCGTTCGGGAGCGCGCGACGGGCTGACGGTGCCCGGCAGACATGGGTCAGTGGACGGCGGACCGGGGGCGGCGCGACGCGGGGCGGCGGGGAATTTCGTTAGATTTCGGGCTCACTTCCCGTTGCCTCCCCGGTCCATCCATGCCTGACTCGCTCCTTGGCTCGCCCGCGCTGAAGCCCCGCACCGGCGACCTCTACAACATTGACGCCGCCCTCACCGAGGAAGAACGCGCCATCCGCGACTCGGTGCGCGCCTTCGTGGATGAGAAGGTCATCCCGATCATCGGCCAGTGCTACATCGACGGTCGCTTCCCCACGGAGCTCATCGCGGAGATGGGCGCGCAGGGATACTTCGGCGCGAACCTGCCCGAAGCGTACGGCTGCGCGGGCCTGAGCAACGTCGCCTACGGACTGATCAACCAGGAACTCGAGCGCGGCGACTCGGGGATCCGCTCGTTCTCTTCGGTGCAGGGCGCGCTGGTGATGTACCCCATCTTCACCTTCGGGAGCGAGGCGCAGAAGCGGCACTGGCTGCCGAAGATGGCGACGGGCGAGGCGATCGGCTGCTTTGGACTCACCGAGCCCGACTACGGTTCGAATCCGGCGGGGATGATCACCCGCGCCCGCCAGCAGGCGGACGGCACCTGGGTCCTGAACGGCGCGAAGATGTGGATCACCAACGGTTCGCTCTCGCACGTGGGCGTGGTCTGGGCGAAGACGGAGGATGGCGACGACGACGGCCACAGCGTGCGCGGCTTCCTCGTCCCGACGGGGACGAAGGGATACTTGATCCGGGAGACCAAGGGGAAACTGTCGCTGCGCGCGTCCATGACGAGCGAGCTGGTGTTCGACGACGTCATCCTGGACGCCGATGCGATCCTGCCGAATTCGAACGGACTGAAGAGTCCGCTGATGTGCCTCACGCAGGCGCGATACGGCATCGCCTGGGGGGCGATGGGCGCCGCGATGGCCTGCTACGAGGAGGCGCTCAGCTACGCGAAGACGCGCGTGATGTTCGACCGCCCGATTGGCGGGTTCCAGATCCAGCAGGTGCGGCTGGCCGACATGCTCACCGAACTCGTGAAGGGACAGCTGCTCGCGCTCCATCTGGGCCGCATGAAGGACGCGGGCACCTACACCCCGCAGCAGGTCAGTCTCGCGAAGCGCAACAACGTCAATGTTGCCACCGACATCGCGCGCGAGGCGCGCCGCCTCCTCGGCGCCAACGGCATCCTCGCCGAGTACCACTCGATGCGCCATATGGCCAACCTCGAGAGTGTGTACACGTATGAGGGGACGCATGATGTGCATTCGCTCGTGATTGGAATGGCGGAAACCGGTCTCAATGCGTTCAAGGGCTGACGGCAGACGGTAGACGGGAGACGGAAGATGGGCATTCTCCTCTACTCCATCCCGTTCTTCTTCCTGCTCATCGGGCTGGAGCTTGCGTACTCCGCCTGGTCGGGAAAGCACCTGCTGCGGCTCAACGACTCGATTGCGGACTTGTCGTGCGGGATCCTCTCGCAGCTGAGCGGCGTCTTCACCAAGCTCTTTTCGATCGGGATCTTCATCTGGATTGGCGAGCGGTGGACGCTGCAGCGCTGGCTTGGCGCGCCGGCCTGGCCCGCCGCGGCGCCGTTCCACTCCCTCGACGGATTTCCGTGGTTTGGCGTGCGCACGCCGGAACTGGCGAGCTGGGCGCTGGCCTTCGTGCTCGTGGACCTGGCCTACTACTTCAGCCACCGGTATGCCCACGAGATCAACGTGCTGTGGGCCGGGCACGTGGTGCACCACTCGAGTGAGGAGTACAACCTCGCCGTCGCGCTCCGGCAGAGTTCGCTGCACGGTCTGCTGGCTTGGGTGTTCTACGTCCCGCTTGCAGTGCTGGGGATGCCGTGGCAGCTGTTCGTGGCCTGCAACGCGCTCAACCTCGTGTACCAATTCTGGGTTCACACGCGCGCCGTCGGTCGGCTTGGGCGCGCGGCCGAGTACGTGCTCAACACCCCGTCACATCACCGCGTTCATCACGGTGTGAACCCGAAGTACCAGGACAAGAACTACGCCGGGGTCTTCATCACCTGGGACCGCCTGTTCGGCACGTTCGTGGCCGAGGAGGAGGAGCCGGTCTACGGTCTCACGCATCCGCTGCGCAGCTGGAATCCGCTCTGGGCCAACGTGCACGTCTTCTGGCAGATCGCCCGGGACGTCTGGTCGGCCGAGTCGTGGCGCGAGCGGTGGTGCTTCGTCTTCGGCCCTCCGGGGTGGCGCCCGGCTCGACTGGGCGGGCGCATCGTGCCGCCCGACGTGGCGACGGCGAGCGTTCAGCATTACGACCCGAAGATCCCGGCCTCGCTCGCGTGGTACGGGTTCTTCCAATTCGTGTGCGCACTGGCGGCGACGTTCCTCCTGCTGGTCGGGGCGGACCGCACGCCGATGGCGCCGCTCGCCGGCGGTGGCTTCTACGTTGCCGTCTCGCTGACGTCGGTGGGCGGTATCTTCGAGGCGGAGCGGTGGGCGGTGCCGCTCGAAACGTCGCGCCTCGTGGTCCTGGGGGCAGCGACCGCCGTGCTCTGGCGAGCGCAGATGGTGCCGGGCTGGTTCGCGGTGCTCACGGGCGTGGCCGTGGTGGGCTCGCTTGCCTGGTTCATTCCACGGCGGGGACATCTGACGGAGAACACGCCGGCTCCGGTGATGCAGTGACGGCGGAGGGAAAGGCCCGGATCGAGATGGTGGTAAGTTGTACAACGTAACACAGCGTAATACAGCGGATCGCTCCACATTTCCATACCAACAGGCAGGTAACCATTGCTGAACTTCATTCGACGCTCCTCATTTCTCGCGGCCGCGGCGATCGTCGCCTGCGGCGGCGGCGACTCCGACCCGACCAGCGCCAAGATCCCGGGCGAGGGAATCGCCGCCATCGATACGGCCATGCTGATGCACCACATTGCCGTGCTGGCGTCCGACTCGCTGATGGGGCGTGCACCGGGCACGCCCGGTGAGGAGAAGACCTCGGCGTACGTCGAGGCGCAGTTCTCGGGCATGGGGCTCAAGCCCGGCAATCCGGATGGCACGTACATCCAGAAGGTGCCCCTGGTCGGGATCACGGTCACGAACAGCCCGACGATGACGTTTGCGAAGGGTGGCACGCGGACGTCGCTGCAGTGGCGCGATGACTTCGTCGCGTGGACGAAACACGTCAGTCCGTCAGCGTCGCTCCGCAATTCCGAACTCGTCTTCGTCGGCTACGGCGTGGAAGCCCCGGAGTTTGGCTGGGACGACTTCAAGGGCGTGGACCTGAAGGGGAAGACCATGGTCGTGCTCGTCAACGACCCGCCGGTCGTTGACACGGCGGTTTTCGGCGGCGCCCGGATGACGTACTACGGCCGCTGGACGTACAAGTACGATCAGGGGATGAAGCACAAGGCCGCCGGCGTCCTCATCGTCCACGAGACCAAGGAAGCGGGCTATCCGTTCGCCGTGGTGCAGGGGAAGACCGCCGAACAGTTCGACCTGGTCACCCCGGACAAGAACATGGCCCGGTCCGACGTTGAGGGCTGGATCACGCTCGACCAGGCGAAGGCGCTGTTCAAGCTGGCGCGGCAGGACTTCGATTCGCTCAAGGCGAAGGCCGCCACCAAGGAATTCGCCCCCGTGCCACTCGGCGTCACCGCGAGCGTCACGCTCCACAACAAGCTGCGCACCGTGGAGTCGCGCAACATCATCGCCAAGCTCGAGGGGAGCGATCCGCAGCTCAAGAACGAGTACGTCATCTTCGACTCGCACTGGGATCACTTCGGCATCGGCGAGAAGATCAACGGCGACTCGATCTACAACGGCGCGTCGGACAACGCGACGGGGGTTGCCGGCCTGCTCTCGATCGCCAAGGCCTTCTCGCTCCTCGCGCCGCCGAAGCGCACGGTGCTCTTCATCTCCGTGACGGCCGAGGAGCAGGGGCTGCTCGGGTCGCAATACTATGCGACCAACCCGCTGTACCCCATCAACAAGACCGTCGCGGACATCAACATGGACGGCCTCAACACGTGGGGAAAGACGTCGGACATCGTCGTGATGGGGTACGGCGCGTCTGATCTCGACGACTACGCCCGCGTTGCCGCGCAGGAGCAGGGCGGGCGGGTGCTGCGCCCCGACGCGGAGCCGGAAAAGGGCTACTACTACCGCTCCGACCACTTCAACTTCGCGAAGGTTGGCGTGCCGGCCTTCTACGCCGGCTCCGGCATCACGTTCGTGGGCAAGGACTCGACGTACGGCATGCAGAAACGCGCCGAGTATGTGGCCAACGACTATCACAAGCCGTCGGATGATATCAAGGCCGGCTGGGATCTCTCCGGGGCAGTGCAGGACGCGCAGTTCTACTATATGATCGGCTATCGCGTGGCGAACGCGCCCAAGTGGCCGGAGTGGAAACCGGGCAACGAATTCCGCGCCGTGCGTGAGGCGAGTCTGAAGAAGTAGGGCAGAGTTCGGTCCTGGGAGAGTGACGGAAGACGGAGGACGGAAGACGGAGGAGAAACGCATTCCTTCCGTCTTCCGTCCTCCGTCTTCCGTTACGATCCCTGCGCCCGTCGTCGCCGCACCGCAAGCGTCCCTCGCAATCCGCGCGGAATCAGCGTGAGCACGCGCCACAGGATCTTGTTGCGCAGGCCGGGGACGCAGATCACGGGTCCGTGCCGTTCGAGCTGGCGAAGCGACGCCTCCACCACGTGGTCGGCACGGCCCCACAACCACGCCGGGATTTGCCGTTTGACGTGCGGCATCTCGTCGTGAATCTCGGTGTGCGTAAACCCCGGGCAGAGCGCCTGCACCCGGACGCCGGCGTTGCGAACCTCAGTATCGAGGCCGAGTGAGAACGACGTGAGGAATGCCTTCGTCGCCGAGTAGTTCACGTTGCCCGGGCCGAACAGGAAGCCCGCGATCGAGCTGACATTGATGATGCCGCCGGTGCCACGCTCGACCATGCGAGGGAGCGCGGCGGCGCACAGGCGCATCGGGGCCAGCGCGTGCAGACGGAGCATCGCCAACTGC
Organism: bacterium; assembly: GCA_021813725.1. Classification (GTDB taxonomy): domain Bacteria; phylum Gemmatimonadota; class Gemmatimonadetes; order Gemmatimonadales; family Gemmatimonadaceae; genus PNKL01. Next base: position 11,787 of record JAKAJN010000038.1, on the reverse strand, counting down.
GGTTCGATCGGAATCTTGTGCAGCTTCCCCGTCGTCGCGAACCCGGCGTTGTTCACGAGCAGGTCAAGCGGCGGGAGCGCGGCCACGCGGGCCGCAACCGACTCGCGTCCCTCATCCGACGCGAGGTCGGCAGTCCACGGTTCGGTCGCAACGTGGTGTTGCGCCGCGAGCTCGTGCGCCAGCGCCTCGAGACGCTCGGTGGACCGCGCCACCAGGATCAAGTCGAATCCGCGTCGCGCGAGCGCGACGGCGAAGGAACGTCCGATTCCGGCGGTGGCGCCAGTGATGAGGGCACGGGGCATGGCGAACTGACGGTAAACGGTGGACGGTGGATGCCGGCCACCAAGAATGGCGCGCTGACGCGCTCCGGTCCACCTCGGGACCTCCGCGAGGCCAACGTGACCCGAGGCGGCGAGGGTCCACCGCCGATTCGCTGCCGTCTGCCGTCTCATCGCGCCTGCGACTATCTTACCGACGCACCCAAACCGAGGGTTTTCACGGTGAAACTGGCCGTGTGCATCAAGCGCGTTCCTGATATGGAAGGGCGCTTCAAGATCGCCTCGTCCGGCACGGGCATTGACGAGGCGGGACTCAAATTCGACATGTCCGACTTCGACGGCTACGCCGCCGAGGTGGCCATCCAGATCACCGAGAAGCTCGGCGCCGGCGAGGTGACCGTGATCTCCCTCGGCCCTGACGTGGTGCAGGAGACGCTGCGCAAGGCGCTCTCGATGGGTGCGCATCGCGCGGTGCAACTCAAGCACGACGCGCCGGTGTCCGACGGACTTGCCATTGCCACGGCGCTGGCCGCCGAACTGAAGGACGGCGGCTACGACCTGATCCTTTGCGGCCGGATGGCGGTGGACACGCAAAACCGGTCCACCGGCGCGTTCGTCGCCGAACTGCTCGGGCTGCCGGTCATCACCGCGATTTCCCAGCTCAATGTTGACGGCGGCGTCGTGAAGGCGCGGCGTGAGCTTGAGGGCGCGTATGAACTGATCGAGTGCCCGCTTCCGGCCGTCGTGACGATCGACGAGGGCATCGCCCGGGCGCGCTACCCATCGCTGAAGGGAATTATGGCGGCGAAGAAGAAGCCGCTCGAGGTGAAGCCGGCACAGGTCGGTGCCGTCACCTACCAGTTGGAGAAGATGGAACTCCCGGCTGATCGGGCTGCGGGGCGCATCATCGGTGAAGGGAAGGACGCCGTGCCGGAGCTCGTCCGGCTTCTCAAGGAAGAGGCGAAGGTGCTCTGATGGCGAACATACTCGCATTCTCCGAAACGCGCCTCGGCGAACTTCGCCGCGCGGGACTCGAGACGGTCACGGCCGCACGGCAGGTCGCGGACGCGACGGGCGGCCAGGTGCACGCGGTCCTCGTGGGCGCGCCGGGAATCGCCCAGCACGCCGCCAGGCTCGCCGCGCACGGCGCGGACGTCGTGCTAGTGATGGAGCACGAGGCCTTTGCGAACTACAACCCCGAGGCGATCACGGCAACGCTCGCTGCGCGGCTCGAGTCCGGCTACCGTGCCGCCTTCTTTGCCGCCAGCGCAATCGGGCATGACCTCGTGGCGCGCGTGGCCGCCAAGATGCGCCTCGCGTATGCCTCCGACGTCACCGAGTTCGCCTTCTCCGGCGACGCCGTGGCCGTCGCACATCCCGGGTACACCAACAAGATCGTCCAGCGCTTCGTGCTCAAGGCGACGCCGGCGCTCATCTCGTTGCGCGCCGGCGCGGTGCTCCCCGTGGAGAACGCCAAGGCGGGAGCGGTGGAGGCGCTGACGGCGGCGATTGACCCGACCAGCGTGCGCGTGAAGGTCACGCTCACCGAGAAGGCGGCAGGCGGAAAGATCGACCTTGGCGAGGCGCCGGTGATCGTCGCCGGCGGTCGAGGCCTCAAGGAAGCGGCCAACTTCAAGCTGGTCGAGGATCTGGCGGCGGCGTTCGGCAACGCGGCGGTGGGCGCGACGCGCGCCGTGACGGACGACGGCTGGCGTCCGCATTCGGACCAGATTGGTCAGACCGGGCGCCTGGTCAGCCCGGACCTGTACGTAGCCTGCGGCATTTCCGGCGCCATCCAGCATCTCGCTGGCATGCGCACGTCCAAGACGATCGTGGCGATCAACAAGGACAAGGAAGCGCCCATCTTCAAGGTGGCCGACTACGGCATCGTGGGCGACGTGATGGAGGTGCTGCCGGTGCTGACCGAGGCGGTGAAGGCGGTGAAGGCCGGGGCGTAGCGCGACGCCGGTCGCCATCGTAGCGTTGGTGAGCGCGCCGCGCCGCGTGCGTCTGGGCCCCCCGTCCGCCGCCATCACTCCGTGAGTTTCCTGTGACCGCATCGAACGGCCTCTTCGCCCTCATCGTCGCCGTCGCCGCCGGCTTCTTCGCGTCGAATGTCCAGCGCCTGGTGGGGTACCTGCGCCTCGGACGCCTCGACGACTCGCGATGGGACAACGTGCCGCGCCGGCTCTACAACCTGGCGACCATCGGAATCTTCCAGCGCAAGATTTTCCGCGACGGCATCGCCGGACCAATGCACGCGGCCATCTTCTGGGGCTTCTGCGTCCTCACCGTGGGGACGTCGGAATTCATCGTCCGCGGAATCGTCCCGACGTTCACGCTCGCCCACTACTTGCCGCAATGGGCGTACCGTTTCTATCAGAACAGCCAGGACCTGTGGGGTGCGCTGGTCATCGGTGCGGTCGCGTTCGCGCTCTGGCGCCGCCTGACGCATCGCGTGAAGCGCCTGCAGGGTGCCGAGACGCACGCCAACGATCCCCTGCTGATCCTGAGCTGGATTGGCCTGCTGATGGTGACGATGTTCCTGGCCGAGTCGTTCGAGATGGTGGCCTTTCCGCAGCATGCGTCGCCCTACTATCGGCCGCTCTCGTACGCACTCGCCAATGTGCTGTCATTCGTACCCCAGGACTGGGCGGCGTTTTTCCGCTCGCTCAACTGGTGGTCGCACGGGCTGCTGGTGCTCGGGTTCCTGAACTACCTGCCGTACTCCAAGCACCTGCACGTCGTCGCGTCTCTCCCCAACGTCTATCTCTCGAACACGAGCGGGCCGGGGCAGGCCGGGGTCATGAAGTACATGGACCTCGAGGCCGAGACGGAGCAGTTCGGCGCGAAGGACGTCGAGCATCTGTCGTGGAAGAGCTTGCTGGACGGCTTTGCCTGCACCGAGTGCGGGCGATGCACCGCCGTCTGCCCGGCCAACACCACGGGGAAGCTGCTCTCGCCGCGGAAGATCATCGTAAATGTGAGGGAGCGGCTGGAGCAGCGAGCGCTCGAGCTGCAGACGGCTGGCAGCGGACGGGAGACGGCGGAGGGGCGGCCACTGCTCGACGGATTCATCAGTGAGCAGGAGCTGTGGGCGTGCACGACGTGCCGCGCCTGCGTACAGGAATGCCCGGTCTCCATTGACCAGCTGTCGGTGATCCTGGAGATGCGCCGCAACCTGGTGCTTGGCGAGTCGCGTTTCCCAGAGGAGGTGATGCCGGCCTTCGAGAGCATGGAACAGCGCGGGTCGCCGTGGGCGTTCGACCCGGGCGAGCGTGGCAAATGGGCGGACGGGCTCGACATCCCGACGATGGCGGAGCTGGCCGAACGGGGCGAGACGGCCGACATCCTCTACTTTGTCGGTTGCATGGGGTCGTTCGACGATCGTGCCAAGAAGACGACCGTGGCGTTTGCCAAGATCATGAAGGCGGCCGGCGTCAACTTCGCCATCCTCGGGCGCGAGGAGAAGTGCAACGGCGACCCGGCGCGCCGCATGGGGAACGAGTATCTGTACCAGATGCTGGCACGGGAAAACGTGGACACGCTGGCGAAGTACCACGTGCGCACCATCGTCACCGCCTGCCCGCACTGCATGCACCAGCTCGGCAACGAGTATCCGCAGTTCGGCGGCCACTACGACGTCATCCACCACTCCACCTTCATTGCCCATCTGCTGGCGCAGGGACGCGTGCCACTGAGGGAGGAGCTGCACGCGGCGGTGAGCACCTTCACCTACCACGACTCCTGCTATCTCGGCCGGTACAACCAGATCTACGATGCACCGCGCGAGACGCTCAAGCGGGCACTGCCGGTGGTGCATCTGGTGGAGATGCCGCGCTCCGGCGATCGCGGACTCTGCTGCGGCGCGGGCGGCGGTCGCATGTGGATGGAGGAGAGCGAAGGAAAGCGCATCAACGCCGAGCGCGCCGAGGAGGCGTTGGCCACCGGCGCACAGGCGGTAGCCGTCGCGTGTCCGTTCTGCATGACGATGATGCGCGACTCGATCTCCTCGCGCGACGAGTCGGTGCCTGTCTACGACATCGCCGAGGTGGTGGCCGAGCGACTCGGCTAGGCCGCCTTACCGCGTGGCGTTCGCGCTCAGCGAGACCACATACGCTGCGACGGCTGATACCTGCGGTTCGGTGAGCGGCATGCCGCCGCCCGGCAGCATCGGCGTACTGCTCTTCTTTGGCTTCGGGATTCCGGTCTTCACCGTGGATGCCACAAAGTTGAGGCTGCCGTCGCCATGCAGCCACGCCTTGTCGGTGAGGTCGGGACCGAGCCCCTTCATCCCCTTGGCATCCATGCCGTGGCACGTCCAGCAGAGGCCGCCAGCCAGCTTGCCGTGGAAGATCGAGTCGCCGCGAGCCACGAGTGCCTTGTCAGCGCCCTGCGGAGTTGCCGGTGCCGGTGCGGCGCCGACAAGGAAACTCACACCGCCCACCGCGGCGACCAGCGCCGAGAGGCGAACGACGGGTTGGTAGATGTGCGCGCGTGTCATGGTCAGAAGGCCAGGTTGAGGCCGGCGAGCAGGCGGGCGCGGTCGCGCTCAAAGTCCCACGTCCCCTCGCCGGTCAGACGAACGTTTCGCCTCAGCACATAGTGAAGCCCGAATGTCCCCGTGGAGTACTTGGAGACCTTCGCCGGCGAGTCTCCCTGTTCCCCGATGCGAAGCGAAAGCACCGGTACGTCGGCGTCCACGTGGTTCAGGAGGCCGGACACGTACCAGCGACCCGCCGGACCCTGCGGCCACAGGATCACCTCGGCCATCGCGGCGTCCACCTTGGTGCGCCGTTCGAGCGACACGCTGGCCGCACAAACGTCCGCGGGACAATCGCCAAGGAAGGGGTTGCTGTCCCATCGACGGAGCGCCTGCACGTTCAACTGGCCGAACGAGCCGAGCGGCAGTGAGGCATCGGGGCCGAAGACGCGCATGGTGCTGGAAAACGCACCCGTGGTCTGTTTGCCACTGTAGCCGAAGAGGCCGACGCGGAAAGGCCCAACGTCCTGCGACAGGCGGAGCGCGAAGTTCTTGTTGTTGTCTGTGTCGTACTGTCTGGCGTCGTTCGCCTTGTTCAGTCCGTCGCCGGTGACCAACTCCGCGGTGATGTCCGTGCCGTCGCGCGGTGACCACACGGCCATCATCCCGCGATCGTACGTGAGATCGGCGTTCACGTTGCCGACCTTCACGCGGTAGAGCTGGTAGTCCTCGTAAAAGAGACGGAGTTCGCGCTTGAATGCCGGGTCGGAGACCTGAAACTGCCCGGCGATCACGCTGACGCCGCTGCCCTTGATGTCCGTGAACTGCACATAGGCATCCTCGAGGCCCGCGACCTCACCGCGCTCGGTGGCGAGGAAGTACATGTAGTAGCTGATCTTGTCGGCCACCTGGCCGCCGCTGAGCAGCTTGATGATCCACGGGGTTTGCTGGTCGAGCGTCGCCTCGCCCGGCTTGCGGTCGGAGAGAATGCGCTGGTACGCCTCGAAGCGTACGGCCAGCGGCAGGGAGTTGGGAAGCCGCAGCAGCGGATCGCCGGTGGCGATGGTGTCGCGCGCCGGCTCACCGACTGCCATCTCGAACCCGTTGGCGGCAAAGTTTTCGCCGAACGTGTTCAGGCGCGGCACGGGCTGGTGGCACATCGAGCAGCTCACGCGATACTTGCGCGCGAACGCGGGAATGGCGGATGCCGTGTTGGGGACGACACTGAGCGCCAGCACGACAGCGGCGCTCGTGAGTGCGACTCGGGTGAGCAGGCGGTGCATGCGATGCCTCGCGTTGAGCCTGGAGGTCCAAGCCACGAATGCTCGTGGGGGCGAATATGAATGGAATCTTGCGTTGCGGTGCCGGCCGCGCAGTAGGGCGATTACTCGGCGGCGGGAACGGCTTTGCCTGAGTGTCACTCCTGAGTGAAGCGGCCGCCGGAGCGCCCTGGCGCGGGCACCACCGTCAGCAGCAGGCGCGTGGCGTCGCGCCGCACGACGACCTTCGCACCGCACGTCTCGCACTGCCCGGTGATCGGCACGGTGGTCGTGAAGCGCTCGATGCGATAGCTGCAGAGCGGGCAATGCAGGGGCGGGAGCTCATCGAGGGTGACGAGGGCGCGCGCGCCGCTGACTCGCGGACGCGACTCGCCGTCGGCGGCACGATCGAGCGCTCCCGCCATCGTGCTGAACAACAACTGCCGCTCGAGATCAGTCATCGTCGCCAGCTGGGCGGGCGTCGCGAGTCCGCGCGCCTGCAGTTCCTTCACGACCTGCGGCGGAATGCCAGGGTCGCGCGGCGCTTCGCCGCCGGCCGCCGGCCCGAGGCGCGCGCGTAGACGCCGCCCAACCAGCCAGATGGCGATGACCGCGCCCGCCAACACCGCCACGGCGCCCGCCACGAGTCGCAGATCCATCTGCAGCAGCGGCTGGTTCACCCGAGCCGCACCTCGAAAAGGGTGATGGTGTGCTTCGTCACGTCATCCTCATGGCGCACGCTGCGCCGTTCGCGCACCGAGGCGCCGAACGCCGCGCACTCCTCGAGGCACGCACGCAGCGCCACACGTCCGGGGTCGGCGATGAGCGCCATGCCAGCCGGGGCCAGCGCGCCGACCACCGCGCGAGCCACGAGCGGCGAGTAGTGCCGCTCATACAGTACGTCGGCGGCCAGCACGAGGTCAAAGCGCCCAAGCCCGTCGGGCAGCGCGCGCCAATCGAGCAGGCGCGTCGTGAAGTCGGGCGTACCGTTGCGCACGGCGTTGCGGCGCGCAAAGAGCAGGGCGTCCTCGTAGTAGTCGGTCACGGTCACCGCATAACCCGCGCGTGCCGCCGCGAGCGAGGGAAGGCCGAGTCCCGCGCCGAATTCGATGGCGCGACGCCCGGCCCCTTCGAGCGAGGCCACCTCCTCGGCGAGCACAATTGCCGACGGCCACAGGTCGGCCCAGTACGGGAGCCGCTCGTCCTGCGCGAAGTCGGCTTCGCTGATGAGATCCTCGGCACTCCGCGGCATCTCCAGTCGCCACCGGACGTCGCCGATGACGACGTCTCGCTCGCGCAGCACGAATCGTTGCTCAAGCGCGGCAAGCTCCGCGGGCAAGAGGGCGCTCATGTCACGCACGGCAGTCTCGTCGCGCCCTGCGCACTCACAGCGCGAAGGAATCGGCCATCTGCGCGCCGGGAGTCAGGAGGAGGGCGGACAGCGTCTCCCCCGCCGCGCACGCCGGTCGGTCCTCGGGGACGACGAGCAGCGCATTGGCGCGCGCCATGGACGTCAGGACGCCGGAGCCCTGCGGGCCGGTCAGACGCGCCGTCAGTTCGCCTGTGGCCTGTGCAGTGACGATGGCGCGCAGAAAATGCGTGAGGCGCGCGCCGATCTTCACCGGCTCCTCGAGGGAAACCGGGACTGGTCGACGGAAGATCTGCCGCACGCCGAGCATCTTCTGGATGGCCGGTCGGGCGAAGAGCTCGAAGGTCACCATGACCGACACGGGATTCCCGGGCAGCCCGATCCACGGGATGTTGGCGATGGAGCCGAACCCAACCGACGCTCCCGGGCGCATGCGAACCTTCCAGAACTTCAGGTCGGCCCCGTGCCACCCCAAGGCGTCGCGCGTGTAGTCGAACTCGCCCACCGAGATGCCGGCCGAACTCAGGATGAGATCGGGGCGCAGCTCGATGGCGCGCGTAAAGATGGTGCGCATCGCATCTGGCGTGTCGCGCGCGTTGCCGAGCGGCAGGGGAACGCCGCCGGCCGCACGCACCAGCGCATGCATCGTATAGCTGTTTGAAGCGATGATGCGTTCGCCCGCGAGCACCCGGTCGAACTGGTCGAGGTCCACCAATTCGTCGCCCGAGCCCAGGATGGCCACGCGCGGTGCGCGATGCACGGGCACCTGGGCCAGGCCCAGCGACGCGAGCACGCCCACCTGCGCCGCCCCGACGACAGTCCCCGCGTCTAGCACGAGGTCGCCCTCGCGGAAATCCTCGCCGCGCGGGCGGATGTTCTTGCCGCGGTCGCGGTCCTTCAGGGCGCGCACCACATCCACACCGCCATCGGTGTCCTCGACGCGAAGCACCGAATCGGCGCCATCCGGAATTGGCGCGCCCGTCATGATGCGCGTGGCCTCCCCAGCCCCGACAGCACGTGTCGGCGCGCTTCCGGCGGCGACCGTTTCAATCACGCGGAAACGACGCGGCGACTCAGCGCTCGCGCCCGTCAAATCGACGGCGCGCACGGCGTAGCCGTCCATGGCGGAGTTGTTGCGCGCGGGGAGTGTGTAGGCGGCGCGGACTCCCGTGCTCAGGACGCGGCCATCGGCGTCCAGCAGCGGGACGCGTTCCTCGCCCAGCACACGCACGTCGTCCACGACACGCGCCACCGCTTCCGCGACGCTGAGCATACGCGACTACCGTGGCGCCGGCGCGGAGGCGAGCCGCACCAGGATGGCGTCCTGCACCCGCTCCACCGTGCGCGTCGGCACGGTGAAGTTGTTGCAGAGGAAGCTGAACAGCAGCAGGCGACCATCGGTCGTCGTCACGTAGCCCGACAAGCTGCGTGCCTTGTCCACCGTTCCCGTCTTGGCGTGCACATTGCCCTGCGCCGCCGTGCCGCGCATCCGTGAGGCGATGGTACCGTCCACGCCGCCGATGGGCAGCGCGTCGTAGAACACCCGGAACTCCGGTCGAGTCCGCATGGCGTCGAGCACGCGCACGATGGTCTCGGGCGTCACGTAGTCGTGCCGCGACAAGCCGCTGCCATCGCGCACAGCGTGGCCGGCGGTGTCGGCACCCCACGCGGCAAGTTGGCGCTCCACGACACGCCGGCCGCTGTCGGGCACGCCGACACCGGTCTTCTCGAGCCCGAGGGTGCGGAAGAGGATCTCGCCGATCTGGTTCTGCGAGGGCTTCTCAAAGAGCGGCATCACCGTGCGCAGCGGCGGCGACGCGAGTGTGAAGAGCGGCGTGAGTGCCGCGGTGTCCACCGCCGGTTCGCTGATGACGTTGCCGCGGAGCACGATGCCGCGCGTCGCGAGCGCTTCCGCAAACGCGTCCAGCCACGCCTGCGCCGGGTTGCGAATGGCCACCGTGACGCTGGCACTGTCGCGCATCTTCACGAAGCCCGAGAGATTGAGTCGCGGCCGCGGGCCGCGCACGTCGGTCTCCCATTGCACGCGGTTCTGCTGGCGCGCCTCGGGGTCCATCATGCCGCCGGTGACAACCGAGACCCGGCCGATGGCCGGCACGGTGCGCGCGGGCGCCGTGACCACGCTCGCCGCACCGCCGACAGTCCGCGCCGCGTGCACCGTGACCCGGGCCATTCCCTCGTTGAAGAACAACTCGTCCACGCCAGCGGAGTAACCGTAGTCGAGGTCGTCCCACGCCCAGCCGAAGCCGAGTGTCGAGTCGGGAAAGGCGTCGCCGCCTCTTACCAGTGCGCCGGCAATCTCGCGCACCCCGCGCGCCCAGAGCGAATCGGCGGCGGCGCGCATCGGCACCATCGCGTCGCCGAACGCCGCATCGCTGAAGGTCGGATCGCCGCGTCCCACCACCACCAAGTCGCCGCGCAGAGAACCATTGACGAGACGCCCGTTCGCGGCGAAGAGGGTGCGGAAGCGGAAGTCGGGACCCAACTGCGCCAATGCGGTGGCGCCGGTGAGAATCTTCTGGTTCGAGGCAGGCATGAAAAGCTTGCCCGCGTTGTGCGCATACAGGGTGTCGTGGCGCTCGGGATCCACGACCAGGATTCCCCAGTTGGCGTTGCGGAATGCTGGCTGCCCAACCATCGAGTCGACGGCATGCCGGAAGTCGGCGCGATCGGGGGCGCGCGACGGCCGCGTCGGCGCGTGCCACGGCGCACATGCCGCCACGGCGAGGAGAGCGAGGACGAAGGTGCGCCGCATCGCTCAGCGTCGCCGCGCGAGGAAGGTCTGCTCCACCCAGGTGGCGAGCTGGTCGAGCCAGCCGTCCTGATCGAGCCGGAAGAGCGGGAAGGGGAGGCCGTCCACCACCCCGTCCGACACCATCGCCCGCCAAGCGGACGCGTTGGGCAACGCGGCGTCATAAAGCGGCGCATCGTACGCGGCGCGCCGGAAGATCTCCACCTTCGGCAGTTCGGTCGCCTTGAACCCCTCGCACAGCACGATGTCCGCGTCGGCCATGTGCTCCGCCGCGATCTGCTCCGGCGTGCGCGGCTGCTCCCAGCGCACGACGAGGGCGAACTTGTCGGGCGAGATCATCGCCACGCGCTCCGCCTGCCCCTCGTGGTAGTGGCGATACGTGTCGGTGTTCACCGGGTCCATGTTGAAGGTGTGCGACCCGTGTTTGATGGTCATCACGCGTACGCCACGGCGCGTCAACGCATCGGCGAGTCGCACGACCAGTGTCGTCTTGCCGGAGTTCTTCTTGCCGGTGATCGAAAGCAGCGGAGGGGTCATGGGCGGAGCGGGCTTGGAAGGTCGTTCGGGGTGTTCACGTTGAGGAAGATGCGTGCCGGATCGCCGAACGGCGACACCTCGGCGGCGCTCAGGCGATGGACGCGCACGTCCGCCAGGAAGGAGACCACCATGCGGTCGCCGGCGTCGAGGCGGCGCTCGATGGCCGCGAGGCAGGTTGGCGCATACCAGGCGCAGAGCGGCTCGACGCCGCGCCCCGACGTCTCGCTCTCGGGCACGACGGCCTCGTATCCCCGCGCCCCGGCGGCGCGCAGCGCGCGCAGGAGCTGCACACTCGGATACGGCATATCCCACGCGAGCACCAGCACCGGCACGCTCTCGGCGTGGGAGAGGGCGGCGTGCAACCCGCCCAACGCGCCTTCGCCGCGTCGCACATCGGTCACCGTGCGCACTCCCGGCAGCCAAGTATTCGCATCCGGGTGGTTGGCGACGAGCAAGAGGTCGTCCGTCGTGTCGCGCAGCGCATCCGCACACCGATCAATGATCCGCCGACCCTCGACGACCTGCAGCCCCTTCGGCGCACCGCCGAAGCGCGTCGCCTCACCGCCAGCCAGGATCACGCCTACGCAGCGCGTCGCGCTCATTGGTCGCCCGCCATCCACCGTCCGCCGTGCTCGCGTTGCGCCATTGCAGGCCTCCGTGTCGTCAGTCGGCGACCCACTCGGCCCAGAGCGTCGGACCTTCCGAGAGCCAGACGCGCGTGACGCGTGCGCGCGAGCCGAGGGCGTTCTGCACGTGGTCCGCGATGAACGCCGCCAGGTTCTCGCAACTCGGGACAAGCCGTCCTTCGGCGAACTCGGGGACGTCGGTATTGATGTTGCGGTGGTCGAATCGCGCCGTCACCTCGCGCGCGAGAATCTCGTCGAGCATAGGCAGATCCACGACGAAACCCGTCACGGGATCCAATGGGCCGGCCACCGAGACGTCGCACGTGTAGGTATGACCGTGCCACGACGAGCGCGAACACTTGCCAAAGACTTGAAAATTGCGCTCGTCGCTCCACTCCGGGCGCCGGTAACGGTGCGCGGCGGCAAACTCCACGCGGCGCGTCAGCGAGAGTTGGGGCACCGGTT
>JAKAJN010000192.1:2559-4324 GCA_021813725.1 bacterium | reverse complement strand
GCAGATGGCTGTGGTAGCGGCCGCTGCGCGGCCGCATTCAATTAAGGCGTTCGCAGCACAACGCCGGTCGTTAGACGCCGCACCAGCATCCGCGTCGACGAATCTCCCGTGCGCCAAGCGGCCTTGGCGCGTGCGTGTGCCTTCGAGGTTGTCGTACCGTAGGCGCCCCGGACGTGAGTGTGAGGTGTGAAGCCATGGCGAAGTTCATTTTCGGTATGATGCAGTCCCTCGATGGCTACGTTGATGGCGTCACCGGCCGGTTGGAGTTGCCGCCGCCCGGTGTTGCGCTTGGTCACCATTTCACGGATCACGTCCGCGGCATGGCCGGCGCGTTGTATGGAAGGCGGATCTACGAGATCATGCGCTATTGGGACGAGGAGCGCCCGGAGTGGGATGCGGACGACCACGACTTCGCCGCGGCATGGCGCGCGGCGCCGAAATGGGTCATCTCACGTACGCTGAACATGGTTGGCCCGAACGCGACGATCGTCAACAAGAACGTCGAGGCGTTCGTCCGCCGACTGAAGGAGGACGTGGAAGGTGATATCGACGTCGCCGGGCCGACGCTGGCAGGGAGTCTCACCAACATGGGTCTGATCGACGAGTATCGTCTCTACTTCCGTCCATTCGTGCTCGGTGCCGGCAAGGCGTACTTCGCCGGTGCGCGTCCACCACTGCGAATTCTCTCGAGTGATCGTGTTGGTGAGGACGCCGTGCGGGTGACATGTGTGCCCGCATGATGTGCCATTCCGTATGCAACCGACCGGCATTGCTGCTATCCATCGCTCCGACATGGACCGCATGGATCTCACCGTGTCACTCTAGCCGACGTTGCTGCTGACGAACGCGGATGAAGGGGAAAGCGGCCGCTCCGCGGCGGCATTCTATTGCGATGGAAGCGCGAAGAAACCTCGAGAACACGATGACCATGGTGGCTGATGACAGTCTGCTCCAGCCGCCTGGGTTGGCGAATCGCACGGCGAGGACGGAATGCGGAAGTTCTTCGAGGAGGTCTTCAGGCTGCCTACCGTGTTGTCAGCTGGTGGCTCACTGGAAGCCATCGTCGCGGTGTCTGGTGAGTCGCGTACGAGATCGGTTGGAACCGTAACGGCGCTCCAACGAAGTAGGTCGAGAACTCGGCCGCCACATAGCCATGGCTGGCCTTGGCGGCCGTGCGACGGAAGCGGCGGCCCCACCGCCGCAGTGGTGGTGGTGGACCGCCGCAGCACAACGCCCGTCGTTAGCCGGACACATGCGGCAATGAGGAGAGCACCGATGGCATCCAATGATGAGGTTAACGGCGGCATGCCCGCGGCCAGCTTTGGCCGATTCGTGGTGTCCCACCCATGCGAGGGATGCCTCGGGCAGGGTAACATCGGTGGTCAGCCCTGCCCTGCGTGCCGCGGTACCGGCGCGGCACGGTTCTTCCACGGAACGAAGGCGGACCTCAAGGCCGGGGACATGATCAAGCCCGGTCATCGTGCAAACTTCGGCAACCGGGACAGGACGACAACGTACGTCTACCTGACCGCGACATTGGACGCCGCCACATGGGGCGCGGAGTTAGCTACCGGCGAAGGACGCGGAAAGATCTACATCGTGGAACCGACGGGCGTGATCGAGGACGACCCCAATCTCACGGACAAGAAGTTTCCGGGCAATCCGACAAAATCGTATCGCTCTCGAGAACCGTTGCGGGTGATTGGCGAGGTCGTGGACTGGCGTGGGCACGACCCCGCGGAGCTGAACGCCATGAAGGACCGGG
>JAKAJN010000192.1:0-2549 GCA_021813725.1 bacterium | reverse complement strand
GGTCGAGCGAGCCAAGCAACAGGGTATTGGGCCAATTGACTGACGTTGGAGTTGGCTCACAAGCCGTTGTTGCGGAAGATCTCGCCGCAGCGAGATTCGTGTAGCATCAGCGAGCCACTCGTGCGGCGGGTACTCCGCTGACCGGCAAGACGTTGGGCAGACAGTACGGAGGCGCGCCGCTGAATGGACTCGCGACCTTCGGTTACCATCCCCGTGACGATGGAGAATCGCCAATGACCAAGGTGACACCGTTCCTGATGTTCAATGATCAGCTCGAGGCGGCCATGGCGTTCTACACCGCCACTTTCCCGGACTCCGAAATCAGGAACGTCGCCCGCACCGGCAAGGACGGTCCGATCACCTCCGCCGAGTTCGTCGTTGGCGGTCAAGTCTTCATGGGCTACAATGGGGGCTCGTACTTTTCGTTCTCCGAAGGCGTCTCGCTCTACGTAGACTGCGAGGACCAGGCTGAAGTCGACGCGTATTGGGACAAACTGGTCAAGGCCGGGGCGACGCCTACCGCGTGTGGCTGGATCAAGGATCCGTTCGGCCTCTCGTGGCAGATTGTCCCGCGGCGATTCGTCGAGCTGATCCGCGACAAGGATGCCAAGAAGGTGCAGGCCGTGATGGAGGCGATGATGACGATGGTGAAGCTCGACGTCGCGGCTCTGGAGCGAGCCTACAACGAGGCGTAGGAGCGCGGAGCGCGCGCGCCGTGGGCAATGCCGCCCAACCAGCCGAGGCGGCGGACCGCCTTTGGCCGCCGTTGATCGGCCAGGCTGCGACGCACCGCGGCCTTCACGAGTTCAGACACGCTGACAGGACGTTGATGCCGACGGATCTAGATGCGGGTCCGCCGTGGGTGCATCCTTCCTGCTTCGGCGTGCTGCCACCGGCGAGTGGTTGATGGCCGGCACGCTCAACTCATGGCGGACGTGAATGGATTTGTTTGAACGGCAGGTGCGAATCACGGTTATCCAGACCCTCCGCGACACCGGCGGCGCCCCGAGCACATCGGACATCGCCGGCACACTCGGCGCGGCGGAATCACGCGTCGTCGCCGCGCTCCGATCGCTGCACACTCAGCATCGGCTCGTGCTCGTCCCCGGCACTGATCGGGTGATGATGGCGCATCCATTCTCGGGCATCGCCACAGACTTCGTGGTCACCATCGGCCAGCGCCAGTGGTTCGCCAACTGCGTATGGGACGGACTGGCCATCCTCGCGCTGCTTGGCGACGGAACGCTGGCCACGCACTCCTCGGCGACAGCCGCTCAACGAACTCGGTCGAGCGTGGTATGCACCGCGACTCGCTATCGATTGGCAGCCGGCGACACCCGCGGAGGCAACGGCGCTGTTCGCCGCGCACGGTCTCGTCGGTGATTTCTGGTCGCTGGCATAACGGAACGCGCGGCGCCCACCGGACGCGGAAGCCGGCAGAAAGCACACGGGCTGGCCGCGACGGTCCTCGCGCGGGGGAGCGGGGTCTTCATCAGGGTGCACGTGCAATACCGCGAGATCCCGACCATCACCCTGAGCGGCGTCACTCCGTCGGGCGTTTCTCCCCGGTCTTCTTCTCGCTTACGTCGTCGTGCAGGGCGCGCATGGCCGGCGTGTCGAGATCGTCGAACTGCCCTTTGCGCGCCGCCCAGACGAAACCGGCGACCGCCACGAAGACGACGATGAGCGCCAGCGGGAGAATCAGGTACATCACGCTCATCAGGCCGGCTCCACACGGGGGATGCCGGATGATGCCACGCCGCGCTCCCCGGCCGCAACGGCTGTCGCGAAGGTCCGACTGCGCCAACTCGTGAGCACGACGCTGAGCGAACTGATGGGCATCAGCACCGCCGCGATGAGCGGATCGAGGATGCCGAGCAAGGCGAGCGTTGCGCCGAGCAGGTTGTAGGCGATGGAGAAGATGATGTTGTTGCGGATCACGAGCATGGTGCGGTGCGCCCCTTCCACCAGGTCCACCAGCGGTCGGAGCCCGGGGCGCGAGAGATAGACATCGGCCGCGCTCATCGACGCCTCGGCGCCGCCGTGCACGCCGACGCCGACCGTGGCGGCCGCAATCGCGGCCGCGTCGTTGACGCCGTCGCCGACCATGACGACGGCGCCACGCGTTCGTGCGTCTTCGACGCGGCGCAGTTTCTCCTCGGGTGAGGCGCCGCCCACGGCATCGGCAAGGTCAATGCCGAGCCGCTGCGCCATGTCGCGCACCACGGCGGGATGGTCGCCGCTGAGCAACGCGACGCGCCACCCGAGCGCGCGCAGGCGATTCACCGAGGCGAGTGCATCCGACCGCAGTGGGTCGCCGAAGCCCGCGCGCGCGACGATCGCTCCGTCCACCGCCACCCACACCGGTGTGAGTCCTTCCTCGGCGAACGCCTCGATGCGCACGTCAGGGGCGTGCTCTTCCACGCCGGTCTTGCGCGCCACGAAGGTCGGCGCGCCAACCACCACGCGGTGTCCGGCCACGCTCCCCTCGATGCCGCCGCCCACGGTCTGGATGACATCCACGGCCTCGAGCACCTCGACCACGGGCC
>JAKAJN010000191.1 GCA_021813725.1 bacterium | reverse complement strand
GCTCGCGCCAACGCCACCTGTTCCGGCGTGAAGGACGCCCCGGTGAGGCGCACCAGCGTGAGGGCGCCCAGCACGTGGTCGCGCGCGATGAGCGGCACGAACAGCGCCGACTTGGCCTTCAGCGCCTTCCAGCGCGCCAACTCGGCCGGCGTCTCGGTGTGCCCCTCCAGCCAGTCGTCGGTGATCGCGGTCACCGCCTCCACCTTCTGCGCGCGCATCGCGTCAATCGCGCGCCACGGGCTGTCCCAGGTGAGCGTGTGCCGCCCCACATCCTCCAGCGCCGTCTGTAGCGCCGGCAGTTCGCTGCGGCTTACCTCGCGGTGCCACGCGCCGTCGGCACCCACCACGTCCACGATGCACGCCTCGGCCAGGTACGGCACCGGCACGCTGGCCAGCGCCTGCAGCGTGCGTCCCACGTCGAGTGAGGTGCCGAGCAGTCCGCCCGCTTCGGAGAGAAAGCGCTCGTTGCGCTCGCGCATCGTGCGCTGGGTGATGTCGCGCAGCACCACGGTGTAGATCGGGCCGTGGCGCGTCTCGAGGCGCGAGATGGAGGCCTCGGCCGGGAACTCGGTGCCATCCTTGCGCACGCCGTAGATTTCGCGGCGCTCCGCCATGCGGCGCGCGCGCTCGGGACTGCCACGGAACCGTTCCACGTGCGCACCGTGCGCGCCGCGATAGCGCTCCGGCATCAGTGCGGCCAGCGGCTTCCCCACCATCTCTTCCGGCAAGTACCCGAAGACCTGTGTCGCACCCTGGTTGAAGTGCAGGATGTGCTGCGACGAGGACACGACGATGATGGCGTCAACGGCAATGTCGAGGATGCTGGCAAATAGCGCATCGGGCGCCGCAATCGTCGCGACGGCTACGTCCTCGGCCAAGTCTACTCCGCGAACGGCGGTTGGGGGGCTGGGGTCCATGTGGATGCGCGGCCTCCCTCTGAAAATGCACGGCGTTCGATCTTCCGCAAGGCATTTTCGGGGGTCGAGTCAGGGGAATTCCCGCACCGAACTTGGGAACGTTGCCCGACTGTTCAGCGCTTCGTGGCACCGTAGGCTGAAATGAGACCCTTGGGAGCCGCCATGTCGGTCATTGCAGACACGCACGATGCCACCTCCGCCGCCGTGAACCACCCGCAGCCCGAGCACCTCCTCGACGGCAACCTGCTCCTCGCGACGGATGGCACGGCGAGCGCCGATGGCGCCGCTGGACTCATCGCGGAACTCTGCCGTCGCGGCCGCTGCCGCGTGAGCGTGCTCGCCGTCTTCGCGCCGGCGCCGATGCCCGTGCCGAGCGCCGATCCCTCGCTGGCCGCGATGACGACCATGGCCAGCGATACCGCGTTGCGCGACGAGTTCTTCACGCGCGTCGAGCACCAGGTGGCGCGGGCGTTCGAGGGGCGCACCGCGCCCGCCGTCGAGCGCGTGGAAGGGCCGCCCGTGCGCGCCATCGTCGAGGCCGCGGCCGCGTCCGACACCGATCTCATCGTGACCGGCCTGCGTGTGCACTCGCTGATGGACCGCCTCGTTGGCGACGAGACCGCGCTCCGCGTCACGCGCGCCACCGACCGGCCGGTCTTCGCCGTCGCGCCCACGCTCACGCAGCAGCCGCGCCGCGCCGTCGTCGGCATTGACTTCTCCAAGGCGGCGATGCGCGCCGCCTCCGCCGCGGCCGGCATCGTCGCCGACGGCGGCACCCTCACCCTGCTCCACGCGCGGCCGCGGCTCGACGTGGCCGCCGCCAGCAACAATGGCATCGACCAGCCCTACGCGCGCGGCGTCACCGCGGCGCTCGAGGGCCTGCGCGGCACCATCGCGGCGCACTACCCGCGCATCACCGTGGACGTCGAACGCCGCGACGGCGAGGCCGCCGAGGCACTGATGAACTACGCCGTCGCGACGAAGGCCGACTTCGTGGCCGTGGGACGCCATCGCCGCAGTGCCATTGCCCACGCCGTGCTCGGCAGCGTCGCCACGTCACTGCTGCGCAAGGCGACGCTGTCCGTGTTGGTGCTGCCGCCGGCGGACGACGACTGAGGACTTGGATCGAGGATTCCGATTCAGGATTCGGATGGAGGACTGAGACGGACGATGAAGGGGCGGCCGGCGGCCGCCCCTCATCGCTCATCCAGTTCCTCAATCGAGATCCGAGGTCGAGATCCTCGGTCCAAGTCCCCAATCAGCTCTCCGGCGTCAGCAGCCCCAGCCGGAGCGCCAGCTGCACATACTCGTGCCGGTGTGACAGCCCCAGCTTGTCCTGGATGCGCTGCTTGTACGTGTCCACCGTCTTCGGGCTGATGAACAGCTTCTCGCCGATCTCCGGCGCGCTGAAGCCCTGCGCCGTCAACCGCAGCACGTCGCGCTCGCGTTCGGTCAGCTTCTCAAAGCGCGTGCGCTCCTCGTGCAGCGGGTCCTTGCGCGTGTACCCCTTGGCGAGGATCCGCGCCGCGTCCGGCCGCACGTATACCTCACCGCGGGCCACCGTGCGCACCGCGTCGAGCAGCTCGCGATCGGCCGCCGTCTTCAGCACGTACCCCGCCGCGCCGGCCTCCAGCATCGGCACCAGGTAGTCCTCTTCGGCGTGCATCGTCAGCGTCAGCACCCGCGACGGCAGCCCCTTCGCCACCATTTGCCGTGTCACCGCCATGCCGTCCATGTCGCCCAGCGAGATGTCCATCACCATCACATCCGGCTTGAGGCGTTCCGCCATCGCGAGGGCCTCCGCCCCCGATCCGGCCTCGCCCACGACGTGCACGTCCTTGGCCGCGCCCAGCACCGCCTTCACACCGGCGCGAACCACCGCATGGTCGTCCACCAGCAGTACGCGAATCAGGTCCCCGGTCATTGTCCGCCCTCGTCATCGAGAGCCACCTTGGCGACGACTCGCGTGCCATTGCCCGGCCGGCTCTCCAGTTGAAAAGTCCCATTGACCAACGCCATGCGCTCACGCATGGAGAACAGTCCGAATCCGCCGCGTTCGGCTTCGCCCACGTCCATGCCGTGGCCATCGTCCCGCACATCGAGCCGCGCGGCCCCCTGCTCCGTGGTGAGACGCAGCTCCACGTGCGCTGGCGCGGCATGCCGGGCGGCATTCGCCACCGCCTCGCGCGCGACATCGTACAACACGCTCGCCACGTGCTGCGGAATCGGGGCGTCCGCGCCAGCCGTGTCGGCCGTCGTCGCGATGCCTCCTTCCGTCGTCTTGCGCGCCAGGTGCTGCAGGGCCGGCGCGAGCCCCAGATCGTCCAGCACGCGCGGATGCAGCGTCTCCGAGAGCGTACGCACCTGTTCCATGACCTGCTGGGCCATCTGCTGCATGCGCTGCAGCTGTACGCGCGAGTCCTCGTCGTGCGCGTCGCGCGCCATCGCCGACAGCTCGAGCGTCAACCCGGCCAGATGCTGCGCCGACGATTCGTGCAGCTCCCGCCCCACGCGCGCCCGCTCGCGGTCCCCCACCGTGATCGCATGCAGCGCCAGCCGGCGCATCCGCGCGCGGTCGTGGTGCATGCCGTCGAGCAGCAGGTTGATGGCCGAGCGCACTCGGCCCAGGTCGGGATCTTCCGTGTGCGTCGGCCGTGCGCGCACCGACAAGTCGCCCGCCCAGACGCGCTGCGCCGTGCGCTCCAGCTCGCGCAGCGGTCGCAGGGCCACCGTCACCAGCGCGATGTTCGCGACGATGGAGAAGAGGACCGCCGACATCGACACCAGCAGCGCTTCCGTGAGCGACTCGTCGGTGGTCCGCGCAATGAATAGCGACGCCAGCGCGATCAGCGCAACAAGCAGGTTGGCGCCAAGGAGCTTTCCCGACAGCGGAACCCTGAACACGCGGTCCACCCAGCGCGTGTGTCGCACCGCGAGTGGAACACGCGTTTCCCCCTCCTGCATCGTCGGCTGGGGGGACACGATGTCGGTGATTTCCCGAGTTGGCACCATGACGCTCTTAGGTTATCGGGAAACGCCCCGCACCAGCCATCAGGATGTGTCGGAATTTCCTTGAGGGATTGCCCGACTACCCTTACTCTTTTGCCCTACGTAGCCCTAGCACACATTGCGTAAGCAATGAAAAAAACAGATGGGGCGGCCGACGCTAGTCGCCCCCGCCCCCCGGTGCTGTTGTCTCTCTGTTGTTTGTCTGTTTTCTCTCTGTTGTCTCTCTGCCGTTCTATGACCCGGGTGGGAATCGAACCCACGACCTGGCGGTTAAAAGCCGCATGCTCTACCGACTGAGCTACCGGGTCTGACCGTGGCGCACCGCTCGCCGTGCCCACAAGATAATGCCGCGCGCCCCCACTGAGCGATCTGGCGCGCGACGAACCTTCCTTCACCCCTGC
>JAKAJN010000037.1 GCA_021813725.1 bacterium | reverse complement strand
GAGGGCGTATCGCACATCGGAGAGTGTCTGCGCCCGTGCGATGGCCAAATCGCGGGAAACACCTCGTCCGACGAACAGGGAGTCACCTTGGGCAGGGGAGGGGAGGGCGAGGACGAGGGCAAGCAGGGAGAGAAGCACGGGACGTGGGCAGAAGGATAGGTGCCAAATTTCCGGCCGAATCGGCCAAGGGCAACCGGGGGTGGAGGGGGGAGGGGGGTGGCCTTGCTAATTCGCCAGGAATCCGTACGTTCAAGGCGATGCGATCTAGAGACCTGGTTCGTCCAGGTCTCTTTTTCGTGCCAGCCCAGCGCGGGGGGCTACAGTGGACCCGTGACAGTTACGATCGTCTTTGACTCGGGACAGGCTCGAGCGAGCGATCAAGAAACCAGGAGTAGGGAATGCGTACGACCGGTAAGGTGAAGTGGTTCAATGATGCGAAGGGCTTTGGTTTCATCACGCCTGACAACGGGACCAAGGACTGCTTCGTGCACTACAGCGCCATTCAGGGCTCGGGCTTCAAGTCGCTCGCCGAGGGCGATGCGGTTGAGTTCGAGATCGTCCAGGGCGCGAAGGGCCCGGCCGCGGAGAACGTGACCAAGGTCGGCGGCTGAGCTTCACTCTGCCGTTCGTCCGACAAGCGGGGCCCTGGGAGACCAGGGCCCCGCTTCTTGTCTGTCTGGACTAGTCCCTGACCGGCGGCCGACCTCGGCGGGGCGGAATGACGTGCTCAATGGCGTCGGCCAGTTTGGCCTGCAGGTCTCGCCGGATCCGGTCAATATCCACGTGGATGGCAAGATGCCCGCCCGGTGACGTGATGATCCCTTCCCGGGAACTCAGGGCCTCTTCGGCGAGAAGGAGCGAGACAGGCGTCGGGATGTGGTAGACGCGGGTCAGGTCGATCGCCAAGGCCACCTGCTCAATGCTGGCGAAGGACAGGCGACGCTGGATGCCCTGCTTGCTGCGCTCGAATCCGCGAACCGGGTATCGCGACAGGATGTTGTCGAGTTCCTTCTTCGAAACGCTAAGCGCGAAGGCAGCGGTACCAGTGGTAACTGCGCGCATAATAATACTCGCGTTTGATTATAAACAAAACTCATTATTACAAATATTATATCATTCTATCTAATACGCTGTCAATATTGCTTTAACGTCAGTTTAGTGAACATATGAGTACGCACAACTGCTCGCCACGGAGGCACGGAGTAACACGGAGACACACGGAGGACTGCAAGTACAAGACTTGTTGGAACGACAGCACGCCACTCAGAAGTCAGAGTGGCGTGCGCAGTTCCCCCAAGAAGTTGTAGTTCGCCGTGTACCATCCGTGCCCTCCGTGCCTCCGTGGTGAGCAGTTGCACTACCCGCCTCTACAAGAATGCCTCTTTTGCGGCCTCGATTTGCCGCCGCACCGCCGCCGGTCCCGTTCCTCCGTCCACTTCCCGGTGCGACAGCGAGGTCTCCGCGCGCAACTCGTTCAGCACATCCTCCTCGAACGCCGCTGACGCAGCCCGGAACGACGCGAACGGGAGGTCGGTCATTTCGACACCCTTTTCCTCGGCTTCCCTCACCAGGCGTCCAACAGCGCCGTGCGCTTCGCGGAATGTCACTCGCTTGCGGACCAGATAATCCGCCAAGTCAGTCGCCATCATTGAACTGGTGACAGCGGCCTTCATCCGCTCTGTGTTGAAGGAGAGCGAGGCCAGCGACCCGGTGATAGCCGGCAACAGCAGCGCCATTCCGTCCACGGCGTCAAACAGCGACCGCTTGTCTTCCTGCAGATCCTTGTTGTAGCCGCTGGGCAGCCCCTTAATGGTGCCGAGCAACGCCACGAGATCGCCGAGCATGCGCGATCCGCTCCCGCGCGCCAACTCGAGCGCATCGGGGTTCCGTTTCTGCGGCATCATGGACGACCCGGTGCTGAACGCGTCGCCGAATCGCACAAAACCGAACTCGCTCGACCCAAACAAAATCAGATCCTCGGCGAGCCGCGACAAATGCGCACCAAGCAGTGCAAGTGTGAACAGCACCTCGGCGATGAAATCGCGATCGCCCACGGCGTCGATGCTGTTGGGCGAGACGGAGTGAAAGCCGAGCGCCTGCTTGATGGCGGAGCGATCCACCGGAAATGCGGAGCCGGCGATGGCGCCGGAGCCGAGCGGAAGCGTGGCCGCCTGCTCGGCGGCCGCAGTCAACCGGCGGCGATCACGGGCGATGGGCCAGAAATGCGAGAGCATCCAATGGGCGCCACTCACCGGCTGCGCGCGCTGGAGATGCGTGTACGCCGGCATCACGTGCTGTTCGAGATGTTGCGCCTGTGCGACCATTGCCGCCTGAAGATCGCGTAGCTGTGCATCAATCCGCTGACAGGCATCGCGCGTCCAGAGACGCGTGGCCGTGGCCACCTGGTCGTTGCGCGAGCGTCCCGTATGCAGGCGCGACGCCACGGAGCCCACCGCGTCGTGCAGGAGACGGTCGATGAGCGTGTGCACATCCTCGTCGGACGCCTCCGGCGCGGCGCCGTCGGCAATGCGTCGCGCGACGACATCGAGCCCACGTGTGATTTCGGCCGCCTCGTCCGCCGTCAGCACGCCAGCGCCGACGAGCGCGCCGGCCCACGCCTTGGAGAGCTGGATATCGAACGGCCAAAGACGGAAATCCACGTCAATGGACCGATTAACCGCCTCAAGTTCCGGTGCGGGACCGCCGGCAAAACGCCCTCCCCAGAGCTTGTGGGACTTGGCGCCATCGGTGGGGGTATCGGCCATTGGAGAGCAGGGAAGAGGGCGACGTTCTTGAATGGTGCGAGGGAACTAAACTACATATTTATGCGTTTTCAAGCAATCCGCGACGGCTAACCGGCCGGCGCGGCGCCTCAGCGCTCCGCGAGCGAAAGGAGGCGCTTGGTCACCCGGTCCCGCGCAGCCTCCGAGCGGCAGATGAGCAACACGGTGTTCTCGCCCGCGATGGTGCCCAGGATGTCGGGATTCCCTTCGGCGTCAATCGCCTCGGCAATCGGCTGCGCGCCCGCGGTGTGCGTCTTCACCACGATGAGCTCGCGCGTGGCCTCGAGCGCCTGAAAGAGCTGCGGGAGCAGACCGGCGAGCGTGGCGCGCCCTTCCTCCCCGGTGGAGCGGTCACCGGCGATGTATCGCGTCCCGGTGGGCGTCGGGACGCGGGCAATGCGGAGGTCGCGCATGTCGCGCGACAGCGTAGATTGATTGACGTCCCACCCCCGCTCGAGTAGCAACTGGCGCAGCTCTTCCTGGCTGCCGATGACTCGCGTGGAGACAAATTCGAGAATGGTGTCCTGACGTTCGCGCTTGGAAGCTGTCACGAGTTCCCCTGTAGACAGCGGGAGGATAGCACGGCTCGGCAATGATAGTAAGACGGATTGACAAAACCGCTTCGCAATATTATGCATAAATCGTGCATAAGATTCCAGTAGGCGTTCTAGGGGCCAGCGGGTACGCCGGCCGGGAACTCTGTGCGTTGGTGCAACGGCACCCACGCTTCGAACTCGCATTCGCCACAGCCAACGGCCGGCGCGGGGAAACCGCCGAGTTGCCGGGCGGGGGAAGCGTCACCTTCGTGGCACCCGACGATGTGCCGCTGTCGAGCGCGGCGCTCGTGTTTAGCGCGCTCCCGCACGGGACGAGCGCGGAGTGGGTGCAACGCGCCCGCGACGCCGGTGCGCGCGCGGTGGACCTGTCGGCGGACCTGCGCATTGGCAACACCGAAGCGGACGTCGTATATGGATTGACCGAGGCGCGGCGCGACGAAGTGCGCGGGGCGGAGCTCGTGGCCAATCCGGGGTGCTACCCCACGAGCATCCTGATGGGACTGCTGCCGCTGCTCGAGGAAGGGCACATCGCGCACGGCGCGACGATCAGTGTGAGCGCGGCGAGTGGCGTGACGGGCGCCGGCATGTCGGCACGTCTGGACCTGCTGTTCGGCGAGGTCACCGAGAACTTCCGGGCGTACGGCACAGGCAACACGCATCGCCACCTGAACGAGATGCGGGCGTTTGTGGCCGAGGAAGGCGTGGATGCGGATCTCATCTTCACGCCGCATCTCCTCCCGACGGCGCGCGGCATCCTGGCGACGATGACCGTTCCGCTGACGACGCCAATGGATGATCCGCTCGCGCTTTGGCAGCGACGCTTTCACAACGAGCGTTTCATTGAAATCGTGAAGACGCCGCCGGAAACTCGACACGTGGCGCACCGCAACGTCGTGCGCATCACGGTGCAGCCGCTGGCGCACCTGCGCCAGCCGACGCTGCTGGTGCTCTCGGCGATTGACAACCTGATGAAGGGCGCCGCCGGCCAGGCAATGCAGAACGCCAACCTGATGCTCGGCCTCGACGAGGCGATGGGGCTTCCGGCGTGAGGCGCGTCGTGAAGATCGGCGGGCGCGCGCAGGGTGATCCGCAACTCATCGTGCAGTTGGCAACAGCGGCGAGGCGCGGTGAATCGCTGGTGATTGTGCACGGCGGCGGCGACGAGGTGTCGACGCTGCAGCGCCGGCTTGGCATCGAACCGCAGTTTCGCGGCGGACGTCGCGTGACGAGCGCCGAGGACCTCGAGCTCGTGCGTATGGTGCTCTCGGGGGCGACGAACAAGCGGCTCGTGGCGCAGCTCCTCAGTGCCGGTGTGCGCGCCGTGGGCGTGTCGGGCGAGGATGGCGGCCTGTTGCTGGCGCACGTGACGGACCCCGCCTTCGGTCGGGTGGGAGGCGCTATCACGGCGCAGGGCACGCTGCTCGCGCATCTGTGGAGCGGCGGGTTCATCCCGGTGGTGTCGCCGGTGGGACGCGACGCGGATGATGCGCACGGCAGCGGGTTGAATGTCAACGGCGACGATGCGGCGGCCGCCATCGCGGTCGCCATTGGTGCCGACGAACTGTTGCTGGTGGCCGATGTCCCTGGTGTGCTCGACGCAGCGGGTGCAGTGCTCGCCGAACTTGACGGCAGTGCGGCCCAGGCGCTGGTGCAGCAGGGTGTGGCCAAGGGCGGCATGGCCGCCAAGCTCGAAGCGGGAGCGCTCGCGCTGCGCGGTGGAGTTTGTCGCGTTCGCGTGGGCGACCTGCGTGCGATCACCGACGCGTCCGCTGGCACGCGTCTTCTTCCGTCCCCCGCTTCCACCGCCTGAGGCTCACGCGATGACCACTGCAATTGCCGCCGCCACCGACGCCATCCTCGGCACCTATCGTCGCGCCCCGATGGAACTCGTGCGCGGCGCCGGCGTGGAGCTTTTCGACGCCGACGGCAAGGCGTACCTCGATTTTGTGGCCGGAATTGCGGTCAACGCCCTCGGCTACGGTGATGCCGGACTCGAGAAAGCGATGCGCGATGCGCTCGAGGACGGGTTGGTGCACGTGTCGAACCTCTATCGCACGGCGTCGGGCGAGCGGCTGTCGGCGAAGTTGGTGGAGAGTTCATTTGCCGACCGCGTCTTTTATTGCAACTCCGGCGCGGAGGCCAACGAAGGGGCGTTCAAGATTGCACGCCGGTGGGCGCGCGCGCAGGCGCCGGCCAAGCATGAGATCATCGCGCTGCGCGGTGCGTTTCACGGACGGTTGTTCGGCACGCTGGCGGCGACGGACCGCCCGCAGTATCGAATGCCATTCCGTCCGCTGGCGGGTGGCATCTCCATCGCCGAGCGCGACCTCGGCGAACTTGAGGGCATGCTGAACCCGGAGACCGTGGCGGCGGTGATCGTGGAACCCGTGCAGGGTGAAGGCGGCGTGCGCGTCATTGAGCACGAGTTCCTGCGTGGACTGCGCGCGCTCACGAAGGAGCGGAACATCCTCCTCATCGTGGATGAGATTCAGTGCGGGTACGGGCGAACGGGGACCTTCTGGGCGTACGAACAGGCCGGGATCACGCCGGACATCCTCACGGTGGCGAAGCCGATGGCGGGCGGATTGCCGATGGGCGCCGTGCTGATGACACAGGCCGTGGCTGATGCCATGCAGCCGGGCGATCACGGAACGACATTCGGTGGTGGCCCGTTTGTGACCAGCGTGGCGTTGCACGTCTTCGACCGGCTGTACGATCCGGCGTTGCTGCAGCACGTGACCGACAACGGGGCGTGGCTCGGCACGGCGCTTCAGGCGCTGGCAGACCGGTCGCTCAAGGTGCGTGCGGTGCGCGGCGTCGGGTTCATCTGGGGGATTGACGTGACCGACGCGGCCAAGGACGTGGTCGCGCGGGCGCTCGACCTCGGGTTGCTCATCTGCTCGGCGGGCGAGCACACCATTCGGTTGTTGCCGCCGCTGGTGATGCAGCGTGCGGACCTGGCGCGTGGGGTCAAGCTATTGAGCGAGGCGATCGGGTAACTGCAACGGCAACGGCTCACCACGGAGACACGGAGGACGCGGAGGAACACGGAGAACTACAACTGCAACTTCTTGGGGGAACTGCGTTCGCCACTCTCAAACCTGCGTGGTGCACTGTCGTTCCATTAAGGAGTAGCAGTTCTCCGTGTTGCTCCGTGCCTCCGTGGTGAGCAGTTGCCGTAAACGTCGCCCAGGAAACGGCGCTCTAGTTGCCCACCGCGCACGTCCGCTTGAAGTCGATCGCCGCCGCGCGCGGGTTGGCGACGGTCTTCCAGAACTCGTCGAAGTACCGGCGCATGCGCTCGCGCACGGCGGGCGTCATTCCCTCGAGTGTCGTATAGGCCGAGTCGAGCGAAGCGCGCCGTGACGTGAAGTGCTCGATGCTCGGCACCAGCTCGGGCGCCGGGCGGCAGTCGCCGCGCCACAGCCGCTCCGCGACATTGCGGATGGGGAGCGACTTGTCCGGGAACGCGTACCGTGCGTTGACGGCGCCCGACCAGTCAAAATCGTACGGCACCGCGTGCAGCATGCCGGTGCTGTCCTTCAACAGCGTGATGTTGTGCAAGGCCGACAGCGACCAGTCGGTGTTGCCGGCCATGTATTGAAAGAGCTGCAACAGCCCGAACTGCTCGAACTCGACGTCCTCGAAACGCGCCCCCTGTTCCTCGAACTTCTTGGCCTTTCGGCGCTGCGCGAGATCGCCGTCATCCTCCACGAAAAATGCCCAGCTCGTCACGGTCTTGGCCCGGCCGGTGGTGTCCACATACGTGATGTGCGCCAACCGCACGCGATAGCTCCACGGCGTGAGTGTCGCATAGATCCGATAGAGCGCGGCCTCCTGCAGGATGTACTGCTCAAAGTCGGCGTTCGCGCTTCGGCAGTTGGAGACGAGCTTGAGCTTGCGGTTTCCATCGAAGAGCGTGCGGTTCGCCGCCTCCTTCGTGAACTCCACCCGCAAGGGAGGGAAGTCGCACGTGGAGTACTTGCGGCGGAAATGCCCGCGCGTACGCAGGACGATGGGAACCTTGACGAGTGCGCCGACGGTGTCCTTGTACTGGAGTTCGCCAGGATGCTGCACACGCTCCGTCGAGTCGCGATCGTTGATGAGCGTATGCAGCGCCGTCCGGATGGTGATTTCGAGCGGCTCAGTCCGCTTGAAGAGCCCCTGCGCCACCGCCGGGTTTGGCGCCGCGGCGACGAGCACAACCACCCCCCACGCGCTGAAGCGTCTCCTCATCGCAGTTCCACGCGCGTGACGCCGGCACCGGTGACCGAGCGCAGCACGTCGAACACCACGCCGCGGGTGACCGTGTCCGCGAGGTCCACACCGTACTCGGCGACGCGGCACCCCTCTTCGGCGCGTTCGGCGCCCATGAACTTCCAGTGCGCGAACAGCCCGTCGAACTCGCGTTCGATGAGCGGACGGGTGATGTCCGGGTCGGTGCAGGGGATGCGCAGCAGATACGCAAACTCATGCTGCGGCGACTCCGCCATTTCGCTGGCGATCTTCTTCTTGCGTTTCCACGCGCGGTCGGCCAACGCCTCGAGCTGTTCGGGCGCGAGCGACTTGAGCACTTCGTCGTCCATCTTGGCGACAAAAGTTCCCGTTCGACTGGCCACGGCGAGCGCGCGATCGAGCTGCCGTTGTGCGCGCTTTCCTTCGAGCGAGGCCGGCGACCGGCCAAACTCGGTGGCCCACAATCCGACCGCGAGCAGATTGAAGCCCGCCGAAAGCACGGCCGCCACGTCGGGGGCGACAGCCGACGCGAGTCCGATCCCCGTCACGCAGAAGACCGCGGTGGCGTCCTTGGTGTCCTCGAGCGTGGTGCGGAACCGAACGGCGGCCACGATACCGCCGAGCGCAAAGGCGAGAATGAGCGAGTACTTCACGAGGACGACGATGCCCGCGATCACGACAGGGAGCACCATCAGTGTCTGAACGACCGACTGCGAGTACCCCTTCTTCTGCCGCGTCAGCACGTAGATCCACGCGACGGGAAGCGAGAAGAGAAAGGCCGACGCCATCGCGACCACGGCGTGCATCGCAGCCGGGCCCGGTTCTCCCGCGGCGGTAAGCAGGTCCTTTTTGGACGAGGCAGCGGCGAAGGTCTCCAGCCCGGCCGTGGAACCGAGTCCACCCACGGACATCCACCCCATCCAGTAGACGACAACACCGATGACGAGGTAGTACAACGTCGTGCGCAGCAGGATGTTATCCCAGACCGGGATGGGCTTGCCGGATTGATTCACAGGGCCTCTGGATTGGTCCTTCTACTGTACGACGCGTGGGCTGAACTTGTGACAGTCAATATGGGGTAGCAACAGGTAGTCCGCGCCGGGGTTCACCCTCTGGCGGGAGACCGTCCGCCGGTCCATCCTTTGCCACCCTCGTTTTAGCTGAACGGAAGTGCCTACCGTGACCTCTCGACATCTCGGCGCTGCCCTCCTCTTGGCGGCCGCATCATCCGTCGCGACGGCCCAGAAGCCCAATGCCGCCGCCAAGCCTTCCCTCGTGGTCTTTGTCACTGTGGACCAGATGCGCGGCGATTACTACGCCCGCTTCAAGCCCCAACTGACCGGCGGGTTGCATCGGCTGGTGGAAGGTGGCGCCTTCTTCGCCCACGGGTTCCAGGATCACGCCATCACGGAGACCGCTCCCGGGCACGCTTCAACCATGTCTGGACGGTTCCCGGTCCATACCGGCATCACAGCCAACGCGCTGGGGGTCGGGACGTCGAGCGCGCCGCTCCTGGGCGGGGCCACCGAACTGGGCGCTTCACCGTTCCGGTTCAAAGGCACCACGCTGACCGACTGGATGCGTGCGACGGATTCTTCCACGCGCTTTCTGTCGGTGTCGCGAAAGGATCGCGGCGCGATCCTCCCAATCGGCCGGTCGAAGGGAGATGTGTACTGGTGGAGCGGCAACGCCGGGATCTTTACGACGAGCACGTACTATGCCGATTCGCTGCCGCCGTGGGTGAAGAAGTTCAACGCTGAAAAAGGGTATGCCCAATACGCGGGCAAGGCGTGGAACCTGCTCCTTCCCGCCAACCAGTACGTGGAGGAAGACACGGTCTGGGAGGAATCGGACGGATCCGATTTCCTTTTTCCGCACCCATTCCCGATCGACACCGCGGACGTGGCACGCAGCTTCGCGAACTATCCGATGATGGATTCGCTGACGCTCGCTCTCGCCCTGCGCGGCGTGCAGGTGAAGCAACTGGGCGCCAATCCTTCGCGCACGGACCTGCTGGCGATCTCGCTCTCCACCACGGATGCCGTCGGCCACAAGTATGGCCCGGACTCGCGCGAGATTCACGACCAGATTCTGCGGCTCGATCGCTATCTCGGCGCCTTCCTCGATTCGCTCTTCAAACTTCGCGACCAGCGACGCGTGCTGATTGCGCTGACCGGGGATCACGGCGTCTCGCCGTACCCCGAGGTGCATTCCGGGCGGTATCCCAACCAGAACGCCAAGCGCGTCAATCTGGTTCCGGCGGTCAAGGCGCTTCAGGTGTCGCTCAATGGCGCCGGCGTGCCCAGCACCGCCTGGTCGTTCAGCGAGGGCGTACTGTTTGTGCACGATCGTGCGGCGTTTGACAGCGCGAAGGTAAATGCCGATTCGGTGGCGAACGCCTTTGCCGCCACGGTGCGCAAGATTCCGGGCGTGCTGCGTGTGGACCGTTTCACGGACTTCGCGAAGGCCAACCTGGCAAAGGACAAGATTGCCCGCCGGTGGCTGCACATGTTCGTGCCCAACGGTGCGGCGCAGATTGCGGTGACGCTGACGCCCTACAGCTACTGGGAACAGGTCACGTATGCGACGCACGGCATGCCGCACGACCCCGACGCCAACGTGCCGGTGCTGTTCTGGGGCTCGCCGGTGAAGGCGGGTGCGTACCGCGACGTGGTGCGCACGGTGGACATGGCGCCGACACTGGCCGCGATGCTGGGCATCACGCCACTCGAGAAGCTCGATGGCGTGGTGTTGAAGAAGGCGGTGCGTGCGTCGCGGTAGCGGCACATCACGCAGGTCGCGGCCGGGTGAACCGGCCGTAGCCGCCGCCTTCGATGCGCTGCGGTTCGGCAGGGAACGCACGCTGGACCTCCGCTCCAGTCTTCCCACCGGGGCGGAGGCAGCCCATCGGGCCGAGGTGTTTCTGCGCGAACGACAGGTCGCCGGTGGAGACGAGGTGCTGATCATCACCGGTCGCGGCAACCAGAGCGCTGATGGCGTACCGGTGGTGCGGCCCGCCGTGGCAGCCGTGTTGGCCAAGCTGCGGCGTCGCGGTGTGGTGCAGGGCTGGCAGGAGCACACTCCGGGGTCGTTCGCGGTCACTCCCGCGCCGATCAGCGCACTGCTCGAAGTGCCGCGTCGGCATCGCGACCCCACTTCCGTACCGCCATCCGACCCGGATGGGTTGATGGCACTCGACGCGGCCACGCGGCGCACCCTGCGTCAACTGGCTGTCCGTTCGCTGCAGGCGCTCGGCGCGCCGGCCGGCGAACCGTTTGTGCAGGATGAGATGCAACGCCAGTTCTCGGTGCTCGCGACGGTTGTCCTGGAGGGGCCGCAGCGCGACGCGCGACTCCGCGCCGCGGCCGCACGCGCCCTGGATGAACTGGATGAGCGCTCGTGATGTTCCGGTCTCCCACCCCTGGAGCGTATGATCAGACCGCCCGTGGTTCTCGAGCAGCGTCCGCTTGGCCGCAGCGGCCACCCGACATCCATCCTCGGCCTCGGCACGCATCGCCTGGGGCAGGGAAGCCAGAAGGAATTCGTGCGGGTCGTTCGCGAGGCGATCGACAAGGGCGTCTCGGTGATCGAGACGGCGCACGAGTATGACGATGGACGGACCGAACGCTGGCTTGGGCTGGCCCTGGCCGACGGGTACCGCCAGCGCGTGACGCTGGTGGCGCAGTGTTGCGCCCATCTGCGTGATTACAAGACGGCGATGCACCAGCTCGACGAAACACTGGCGCGGCTGAAGACTGACCGCGTGGACCTCTGGACGTTCCACGAGGTCATCTACGACAATGACGTGGAGTGGATCTACGACCACGGCGGCCTCGATGCGATGCAGGAGGCGCGCGAGCAGGGGAAGGTGCGGTTCATCGGGTTCGGCGGGCACAAGTCGCCGCACATCCACCTGAAGCTCCTCCAGCGTGGCTTCGCGTGGGACGCGGTGCTGATGCCGCTCAACCCGCTCGATGCATCGTTCCGGTCGTTCGAAAAGCAGGTGTTGCCGGAGACCATTCGCCGCGGAGCGGCAGTCGTCGGCATCAAGTCTCTGGCTGGGGGCGCGCTGCAGCACGTCAAGGGGATCAAGCCGGAGGAGGCGCTGCGCTACTGCTTGTCACTCCCCGTAAGCACGGTGATCTGTGGAATGGAGTCCACTGCCGTGTTGCGGAAGAACCTCAAGCTGGCCACCAACTTCCAGGCGTTTCACGCCGGCGACATGGACGCGCTGCGTCAGAAGGCGCGCACGATCGCCGGGGACGGTCGCGCCGAGCGCTACAAGACGACGCAGGAGCAAGACCTGCTGGCCGGTCAGGTTGCACACGGATTCGCCGCACCGCCAAAAAAGAGGGGATGACATCGGTCGCGGGCTCGCGGTTGGCGTAGATTGATGCCATGCCCCTGACTCCTGCTGAACGGCGTCGTTACGCCCGCCACCTGGCCCTGCCGGCCGTGGGCATGGAGGGACAGGAACGACTGAAGGCCGCCTCGGTCCTGATCGTTGGACTGGGCGGCCTCGGCTCGCCGGCGGCGCTGTATCTCACGGCGGCTGGCGTCGGTCGCATCGGGTTGCTCGACTTCGACCGCGTGGACGAAACAAATCTGCAGCGGCAGGTGCTGCACGGCACTTCTGCGGTTGGGCGCTCCAAAGTTGAGTCGGCGCGGCAGCGATTGCGCGACCTGAATCCGCACGTGGAGCTTCACGGCTACGCGGAACCGCTGACGCGACAGAATGCCGTCGCGCTGGTGAATGCGTACGACGTCGTCGTGGACGGCACGGACCAGTTTGCCGTGCGCTACCTCATCAACGATGCATGCGTGATCGCCAAGCGCCCCAACGTGTACGGCAGTGTGCATCGCTTTGAAGGGCAAGTGTCGGTGTTCGCGACGACGAAGGGTCCCTGTTATCGCTGCCTCTTTCCGGAGCCACCGGCGCCGGGGACAGTGCCAAGTTGCGCGGAGGGAGGGGTGTTGGGCGTGCTCCCCGGCATCATTGGCAGTTTGCAGGCGGCGGAGGCGATCAAGCTGATTGTCGGGACGGGCGAACCGCTGATTGGCCGACTGCTCCACTTCGATGCGCTGACGATGCGGACGCACGACGTGTCATTCGCGCGCGATCCTGATTGTCCAATGTGCAGCGACAACGCCACGCCAACACTCCTCGATGACTACGACACGTTTTGCGGCACGCCAGCGCCGGACGCCACGGCCGACAGCGGGATCGAGTTGACGCCTGACGAGGTGAAGCGTCGCATCGATGCAGGGTGGACGCCGTGGCTGCTGGATGTGCGCGAACCGTGGGAGTACTCCACCGCACAGATTGCCGGCGCGACGCTCATTCCGCTGGGCGATCTCGCCCAGCGGGCGCACGAGGTGCCGCGCGATGCGGATGTGGTGGTGTACTGTCATCACGGCATGCGCAGTGCGCACGCCGTGTCGATGCTGCGATTGGCCGGCTGGCCGCGCGTGTTCAACCTGAGCGGCGGCATCGACCGCTGGAGCGTGGAAACCGACCGGTCGGTGCCGCGCTACTAGATGGCCTGGCATTCGTCCGCGACTGTTCTCGCCAGTGCGGCTGCCCTGGTGGCCGCGCAACGAGCGGTGCGCGCGCGCGGACGGGAGCGGGCGTTCGACGCGCGATACGCCGACCGCCGTAGCGAGCAAGGCATCATCGTGGGGGCCGAAGGCTTTACGCTGGCCGGGTCGGATGACCGCGCCATCGTGCTGCTGCACGGATACAACGACTCGCCGCAGACGATGCGGTCGCCAGCGGCGGCGCTGCACGCGGCTGGATGGACGGTCCACGCGCCGCTTCTCCCCGGGCATGGCCGGTCGTTACGCGCTTTTACCGCGTCGAGTGCCGACGAATGGAGTGAAGCGGCTCGCGCCGCGGTGCGCGCTGCGCTCGGCACGCACACACGCGTGGCGGTCGGCGGACTGTCACTCGGCGGTGCCCTTGCGGTGACGATGGCTGCGGAAGAGCCATCGGTGCGCGCAGCCGTGCTGTTCTCCCCGTTTCTCGTGCACAGCTGGCGGCTGGGCGCCATCGCGGCGCTCTGGCCCGTCGTGAACCTCACATCGAAGTACCTCGGCGGCGGCAGGGCGGTGCGGTCCATTCGGGACCCCGAGGCGCGTGCGGCGATCATTGCGTATGGATGCTCGCCGCCGCGACTGATGCGCGAGGTGCAACGCGTCGCACGGCGTGCACACCGGGCACTGCCGCAGGTGAGGCAGCCGGTGTGGATTGCCCAGTCGGGAGACGATTACCGCATCCCGCCCGAGCAGGCGCAGCGCGCCTTTGACCGGCTTGGCTCGGCGGACAAACGCCTGCACTGGACCACGGGCAATGGCCACGTGATCACGGTGGACTATGGGCACGAGGAGCTTGCCGCCGAAGCGGTGCGCTGGCTCGAATCGCGGGTGCCGCGCCGGTAGGCGAACGTCAGAGCAGGACGCGGGTCTCCCCGGGAGACATCACCCAGAGCTGTTCGTCCGCGAGGCCAGCCGCGCGCCAGGCAGCACGTACGCGCACGGGCGGCTCGTCAACCGGCTCGTCGGTGAGGACGAACGTCCCCCAGTGCATCGCGACCATCACCGGTGATGGGGCTGGACGCGCCTGCTGCACTGCCTGGAAGGCCGCGACCGCTTCCTCGGGATCAACGTGCACGGGTTTCATGATCCATCGCGGGTCGTAGGCACCAATGGGCATCAGCGTGAGGTCAATTGGCCCGCACCGGCGGCCGATTTCCGGGAAGTCTCCGTGCCAACCCGTGTCGCCCACGAAGTAGAGCGTGCGCTGGCCAACGCGAAGCACGAAGCCGCCCCAGAGTGTACGGTTGCGATCGAACGGCGACCGGCCGGAGAAGTGCTGCGCCGGCGCACACGTCACCTGCAGGGCGTCGCGCTGGCACGACTGCCACCAATCGAGTTCCGTGACGCGCTGCACACCGCGCGAGTGAAGACGGCGGGCGACGCCGAGCGGGGTGATCCACTGCGCCGCGGGGTGTGACCGAGCGAGCGCGCGCACGGACCAGTCGTCGAAGTGATCGTAGTGATCGTGCGACTGGAGGACGACGTCGATCGGGGGGAGGTCGTCGAATGGCACGCCGGGCGGCACGCGGCGACGCGGGCCGGCCCACTGTACCGGTGCGCACCGCTCACTCCAAACCGGGTCGGTGAGGATGTTGAGGCCGTTCACCTGAAGGAGAAAGGTCGAATGACCTACCCAGGTAATGGCGTACTCGTGTGCGTCCGCGCGCGGCTGGCGCACCTGATGCACCTGGCGTGCTGGGGATGCACCGCCGCCGTCAGCAAAAAGACCACGGGTACGCCAGCGTTGCCACGCCCACCGGAGCATGGCGCCGAAGCCGCGCAGTTGGCCGTCGGGGGACGGATTGCGGAAACCGCGGAAGGTGTGATGGGCGGGCGGCACGCGCGAAATCTCGTCAGCGTGCGCCGGGATCGGTACCCGAAATTGGTGCCGTGCGTAGTGTCGTGGTGATTCCAAAGCTGGCGGCAGGCGGATAAATTCCGGAGTGCACGAGTGCCGGCTGTCGGCGCAAGCCGTTCGCCGCTGCCCGATCCCGCCTCCGGAGATCCCCGATGCCCATGGTCGCCTGCGCCCGCTGTGGCCAGCAGAAGGAAGGGTTCGACAAGCCGCCGTTTCCCGGCGCGATGGGTGCGCGCATTCTCGAGGGGACGTGTCAGGATTGCTGGGAGTTGTGGAAGAAGCAGCAGACGATGCTGATCAACCACTATGGCCTGAACGTGATGGACCCGCAGGCCCGGCAATTCCTGACGCGGAACATGGAGGCGTTCCTGTTCAAGGCCGGCCGACAGGACGACGTGGACACGACCAAGCAGGGACAGATCACGTACTGAGCCGGTCGCGGCAGGACGGCAGGATGCTGCGCCAACGTGGCACCTGTTGACATTAGTCGCGGCATGTTACTTATTGGCCCGCGACATGTCCGCCAAAAATTCGCGCCACCGCGGCGCTGCAACGATTGATCTGGTGCTCTGCTCGGCGCGACGCGGGCGACTGCACGTTCTGGTGACCAGGGCAGCCGGCGGTGCGGCGGTGTTGCCGTACACGTGGGCGGTGGACGGCGCGGACCTGGCGCGCGCGGCGCGCGAACTGGCGCGCGACGTCCTCGGCGCGTCGGCGGCCTGGCTCGTGTCGGGCGCGGCGACCGCCGAGAAGCGGCATCCCACAGGGGCGGCGCTCTCGGTGCCGTATGTCGGCGTGGTCGGACCGGCCATTGAAGCGCCCGTCGGGTCGGCGTGGCATTCCGTGGATGCGCTGCCGGCGCTGGCCCCGCGCCAGCGGGCGATGGCGGCCGACGCGCTCGACGCACTGCGCCTGCACATGGACAGTGCGCCGGTGGCCTTCCGCCTGCTGCCGGCCGCGTTCACACTGAGCGACTTGCAGCAGGTGTACGAGCTGCTGCTGGGTCGCCGCCTGCACAAGGCGAGCTTCCGGCGCGCCTTGCAGGCGGCGTACCTGGTGACGCCAACTGACTCCTGGCGCCGGGAGGGACGAGGCCGGCCCGCGCAGCTGTTCCAGTACGCGCCGCGCAAGCGCCGCGGCGGCGGCGCCCGGAGTGTCCGGTTCGACCTGCTGGGGAAGTAGGGACGGGCTGACGCCGGGGCCGGAACCCCGGCGGCGCGGACGGGTCGGCCGCGGTCCGGCCGGCGGCGCAATGGCCGGTACCGAATCGCAACCGAACGGTGACACCAAACGAACACTGGCGGGTAAACGTATTAGTAGCAGAGTGTGTCTAAGGAACTAAACGGAGGCAGCGATGCTGACGTACCTGGACAGCTTGTGTGACGCGATGACGACACGCGACCTGCCGCGGCTGCGCAACCTCGTGGAGGGCCATCCGCTGGTTCGGCTCTTGCCGGCCGAGGCGCTGAGCGAGGTGCGCCGGTTCCTGTCGCAGAAGGTGGGGCGGCATGCCGTGCCGCTGGCGACGCTGCGTTTTCGCGACCAGACGGCGCGACTGCTCCACGAACTCCCCGCGGGTGGCACGGTGCCCGCGGCCGCCACGCCAGTGGCCCCCGCGCCAGTGGCCCCCGCCTCGATGGACGCGTCCCCGCGTCGGCGCCGCTCGGCGCTGCAGACGGAGTTGCCGTTGTCGGCGTAGGTCGGGTCTGCCGACTACCGGATCCGCTCGAACGGCACGTTCATCACCGGGAAGGCGCGCCACCCGCGGTAGTCGAAGTGCCACCACTCCGTGGGATTCACCGTGAACCCTTCTGCTTCCATGGCGCGGCGCAGCACGGCACGACGCGTGCGCTCGGCCGCGGTGCCGCCCGGATAGTCGGCGTACGCACGATCGGTGAACTCGTCGTACCCACTGGGCATGCGCACGGCACGGCCGGTCGCACGGTCATAGAGCGTGAGATCCACCGCCGCGCCGCGATTGTGCCGCGATCCGGTGGCGGGGTTCGCCACGAAGATGCGCTGCGAATCCGGCGTGGCCTCCCAGAACATCCAGGTCACGTACCAGGGACGGTACGCGTCGTGAATGAGCAGGCCGTAGCCCTCGCGCGCGAGCGCGCGATGCGCGCGCACCAACGCCTCGGCCGCGGGCCGCTGCAGGAACGCCCGTGCCTGGGAGTACATCGCGGCTCCCATGAAATTGTTCGTGCCCGCGTATCGCACGTCGAGCTTGATGCTCGAATCAAGCGAGATCAGTTCGACGAGAGCGGCCGAGCTCCCCGCGAGCAAGTCCGCCGGCGGCGTCAACGCGAGTGCCTCGGCGCGCAGCGTCTCCACCGGACGTCTCGGCACGATGTGAAAGGTCGTGTGAGCCGAGGTGTCGGTTTGCGCGGCGACCGGGAGCGCGGCGCCCAGCGCGAGCAGAAGCATGAAGATTCGTCGCATGCCGAAGTGTGGCGCAGGCCGCCGTGAAAGTGAAAGGCCCCGGCACAGAGAGCCGGGGCCTTTTGCAGAGCGTGTCGCCCTGTCAGAGCTTGGTGACTTCGTTCGCCTGCGGGCCCTTCTGGCCCTGCACGATTTCAAACTCCACTTGGTCTCCTTCAGCGAGCGACTTGAAGCCGTTCGCGGAGACCGCGCTGTAATGGACGAAGACGTCCGGTCCGCCCTCACGCGAAATGAAGCCAAAGCCCTTCGCGTCGTTGAACCACTTCACGGTGCCCGTAATACGTGCCATGAAACTGACCTCTCCCCTTGGGGGACGTACGGTGATACGCGGCGCCCACGCGACACCTGCCGCGTGGGGTCGATGAGCGACCGCGTATTGGTAATGGGGCGATCGGGCGGGCGGTACTGGCTCGGCCGATTCCCCAGCCGGGGCTTACGCCGCGCCGGCGATGTAGCGAGCGAAACGCCCGCAGTTGGTGCACTTCAGTGTGACGTGACTCCGCGGAGGCGGCGGCACTTGAGACGGATCGCGCTCGATGTCGCCGGAGCAGGAGGGGCAGCTAAGGGGATGGCCGTTGCGGTCGTTGGCGATGAGATTCAGCGCCTGCGCCGGATTGAACGAGTTCGGACGGGGCTTACGCATTACAACTCCGAGAGACAATCGGGAATGCCAGCCTGCGTGGGGGGCTTCACCAGCTTCGTACGAAATGTAATCAGTACTGGAAGCCCCCCTCCGACCGATCGACCAACTCCGCGTCTCCACACGTAACTCGCTATGATATAATCGTTTACGCATATTCACCGATCCGACGCGACGTTCGAGTAGGTGAAGGTGAACCAGACACCTCGCATTCATCCGGCAATACCCGACCGAGATTCTCGGATCGGCCAATCTGACCGAAAAAGCGCCGGCCCACGTAGGCCGGCGCTTCGCGCATCACACGCGGAGTCGATCAGGCAAGGACAGGTAGCGCGCGGATCTTCTCCTGCCACTCCTTCGGCCCTGCTTCGTGGACGTTGTTCCCTTCGCTGTCCACGGCGACCGTCACGGGCATGTTCTCGACCTCGAACTCGTAGATCGCCTCCATGCCGAGTTCCTTGAATGCGACCACACGCGACTTGCGAATGGCCTTGGCGACGAGATACGCAGCACCGCCAACCGCCATCAGGTATGCCGCCTTGTGCTTGCGAATGGCCTCGATGCCAACGGGGCCACGCTCCGACTTGCCAATCATGCCGATGAGTCCGGTCTTGGCCAGCATCATCTCGGTGAACTTGTCCATGCGCGTGGCAGTCGTTGGGCCGGCGGGCCCGACGACTTCGTCGCGCACCGGATCGACTGGACCGACGTAGTAGATGACGCGATTGGTGAAGTCCACGCCGGCCGGAAGCGGCTCGTTCGCCGCGAACAGGTCGGCGATCTTCTTGTGCGCCGCGTCGCGTCCGGTCAGCATCCGGCCGTTCAGCAACAGGCGATCGCCTGCCTTCCACGACTGCACCTCGGCCGGCGTGAGCGTGTCGAGATTCACCGACTTCGCACTCAGGTCGGGGACCCACGTCACGTCCGGCCATTCACTGAGGTTGGGTGTGGGCAGGTGCGCCACCCCCGACCCGTCGAGCGTGAAATGCGCGTGGCGCGTGGCGGCGCAGTTGGGAATCATCGCCACGGGCTTGGAGGCG
Organism: bacterium; assembly: GCA_021813725.1. Taxonomy (GTDB): domain Bacteria; phylum Gemmatimonadota; class Gemmatimonadetes; order Gemmatimonadales; family Gemmatimonadaceae; genus PNKL01. Next base: position 952 of record JAKAJN010000037.1, on the reverse strand, counting down.
GCGTGCGTAGGATAGTCGTAGATCTTCACGTCGAGCACGGTGGACAACCCGCCGAGTCCCTGCGCGCCGATGCCCAGCGCGTTGATCTTGTCGAACAGCTCGATGCGCAGCTCTTCGATCTTGGTCTTGGGGCCGCGTGCCTTGAGCTGGGCCATGTCGATGTGATCCATCAACGATTCCTTGGCCATCAGCACGGCCTTCTCGGCGGTGCCGCCGATGCCGATGCCGATGATCCCGGGCGGACACCAGCCGGCTCCCATCGTCGGGACGGTCTTGAGCACCCAGTCGACGAGCGAGTCGCTTGGATTGAGCATCGCAAACTTGCTCTTGTTCTCTGAGCCGCCGCCCTTGGCGGCGAGCTTCACCTCAATGGTGTCGCCGGGCACGATCTCGTAGTGCACGACAGCCGGCGTGTTATCGCGCGTGTTCTTCCGCGTGAAGGCCGGGTCGGCGACGATGGAGGCGCGCAGCACGTTGTCGGGCTGCAGATAGGCGCGGCGCACGCCTTCGTTGACCATGTCGGTGACGGACATGGTGGCATCCCAGCGCACGTTCATTCCGACCTTCAGGTAGACAACGACGATGCCGGTGTCCTGGCAGAGCGGGCGATGCCCCTCGGCGCACATCCGCGAGTTGGTGAGGATCTGCGCGATGGCGTCCTTGGCGGCCGGTCCCTGCTCGAGCTTGTAGGCTTCGCCGAGTGCCTTGATGTAGTCGACGGGATGGTAGTACGAGATGTGCTGGAGAGCATCATGGATGCTCTGAATGAAGTCGTCCTGTTTGATGACGGTCATGGTTCCTTCGGGTCTGGGTGCCGCCGGTGGGGCTGAGGCAATTTAGCCCATTCCGAGGGGGCGGCAGACGTGTGCCGCAGAGCGGGCGAGACGGCGCGCCGGAGGCGCGCTGGGGCTACACCGACTCTACGCGCAGCAGTCGCCGAATGCTCCAGATC
>JAKAJN010000036.1 GCA_021813725.1 bacterium | reverse complement strand
GAGCGAGGAGAGGAGAAGGCGGGGAGAAAACCGGCAGACTTCAATGCTACCCCTTGATCAAGTGTGTTCCTATCGCGAGGGGCCCTGACAATGTGTAGGGCAATTGCCGCCTTTTGAAAGTCCCTCCCAAATTTTCGCCGATCCGCACGTCACCCACCGCTCGCGGATACGGGATCGTCGAGGCCTGGGAAGAGCGCGGCTGCTGGCTGGGCGTCCTGCGGCAGCGGTACCGGCTCGCGTTGCGTCCGCCTGCGCCGGCGCCGATCTTCACAGGTCATGAACCTCCGGCGCATTCACCACAACCTCACCGCACGCGTCCTCTTCGCGGTCACCATCGGCGTCATCCTGGGCGTGATGAACCCCGGGCTGGCGAAGGAGATGAAGCCGCTCGGCGACACGTTCGTGAAGCTCGTCAAGATGATCATCGGCCCGATCATCTTTCTCACGATCGTCCTCGGCATTTCCAACATTGCCGACGTCAAGAAGATCGGGCGTGTGGGCGGCAAGGCGTTCATCTACTTCGAGATCGTCACCACGTTCGCGCTGGCCATTGGCTTGACGGTGGTGAACTACACCCAGCCAGGCGCCGGGCTTGACGCATCGCAACTCGTCGGCGGAGACGTGAGCGCGTATGCCACGCAAGCCAAGCAGATGGGCTTCGTGGACTACCTCATGCACATTGTCCCGTCGAGCCCCGTGGCCGCGTTCGCCGAGGGCGAGATCCTCCAGATCGTCTTCTTTGCCGTGCTGTTCGGCATGGCCATTGTCACCATGCCGGTGAGCGTGGCGCCGCTCACCGACGTGCTCGAGAAGACGCTCGAGGTGATGTTCCGCATCGTCCAGATCATCATGAAGATCGCGCCGTTCGGCGCCTTCGGCGCGATGGCGTTCACGGTGGGAACGTTCGGGCTCAAGACGCTGCTCCCGCTGGGGCGGCTGATGCTCGATGTCTACCTGACAATGGCGCTGTTCATCTTCATCGTGCTCAACCTCATCGCGCGCTACTACAAGTTCAGCTTGTGGCAGTTTCTGAACTACATTCGCGAAGAGATCCTCCTGGTACTCGGCACGTCGTCGTCGGAAGCCGCCCTGCCGCGCATGATGCAGAAGCTCGAGCGCTACGGCTGCGCGAGACCGGTGGTGGGGCTCGTCGTTCCCACGGGGTATTCGTTCAACCTCGATGGCACGAGCATCTACCTCACGATGGCCACGATCTTCCTCGCGCAGGTCTACGGCAAGAACCTGCCGCTGGCGCAGCAACTGGGAATCCTTCTCATCCTGATGATCACGTCGAAGGGCGCGGCCGGCGTGACGGGGAGCGGGTTCATCGTGCTGGCGAGCACGCTGGCGAGCGTACACGTCATTCCCATCGAGGGAATCGCGCTGCTGCTGGGCGTGGACCGGTTCATGAGCGAGGCGCGGGCGATCACCAACCTCATCGGCAACGGTGTGGCGACGCTGGTGATCGCGCGGAGCGAGAACGCCTTCGATGACACGATGCGGGAGAGCGCCGTGATCGAACTCCGGGACGCCCGACGCGCGGGGACGGCGGAATAACGGTGCGCGACCGCGCGCGCTCCCTCGCCGCGGCCGGCGGCGCGTTGTGGATGGCGGTCACGGCGTACCTGACGCTCGAACCCCTCGGCCAACCGACGCCGACCCCGTTCTTTAGCTTCTTCGCCGAGACGATGGCCGGCGTGGATTACGCGCAGAACGTGGTGCTGTTCGTGCCGCTCGGCTGGGTCGCATGCCGCGCACGGTGGGGGGTGTGGCGCACCGTCCTCGTGGCCGTGCTCGTGAGCGGGAGCATCGAGTTTGTGCAGCAGTGGATTGTCGGGCGCACGAGCCAGGCGACGGACATCCTGTTCAATACGTCGGGGGCCGCCCTCGGCTGGTGGATGGCGTCGCGCGTGCTCGGGATGCGCGGGCGACTCGTGGTGGGGTTTGCGGTGCTGGCCGGCTTCCTCGCCCTGCACGTGATGAACACCGCGTGGCCCGAGCCCGTCGAGCGCGTCGATGGGGCGGGGGCCTGGCAGGGGGTGGATCGCATTGCGTGCCCCGCGGACACGAGTGAAGGAAGCGCGTGCTTCGTGGTGCCAAATACCGCGGCCGCCGGCAGCAAGTATGTGCGCGTGGTCGGCGCTGGCGACGCGACGTATGCGCGGGTGCAGAGCAACGCGGCAGCACGGCAACTCACGCCGCGCGACTGCGTGATGCTGATGTTCGAGGGGACGTCCGGCACATTGTTGCGTCTGCGTCCGCCCCTGGTGAACGCGTGCGGCGTGGCCGACACATCGGCGCGCATCACCCTGCGCGTCAATCCTCGGTTGGAACATGAGCGACCCGGGGCGTGGACGCCGGTGCGCGCCGGCGTGTGGATCTGGCCCGTCTGGCCGTTCCAGGCGTACCAACCCATGGTGCAGGTGGCGGCGGGGGCGCTGGCGTTTGTCGTGCTCGTGTCGCTGATGGCGGGGGCGGCGCCGTGGTTCATTCCGGCCGGGTACCTCGTCCTGCTCGAGGTCGCGGCACTCGCGGCTGGCTTGCGCGGACCCGGTTGGTGGGAACTCGCGTGGACGGCGCTGGCGTGGGGGGTGGCAGCGGGCGCCGTACGGCTGGACCGCGGGTGGCGAGGGGTTGGTCAAGGAGAGGTTCTCGCGCAGCGCGTTGCGTGACCGCGGGCTCCCCACGCGTTCGGGGAGCGCCAGCATCAGTTGCTCCGGCGTGCCGAGGTCGCGCACCGATTCCAGCGGCGGCACGTCCTCGCGAATGAGCCGATTGCGGCATTGCAGCCGAGTTCTCACGCCTCCATAGCAGGCACCGCTGTTCTGATGCCCAGACAGCACCCCCTGACGCGCTCACTCCCGCGCAATCACGCTCAGCGCCGAACGCGATGATCGGCGTTGAACACTCGGCCGGAGATCGCGCCACAGCGGGTCACATCTAAATCACGATTTGTCCCCTTGCGCTACTTGCAAGCAACCGCTTGCTTTCAAGCAAGTAATTACTTGCATCCCACGCACCGACCCATGACCCACCCCACCCGCGACCACGTTCTCGACGCCGCGGCGAAAGTCTTCGCCGAACACGGCTTCCGCGGCGCCACCACCCGCCGCATCGCCGATGCCGCCGAGGTGAACGAAGTCACGCTCTTCCGCCTCTTCGGCAGCAAGGACGCCCTCCTCGGCGAGGCCATCCGCACGCGCGTCTACGAACGCGAAGTCGCGCAGCTTCCCGACGTGCCCGGCGATGCACGCGCCGAATTGGTGGCATGGGCAGGCTCGGAGTACGAGCACCTGCTCACCCACCGGTCGTCCATCCGCCAAGGGATGAGCGAACTGGTGGAGCGCCCTGACCTCTGCCGTTGCATGGCCCAGGGGCCGCGTGGCGGTTATTCCCGCCTCCAGCGGTACATCACGGCGCTCGCGCGCGACGGACGATGCGCCAAGAACGCCAACGCGGTCAACGCCGCAGCCATGCTGCTCGGTGCGCTCTTCGCCGACGTGATGGGGCGAGACATGCTTCCCGACGCGTTGCCGCCGGCCCGAGAGGTGCCCGCGGCCTACGTGGAAATGCTGCTCGCGGCCATCGGCTATCGTGCGCGACCGTCTGCCGCACGGCGCCGTCCTTCGACCGCGCGCGCCAAGCGCAGCAGCTGAGCGGAAGCCCTCCATATGAAGACACCAATTATGACTCGCCCCTCGATTCTTGTCGGCGCCGCTGCGGTCTCTCTCTTCGCGCTTGCACATCCGACTGCAGTGCAGGCCCAGCGCGCCGCCGCTGCGCCGGCCCAGCTCTCGCTGGCGGACGCGCTCACGCTCGCCGAACAGCGCAGCGAGGCGCTCAAGATCGCCGAAGCGGGACTCAAGCGCGCGCAGGGACAGCGATACCAGTCGCGTGCGCAGTTCCTCCCCCAGCTCAACGGCACCGCGGGCTACCAGCGCACGCTCGAGAGCCAGTTCCAGGCGATCAGCAAGAGCGCGGGGAGTTCGTCCAGCGACAGCTCAAACGGCGGCGCTGATTCGAGCAGCAGCGGCGGCGACCTGGCGAGTTCGCCGATCGCCAAGATCTTTGCCGCCCCCAGCACGGTGACGCTCGGTCTGCAGTTCAGCCAGAACCTCTTTACCGCGGGCAAGCTGACCGCGGCCAGCAAGGGGGCCGACGCTGCCGAACGCGCGGCGATGGCCGGCGTGGCGACGGCGCGCGCGCAACTGGTGATCGATGTGGCGCAGGCGTACTACAACGCTGTTGCGATGGACCGGATGGCCACCATCGCCGACAGCGCGCTGGCGCAGGCGGAACGAGCGCTTCAGCAGACCGCACTCGCACGTCAGGTGGGATCGAGCGCCGAGTTCGACCTGCTCCGTGCGCGAGTCACGCGCGACAACGCGAAGCCGCAGGCGATTCAGGCCCGGGCGGCCCGCGACGTGGCCTATATGCACCTGCGCCAACTGCTCGGGCTCTCGCTCTCGGGGCCGATGTCGTTGACGTCCAGCGTTCGCGACGACCTGACCGCCGACCAGGCGATGGCGCAGACGGCGAGTGCGGTGCTCGCCGGCCCGGTGGAGCTCCAGCGAGAGCACGCGAGTGCCACGCCCGACACCAGCGTGGAGCATCGCGCCGCCGTGCGGCAAGCCGCCGACGCACTCGAGGCGCAACGCTATGCCCTGCGCGCGGCCAACTGGCAGCGCCTGCCGAGCATTCAGCTGAACAGCACCTACCAGCGCTTCGGCTACCCGCGGGACGGGACGTTCCTCCCCAGCTCGTTTGCGCAGTTCTATCCGAACTGGACGGCCACGATGGGCTTCAGCTTCCCGATCTGGACGAGTGGGCGCCTCCTCGGCGAGAAAATGGTGGCGCAAGCGAACTACGCCGAAGCGCAGCAGCGCCTGCAGCAGGCACGCGAGGCGGCGGAGCTGGACGCTCGCGTGAGCATCAACCAGTTCGAGCAGGCGCAGGCCACGTACGCCGCGAGCGTCGGCACCGACGAACAGGCCGCCAAGGCCTACGCCATCGCCGAGGTGCGCTACAAGGAAGGGATCAGCACGCAGCTGGAGCTGGACCAGTCGCGCACGCAGTTGCAGCAGGCGCGCATCAACCGCGTGCTCGCCGCGCGCGATTTCGAACTGGCTCGCCTGCGCCTCGCCCTGCTTCGCGACCTGCCGCTAGGCGGCGGGAGCGGTGCGACCACCAGTACCCCCCCGGCCGGGACGATGGGAGGGAATCGCTAATGCCTCGCCTGCACCCCGCACCACCCCGTGCCTCCGCTCCCCACCGTACCTCTTCCCGTCCCCAGCTGAACACGACGATGTCTATACGCAACACGCTCCTGGTCACCGCGCTGCTCTCTCTCGCCGCCTGCGGCCGCCAGTCCCAATCCACGGCTGGCACCCCGACCGATGTGCTTGTTGGCCCCGAAGCAATCGTGGTGGCCGAGGTCTCGATGCTCTCCACCGGGCCGGCGCTGAGCGGCACTCTCGTCGCCGAGCGCACGGCGGCACTGCGCGCCGAGGTCAGCGGTCAGGTCGTGGCGATTCTGCACGAGCCGGGCGACCGCGTGAGTGCGGGCGAGCCACTGGCGCGCATTGACGACCGTGCCATCGCCGACGCGTGGCTCGGCGCGCGCAGTGGCGTGACGCAGGCCGCGCTGGCCGCGGACATTGCCGCACGCGATCTCGAGCGGGCGACCAAGCTCGTCGCGGTGGGCGCCATCGCCGATCGCGACGTGGAGAACGCGCGGCGCGCGAACCTCGCCGCGCAGGCCCAGCTCGAGGATGCCAAGGCGCGACTCGCGCAGGCGCAGAAGCAGAAGGATGCCACGGTCGTGAAGGCGCCCTATGCCGGCATCGTCGCGGATCGCACGGTGAGTGCGGGCGACATCGTGGCACCGGGGGCTCCACTCTTCACTGTCGTGGATCCGTCCACGATGCGGCTCGAGGCGGCGGTGCCGGCGAGCGACCTGCGCGCCCTCCGCGTCGGCGCGCCGGTGACCTTCTCGGTCACGGGCTACCCCGACCGCCGCTTCCGCGGACGCATTGCGCACATCGCGCCGAGCGCTGACGCCTCCACGCGTCAGGTGCGAGTGATCGCGCGCATTCCCAACGCCGGGTCGGGCCTTGTGGCCGGACTCTTCGCCGAAGGGCGAGTCGGCAGCTCGACGCACGAAGCGCTCACCGCGCCGGAGACGGCGGTGGACCTGCGCGGCATTCGTCCGACGGTGGCACGACTCAAGGGCGGGCGCGTGGAGCGCGTGGAAGTGACGCTGGGGGTGCGCGACGAGGCGACGGAGCGCGTGGAGCTCACCTCCGGCGTCACTCGCGGCGACACGCTGCTGATCGGCGCGGCGCTCGGCATCACTCCCGGGACGCCGCTCAAGGTGAGCACGCCGTCCGACCAGGCCACCAAGAAGAACTGACCGGAGCCCCTCGTGTACATCTCGGATTTTGCCATCAAGCGCCCCATGGTCACCATCGTTGCGATGGTGGCCCTGGTGGTGTTCGGGCTCTTCTCGCTGCTGCAGTTGCAGACCGACGAGTTCCCCGACGTGCAGCAGCCCATTGTCAACGTCGCGATCGTCTACCCCGGGGCCTCGCCGGACGTGGTGGAGCGCGAGGTGCTCGACCGCGTGGAGGAGGCCGTCGCCGGCATCGCCGGCGTGGACCGCATCACGGGGAGCGCACAGGACGGGTTTGCGAGCATCACGGTCTTCTTCACCTTCGAGAAGAACCTGCAGGAAGCGTCGCAGGAGATTCGCGACAAGATCTCGTCCATCCGCAGCGACCTGCCGGTGGAGATGAAGGAGCCGGTACTCAGCAAGTTCGACTTTGCCGACGCGCCGATCGTGCAATTGTCGCTCAACTCGACGACGCTGTCGGCAGCCGAGTTGACACGCCTCGCGGACCCCGGCATCACGCGCGCGTTGCGCGGCATCGGCGGCGTCGCCGATGCCACGGTCCTCGGCGGTGTGCAGCGCGAGTTGACCGTGGAAATCAAGCCCGACGCAATGCGGCAGGCCGGCGTGAGCATCGGCCAGCTCGTGGCAGCGTTGCAGGCGCAGAACCTGGCCGTGCCGGTCGGCGCGGTGCGCGGGACGCTGAGCGACCGGTCGATTCGGCTCAAGGGCAAGCTCGAGACCCCCGCCGATTTCATGAACTTGATCGTTGCACAGCGTAATGGCAAGAATATCCGGCTCGGCGAGATTGCCGACGCCAAGGATGGCACCGCCGAACCGGCGACGGCCGCGCTCTACAACGGCCGCGATGCGGTCGGCCTGCTGGTGCGCAAGGCGCGCGGCTACAGCACCAGCGAGGTGAGCGCGCAAGTGCTGGCCGCGCTGGAACCCATTCGCGAGACGCTGCCCAAGGGTACGACGATTGATGTCGTGCAGAACAGCGGCGACCGCGTGGAACGCAGTGTCGCGAACGTCAAGGAGACACTGCTCGAAGGCGCGGCGCTCACCGTGCTCGTCGTCTTCCTGTTCCTCAACTCGTGGCGCTCGACGGTCATCACCGGCCTCGCGCTCCCCGTCTCGGTGCTCGCCTCGTTCATCGCCGTGTGGGCCTTCGGCTTCACGCTGAACACGATGTCGCTGCTCGGCCTCTCGCTGGCGATCGGCATCCTGATTGACGACGCGATTGTGGTGCGCGAGAACATCGTGCGTCACATCGAGATGGGGAAAGACCACTTCCGGGCGTCGCATGAGGGGACCGACGAGATCGGACTGGCCGTCACGGCGACCACGTTCTCGATCGTCGCGGTCTTTGTGCCCATCGCGTTCATGTACGGCATCGCCGGGCAGTGGTTCAAACCGATGGCGCTGACCATCGCGTGTGCGGTGCTCGTGTCGCTGTTCGTGTCGTTCTCGCTCGACCCGATGCTGTCGGCGTATTGGCCCGACCCGCAGACCGAGGCGCACGAGCGCCGCAATCCCATTGCCCGCGCGCTCGAGCGGTTCAACCGGTGGTTCGACCGGATGGGACTGCGCTACACGCGCGCCATCGGCTGGGCGCTCGACCATCGCTGGAGCATGGTGGCGATCGCCACGGCGACGTTCGTCCTGGCGGCGTATCTGCAGGTCAACTTCGGCGGCTTCGGCTTCGCGCCCGAGAGCGACCGTTCGGAGGTGACGATGGCGATCCGCACGCCGCCCGGCTCGAATCTCGAGTACACGAAGATGAAGACGGAAGAGGCGGCCCGTCTGGCGCGCAGCCACACCGACCTGGTGAAGTACACGTTCTCCACCGTCGGTGGTTCGGTGGCGGCGATGGCTGACCCGACCGCGGCGGCCAGCTCGGTGGACGCGGGGCAGGTGTACGTGCGATTGATTCCCAAGGCCGAGCGTTCGTTGCGGCAGGTGGACGTGGGCGAACTGCTACGCAAGGAAGTGCCCCGTATTGGCGGCGCGAAGATTGACGTCTTCACCAGCGGGTTTGGCGGAGCGCGCAAGGCGATCCAGGTGGAAATCCGCGGCAACGATGCCAAGGTGCTGCAAGGTGTCGCCGACAGCGTGCTGAAGCTCGTCGCGGCGGTGCCGGGCGCCGTGGACGTGGATCTGAGCACCAAGGGGCAGAAGCCGGAGCTCGAGGTGCAGTTGAACCGCGGTCTCGCCGGTTCGCTGGGGGTCACTGTCGGCCAGGTGGCGCAGGCGATGCGGCCGGCCTTCGCGGGCATAGATGCCGGTGACTGGGTGGATCCGAGCGGAGAGAACCGCAAGGTGCGCGTGCGTCTCTCGCCCGAATCGCGCCGCCGTGCCGCCGACATCGAGGCGCTGCCGCTGATCGTTGGCGACCCGAATCACGGCACACCGATGCCGTTGGCGCAGATTGCCTCCGTACGGGAGGCGCTGGGGCCGGCGCTCATCTCGCACCTCGACCGCGAGAACGTGATCATCGTGCAGGCGAGCACGCAGGGGCGCAGCCTCGGCGAGGTGAACAACGACATCAGCAAGGCGCTCGCCGACTACCGACCGCCGCCCGGGGTGCGCTTCTCGGCCGGTGGCGAAGTGAAGGACCAGCAGGAAGTGTTCGGACGCATGCTGTCGGCGCTCGGGTTGGCCATCCTGCTGATGTACCTGATCCTCGTGATGCAGTTCGGCTCGTTCCTCGAACCGATCGCCATCATGATGTCGCTGCCGCTCTCGCTCATTGGCGTGGTGCTGGCGCTGCTGATCACCGGCGACTCGCTGAACATCATGTCCATGATCGGGGTGATCCTGCTCTTCGGCATCGTGGCGAAGAACGCGATCCTGCTCATTGACTTCGCCAAGTGGGGGCAGGAGCAGGGAATGGATCGGCGTTCGGCGATCATCGAAGCCGGGCGTGTGCGCCTGCGGCCGATCATGATGACGACCATGGCGCTGATCGCCGGCATGATTCCGGTGGCGTTGGGGCGCGGCGAAGGGGCGGATTTCCGGTCGCCGCTCGGGCGCGCCATCATCGGCGGTGTCATCACCTCGACGATGCTGACGCTCCTGGTGATTCCGACCGTGTACGAGATTCTCGATGACGTGCGCCGCAAGGTGGTCGGGTGGTTCGACATTCCCAAGCGGCCACCGACGGACGAGTACATGGTGCCGAAGGAGTTGAGAAAGAGTTAGGAGAGGAGGCGCGCGGCCAATCAGTGCGCGGCCTGCCGTAACAGCTCCCACGCTCGGTCGAGCGTGGCGCTGGTGGTGCGCAGGTTGCCGATGGCCACGCGCAGCACGTACTGCTCGCCGAGCTTGGTGTGCGAGATGAACACCTCGCCGCTCTCGTTCACGCGCGCCATGATCGTCGCGTTGTGACTGGCAATCTCGTCCTCGTCGGTTTCTCCCGCCGGGACGTGCCGGAAGCAGACGGTCGAGAACGGCACCGGCGCGCAGACGGACCAGCCCTCGCCCTCGGCGCGCACCAGTTCCGCGAACCGCTGGGCGAGCGCGCAGTGGGCACGAATGCGTTCGGCAATGCCATCGGCGCCGAACGCGCGCACCACCATCCAGAGCTTAAGGGCGCGAAAGCGCCGGCCGAGCTGGAGGCCGTAATCCATATAGTTGAGAGCGTCGTCGCCCTCCGTTGTGGTCAGATACTCGGGCACGAGCGAGAAGGCGCGGCGCAGCACCTTGGGTTGCCGGGTAAAAAGCACCGAGCAGTCCATCGGCGTGAATAGCCATTTGTGCGGATTGACCACCAGCGAATCGGCGCGGCCAAGGCCGGAGAACAGCGGGCGCATCTCGGGCACGGCAAGTGCGGACCCGCCATACGCGGCGTCCACGTGCAGCCAGAGACTCTCGCGCTGGCAGATCGCGGCGATCTCCTCGATGGGGTCCACGCTGGTCATGCTGGTCGTGCCCGCCGTCGCAACCACGGCCATCGGCCGAAAGCCCTGTGCCCGGTCCGCGTGGATGGCGCGCGTGAGCATCTCGGGGCGCAGCCGGAAGGCGTCGTCGCTCGCGACGTGGACGACATTCTCGAGCCCGAGTCCGAGGGTCATCGCCGCCTTGTCCACCGATGAATGTGCGTGCTCGCTGCAGTACACCCGGAGTCGGGGAAGGTCGCCGCGGCCGGCCATTCCGCGCTGGCGAATGCCGAGCGCCGGGTCACGCTCGCGCGCCGCGGCGAGCGCGTACATCGTGGACACGGACGCCGTGTCGGTGATCATCCCGAACCAGCCCTCGCCCATGCCGAAGAGCTGACGGAGCCAGTCGGTGACCACCTGCTCCAGTTCCGTCGCCACCGGCGACGTGCGCCAGAGCATGCCGTTGAGGTTCAGCGCCGCGGTGATCATCTCGCCGAGGATGCCTGGGACCGAGGCGGTGTTGGCGAAGTAGGCAAGGAAGCCCGGATGGTTCCAGTGCGTCGCGCCCGGCATCACGATACGGTCAATGTCGGCGATGATGTCGTCGAGCGATTCAGCGGCCGCGGGTGGCGACTTGGGCAACTGCGCGCGGATGGCGCCCGGATGGACGCTCGGCAGCACGTCGTAGTCGCCCACGTCGCGCAGATAGGCGGCGATCCAGTCGGCGAGGCGGTGCGCGTGGCGGGCGTATTCTTCGGAGGAGAGATCCATGAGAGGCAGAGAGAAAGCAGAGAAAAAACAGAGAAAAAACAGAGAAAAAGCAGAGAGACAGCAGAGTAATAGCGGATTTGGCCTCGGAACGCACGGTGTGGTGGCCAACTGAGCGAGTGCGCATTAGTTCTGATACAGGCCTGCTCTTTCTCTGCTTTCTCTCTGCTTTCTCTCTGCTTTCTCTCTGCTTTCTCTCTGCTTTCTCTCTGTCCCTGAGTCCAATGCACACCCGCGAGTTACTCAATATCGGAGTGGAGCGCGGCATCATCTCCGCGGACCAGCGCGCGCAGCTGCAGACGCTGCTCGGCGCCATCGAGGCGTCATCGCCGCCAACCGAGGCCGAACGCTCATTCAACGGCATCGCCGTCGCGTACGCCATTGGCGCCATTGTGGTGTTGTTCGCCTTCGGCTGGTTCATGGTGGATCGATGGAAGGTGCTCGGCGATGGCGGCGTCCTGCTGCTCGCGCTGGCCTATGCGGCCATATTCCTGTTCGTCGCGCACGTCATGAAGCGCGAGGGCTTCCGCCTCGCGCGCGGCGTCGCGACACTGCTCGCCATTGGCATGGCGCCGCTCGCGATGTGGGCGTTCCTGCGTTGGACGGGGTTGGTGACGCCCGAGCTCGATCGCGTCTGTGCGGCACGGGTGCATCCGTTCGCCGTCTGCGAGGGCCAGCCGCTCGCCATCGAGTTGGCTGCCGTCGCCGCCGCGCTGCTCGCGCTGCGCCAGATGGCCTTTTCGCTCTATGTGGTTCCCATCGCGGTCGTGGCGGTCACGCTGCCCGAGCGACTGCTGCGCGAGCTGGTGCCGGGCACGGGCGTGGATGGCGCGCTGATGGGGTGGCGCTGGATCATCATTGCCAGCGTGCTGGCCGCTGTGGCGTACACGGTCGACCACCGGCAGCGCGACGAAGACTACAGCGCCTGGTTCTGGGTTTCCACCGCGGTCACGGCCTGGTTTGGCTGCCTGATGCTGTTCCAGGCAGACCACGCGCTACGGTGGTACCTCGCGCCCGTCTCTGTGCTGGTGATCACGGCATCGGTGATCCTGCGTCGCCGCGTGCTGCTCGTCGTGGGTTTGTTCGGGATCTTCGGGTTTCTCGCCTGGCTGGCCTTCGAGGTCTTCAAGGTGACTACGGCCTTCCCGCTCGTGCTGGCGACGATCGGCGTCGCGATCATCGTGCTCACCGTATGGATCCAGAAGCGGTTTCCTGATGTCATCCAGCGTGTGGGCGGTGATCCAACGCAGGCGCCCCATTTTCCGGGCGGTGCGCTGGCCCTGCTCGCGCCCGCCCTGCTCGGTCTGCTGATGACGCAGAATGCGGCGGGTCTCGATCGCGAGCGGGAGGCGGACTTGCGCAGCCACGCGCACGCGATGACATCGCGCAACCGGGCACGCCGCGATTCCATTGACGCCGCGCGGGGGCTGCGGCGAACGCCGGTGGAGCCGCCCGCCGCGGCCGCGCCAAAGCGGTAGTCGGGGCACGGCGAGAGAGGCCGGACGCGGTGGTGTCTGCGAAACCACCCGTCCTCGGCGCGCGTACCAATTGATGTCTTCCACACCGGTCACACTCCGGGAGCTCTCGCATGCTACTGCAGGTCCTGCCGTTCGCCCTTGTGGCCGCGCTTCAGGTGCAGGTGAAGGCCGGGGTGCAGAAACGCCCCGCGGATTCGACGAGGGCCAAGACGGCGGCCGACTCGGCCCGGCGAAACGAACGCGACGTCAGCTTCGGTATCCAGATTGGCGGTAGCGGCGGCTCCGACGACGAGGAGCGCCCCGCGCCGCGGCGCATTCCCGTGACGGACGAGCTGCGTCGCACGGCATTCAAGGATCCCGGCGCACGCGACCTGCTGCTGCGCGCTCGCGCCGCGCGTCTGCGGCAGGACTCGCTGCTTGTCAGCTACGAGGCGCGCACGTATCAGCGCTTCTCCGTGGGCATGGGGTTGCGCGCCTTCGGGCGCGAGCGCGTGCTGATGCGCCACGAGGACGTCAGCAACGTGCGCTGGCATCGCGCCCGCGGTGCCTGGGTCGACGTGAAGGGCTCGCGCACGGCGCTTCCGGTGGCACCGAAGGACGAAGTGGAAGAGAACGTCGATATGGGAAGCGATCCGCCGATCCCCTACTACCCTGGGCGCGAGCAGCTCTGGATCGGTAGCGGCATGGCGAAATCGGAGGTGGACGAGCGCGAACTGGTGCATCCCATCGCCGAGGGGTCGGAAGCGTACTACACCTACCAGACCGGCGACTCCGTGATCATGACGCTTCCCGACGGAAACCGACTGGTCCTGCGCGAGTTGCGGGTGGAGGCGCGCGCCCCGAAGTGGAACCTCACCGTTGGGTCTTTTTGGTTCGATCAGGCATCGGCGCACCTCGTGCGCGCGGTCTACCGGTTGAGCGTGCCGATTGACGTCTGGACGATGGATGAGGCGAAGGAGGACATGAAGGACGTTCCCTTCTGGGTGAAGCCGATGATCTCACCGCTCAAGGTCGGCGTGGATGCCATCAGCATCGAATACGGCCTCTACAATGGCCGCTTCTGGATGCCGAAACTCCAGGTGCTCGAAGCCGGGGCGCAGGTGAGCATGATGCGAGTCCCCGTCCAGGTGGAGCAGCGCTTCCGCTACGCGTCGGTCAACGGCCTCGACTCGCTTCCCGCGTTTCCCCGTCCGGCCGTGCGCTACGCGGCCGTGCGGGACTCGCTGCGCAAGGCGGGCGTCGACTCGGTGGCACGCGATTCGCTGCTGCGCGACTTCCGCCGGCAGCGCGACTCCGTTGCGAAGGCACTGCGGGCGCAGGAGTGCGCGACGGGCGGCACGTACACGCGTATGCGCACGCAGTACAATGGCGCCCTGCAGATGGCCGTGCAGATGCCGTGCGATTCGAACAAGCTGGCCTCGTCGCCCGAGTTCGTCGGTTCGTTGATGGGAGCTGGCGAGTCGGTCTTCGGCACGAGCGACATCGACGACTTGAAGAAGGCACTGAACTTCGACCTGCAGGCGGCGTGGATGCCGCAGAAGCCGGTCATCGTCTGGGGCCTCGCGCAGACGCGGTACAATCGCGTGGAGGGCTTCAGTACGGGCGCGCAGGCGAGCATGACACTCGGACGTGGCTACAGCGCGCTGGCCGGTGCCCGCGGCTCATGGGCCGATCGCCAGCTCAACGGTGAACTGGGCCTCGAGCGCACCAATGGGCGCTCCACCATGCGCGGCACGATCTTCCGGCGTCTGGCGGTGGCGAGCGACTTCGGATCGCCGCTCTCGTTTGGCGCGGGGCTCGCATCGCTGCTGTATGCCGGCGACGAAGGGTTCTACTACCGCGCTTGGGGCGCCGAACTCAGCGGTTCAATGCCGCGACTGGGGCGCACCGACTGGCGCCTGTTCGCTGAGCAACAGTGGAACGCCCCGATGCGCACGCGGTTTACGCTCTTCCGGGGTGCGAACGACGATCGCGTCCTCCCGAACGTGACGGCCGACAAGGCGATCGAGTACGGCGGCGCGGCTCGCGTGCAGAAGGGGTGGGGGCTCGACCCACGTCGCCTGCGCGTCAACGCCGACCTTCGCGCCGAGGCGGCGGCGGGCGACTTCGACTACACGCGCGGCCTGTTGGATCTCACCGTCTCGCACGGACTGCCGTTCGGTGCCGAGCTGGCCGTGACCGCGTCGGCGGGCGGCATCGGCGGCACTGCGCCGATGCAGCGCAATTTCCAGTTGGGTGGTTTGCAGACCGTTCGCGGCCTTCGCCCCGGAACCATGAGCGGCAATGCATTCTGGATGGGACGCGGCGAACTGGCGCTGTCGCGCAGGGTCGTGAAGCCGGTCCTGTTTGGCGACGTTGGCTGGGCTGGCGACCGCCGGAATTTCTCGTCACCCGGACGGCCGATGAGTGGCGTGGGCGTGGGCGCGTCGATTCTTGACGGGATGATCCGATTTGATGTTGCGCGCGGACTCTGGCCGCAGAAGGCAGTGCGGGTGGATCTCTCGGTGGAGGCGCGCTTCTAGTCCGTACGGGTTGCCAAATTCGCGACAGAGTGCCAAATCTTGACACTCTTCGGGAGCAACGCAACTGACGTGACCGACCCCACCCTCGAGTCTGGAGACGCGGCCGCCCGCGCCGAAGCGTTGCGCTGGCAGGCGACGTATCGCATGGGCATCGCCGCCGTCGTCGCGGGCGGCGCACTGCTCCTGCGAGCGCTCGGCGTGGTCTCCGCCGAGTCGTACGGCGCGTATCGACTGGGGACGCAGGCCGCGGCCCTGTCGTTCGCTCTCGCGACGGCCGTCTACATCGCCTTCACAGGTGCCGTCCAGAACCGCGTCCAGTCAACGAAGCGGGCGTCCCGCTTCCTGGTGCGCACACAGCTTGGCGTCGACGCGGTTGTCGTACATCTGTGCGCGCTGCTGCTGACCCCACCGGAACAGTTCGAACGCACGCTGATCATCTCGATGTTCCTGGTGCAGCTGACGCAGCTCTATTTCGGCTGGCGTACCACGCTTTTCATGGTGGGCAGTGTCGCCGTCTGCTACGGGACGATGATTGCGGCGGCCAACTCGGTGCAGCTGCTCACGTCGCCCGTGGAGGAGTTGTGGACGTTCGCACTCTTCGCCGCCGGGTCACTCGCGTACGCGTGGATCCTCGGCCATCAGGGGCTGCGGATGAAGCGGCTGATGCACCTGTTCGAGAAGGCGCGCGAGGGTGATTTTGACCAGCCGTACGAGGAGACGCGCGACCGGTTTCCGGACTACATCACGCAGATCGGCCGCGCCTACAACGACCTGCGCGGCCACCTTGAGACGATCATTCTCACCGACCCGCTGAGTGGCTGTTTCAACCGGCGCGGATTCAAGCAACTGGGTGATCGCGAGGTGTCGCGCGGCGTGCGCGCCAAGTGGCGCATGGCGATTCTGGCGCTCGATGTGGACCATTTCAAGCGGATCAACGACGACTTCGGGCACCTGACCGGAGACGAGGCGATCAAGGAGATCGGCGCGCTGATCCGCGAGACGGCGCGCGCCGGCGACATCGTGGCGCGGCTTGGCGGCGAGGAGTTCAGCATCCTGGCGCCCGACACCGACGAGACGGGCGCCATGCACCTGGCCGACCGCATCATGCAGGCCTTCCACCGCCGTTCGTTCTCCAGCGTGCGTGGACAGCTGCCGATCACGATCAGCATCGGGGTCGCCGCCGACGAGGCGGCGGCCGACGATGTCGTCCGCATCCTGACGGCACGCGCCGACGAGGCGCTGTACGCCGCCAAGCGCAACGGCCGCGACCAAGCCGTGCTGTGGAAAACCGGCATGCGGCTGTTCGATCCGGCGCCCGAGCGGCTGTCCGGCGAGAGCAGCGTGGTGGCGCGACGGTTATCGCGGGAGATCGAGAGGATGCCTTAACGGCAGAGAGACAGCAGAAAGACAACAGAGAGAAAACAGAGAGACAACAGAGCGCACGGTACTCACTCTGTTGTCTCTCTGTTGTCTCTCTGTTTTCTCTCTGTTTTCTCTCTGCCCCTCAGACCCTCATCTCTCCTTCACTCACAACCACTGCTTGTCCGCCAACACGCAGCGCGGTGATGACCCCGTCGGCCTTGTCGGCTTCGATCTCGAGCCGACTGGGCCGACCCATCTCGACGCCCTGATCCACCGTCCAGGCGAGCGTGCCGCTGCGCACCCGCGAGCGCGCCGCGAGAAAGCCGGCAAACGTGACCGCCGCCGATCCCGTCGCGGGATCCTCCGGAACGCTGATGCCGGGGGCGTACATGCGAGCGCGGAAGTGCCGGTCGCCGCCCTCGGCATCGGCGGCATACACCCAGATCATCGGCGCCCAGGCGTTGGCAAGCGTCTCTTCCCAGCGTTCGGTGCTGACGCGCGAGCGGCTCACCGCCTTCACGCTCGTCAGTGGCACGATGAGGAAGGGCAGGCCGCACGACACGGCCTGCGGGCGTTCGGACGTGGCCATGATGTCGTCCGTCACGAGGCCAAGCATCTTGGCGAGCGTGCTCCGCGACGGCACCGGCGGGCCGATCTCGGGCATCTTCGCCGCGGAGAGCTGAGCCCAGCCGCCGCCGGCATGCACGCCGCGAATCACCACCGGGACGGGGCCGACCTGTTCCTCAAGGACAATACGCGCTTCGCCGTCGCCCACCGGGATCTCGCCAGTGGCGGCCAGCACGATCGCCGTGCCGATCGTCGGATGGCCGGCGAATGGCACCTCACCGCCCGGCGTGAAGATTCGGACGCGACGCGTGTGTCCGGGATGCTCCGGGGGGTACACGAAAGTCGTCTCGGAGTAGTTGAACTCGCGGGCGATCGGAAGAAGCTGGTCCTCGGCGATCCCCCGGGCGTCCGGAATGACGGCGAGCTGATTGCCGCCGAATCGGACGCCGGTGAAGACGTCAGTCGTGATGAAACGAATGGTCGGCAATGCGGCCTACTCCTCCGCCATGAACGGGTACTTGTAGTCGGTCGGCGGCACGAAAGTTTCCTTGATCGTCCGCGCGCTGACCCAGCGCATGAGATTCATCTTCGAGCCGGCCTTGTCATTGGTGCCGCTCCCGCGCGCGCCGCCAAACGGCTGCTGCCCCACCACGGCCCCGGTCGGCTTGTCGTTGATGTAGAAGTTGCCCGCCGCGCTGCGCAACGCTGCGCTCGCCTCCAGGATGGCGCCGCGCTCCCGTGCGAAGATGGCCCCGGTCAGCGCGTACGGTGACGTCTGATCCACGACCTGCAGCGTTTCCCGCCACTTGGCGTCGTCATAGACATACACGGTCATGACGGGGCCGAAGATCTCCTCGCACAGCAGGCGGTACGCCGGGTTGTCCGTCTGCACGAGCGTCGGCTCGATGAACCAGCCCGTCTCGCTGTTCGCCTTGCCTCCGGCGAGCACCTTGGCGTTCTTGTGCGCGTCCGTCAGGTACTCGCTGATGCTCGTGAAGGCCTTCTTGTCGATGACGGCGCCCATGAAGTTCCGGAAGTCGGTCACGTCGCCCATCTTGATCTCGGCCAGCATCTCCTGCGCGTACTGCAGCACGTCCTTCCAGAGCGACTTGGGAATGTAGGCGCGGCTGGCCGCGGAGCACTTCTGTCCCTGGTACTCGAACGCGCCACGGACGATCCCCACCGCCACCGCCTTCGCGTCGGCGCTCGGGTGCGCGACGATGAAGTCCTTGCCGCCGGTCTCACCCACGATGCGCGGGTACGAGCGATAGCGGTTCATGTTCTTGCCGATCGTCTCCCACATCGAGTTGAAGACGCCCGTCGAGCCGGTGAAGTGCACGCCGGCAAGGTCCGGATGCGACAGCGCGATGTTGGAGATCGCCGACGCCTCGCCGGGGAGGAAGTTGATGACGCCCGGGGGCAGGCCGGCCTCGACGAACAGCTGATACATGTACCAGGCCGAGAGCATCGCCGAGCTGGCAGGCTTCCACAGCACCGTGTTGCCCATCAGGGCGGGCGACGAGCTCAGGTTGCCGCCGATGGCCGTGAAGTTGAACGGCGTCACCGCGTAGACGAATCCTTCGAGGTGCCGGTAGTCCGTCTGATTCCACATGCCGGGCGATGACACCGGCTGCTCCGTGTAGAGTTCCTGCGCGAAGTGGACGTTGAAACGCAGGAAGTCGGTCATCTCGCAGGCGGCGTCAATCTCCGACTGGAAGATGGTCTTCGACTGCCCGAGCATCGTGGCGGCATTCATCGTGCTCCGCCACGTGGTGGCCAGGAGCTCGGCAGCCCGCAGCATCACGGCGGCGCGATCTTCCCAGCGCCACGAGGCCCATTCCTTCTGGGCGGCCGCGGCGGCAGCGATGGCGCCCTGCACGTGCTCGGGCTTGGCCCGATGGAAGCGGCCGAGGAGGTGCTGGTGGTTGTGCGGCGACCGCACGTCCACGGTGTCCCCGGTTCGGATCTCCTTGCCGCCCACGACCACGGGGATGTCGGCCACCTCGCCGGCCATGGCGGCAAGGCGACGCTTGAGTTCCGCCTTCTCCGGCGTGCCGGGGGCGTAAGACTTGACCGGTTCATTGACTGGCGGGGGGACGCGGCGAATGCCGTTCACGGGAGCGGCGGGAATGCTCATGGTGCGACGAGCCTCGAACGAGTGGGAGAAAAGACCTTCCAAAGATAACCGTCTGGCAAAGTCCCCGGACTCGGGGAGCTGGCGCACCGGGATGCTGTCGGACCCCTCGCAACTCTTCGGCCAACCGCGCAAATTGCCGCTCACCCCCACTCCACCGTGGATCTGTGCGCGTTCTGATTGCCGACGACGACCCGCTGATGCGTCTGTTGCACGAGGAAGTGCTGCGGGCCTGTCGCCATGAACCCTTGCCGGCGCGCGACGGCACGGAAGCGTGGGCACTCTACCAGGCGGAGACACCGCCGATGGCCATCCTCGACTGGCAGATGCCGGGGATGGACGGCCTCGAGGTGTGCCGACGAATCCGGGCGCACGAGGCGGGGGACACGACCTTCGTCCTGGTAGTCACCGTTCGCGACGCCTCCGAGGACCTGACGGCCGTGCTCGACGCGGGGGCGGATGACTACATGTCCAAGCCGGTCACCCCGGACAATCTCAAGGCACGCCTGCGCATCGCCGAACGGCGCATCGAGGTCTCACTGGCGCGCAAGGCAGCCGAGGAGAAATTGCGCCGCGCGCGGTATCTGGCCGGAATCGGCGAGACGACGCTCGCCCTGCACCACGAAATCAACAACCCGCTGGCGGCGCTCCTCACCCACGCGTCCCTCGTTGAGGCCGGCCTCACGGGCGAACGGGAAACGCGCGACTCGGTGTCCGTGATGGCCGAGCAGGCGCGGCGGATCGCCGACGTCGTCAAGCGGCTGAGCGCGATCGAGCGCGAGCGGCGGGCGGCGTCGGTGGAATACCTCAACGAGACCCGCATGCTGGATCTGAGTGCGGGCACCGACACGGACCTTCCGGGCAAGTCGCGGTGAGGCGGCTGTTCGGGTCGCATCCCAATGACGCCGGCGGGTTGCCGATGGCGGGTCGGCGCGCGGTCTCGGCGGGGATGACGACACTGCAGGTCTTCACCGCGCCGCCGACGTACTACGGCGAGAAGGCAGGAATG
>JAKAJN010000190.1 GCA_021813725.1 bacterium | reverse complement strand
GGTCGAGGCGCGACGCTGGGCGAAGGGTGAAACGCACCTCGCGCGACGCATCTTGCAGCGGGAATCCCTCGCCGCCCACCATCGGCGCCGTCGCGGATGGCAGACGCAGCGCGTAGTCGGTGCTCGATGGAAGTTCAATGCCAGCCGCCACCGTGGCCGACCAACGCCGGCCATAGAACAGGTCAGTGAACGACTGCACGGTAACGCCGCCACCCGGCTCGCCCGTGACGGGCGCGAAGGGTTCGGCGGGGTCGGGTGCGGTACCGCCCTTGAGTCGAAGCGACGCGGCCACCGCCTGACGCACCGCGAAGCCAGCGATGACGGCCGTGTCGGATCCCAGCATGTCGAAGACGCGCAGCTTTGCGCGCAGCGACACCTCGCCGAGTCCGTACGCATGCACGGTACGCACGGGGCGCATCAGATACCCGTACAGGGAGTCGCTGAGCAGCGTGACGAGATCGGCGGGCGAGAACAACGCGGCGGCCGCGGGCCCGTCGGTGCCGATACTGCCGTTGCCGAAGGCGGCGAACTGGTCGCGGTAGCCCAGGACGCGCTGCACGATGGCCGACTGCGCGACGCCGCTTGCCAGCGGAACAAACGGAAGGCCCACGGCGTTCTTGCGTCCGCCGTAGAGCCGGTTGAGCGTCGTGGCAAAGCTCGCGGCGGAGCCGACCAGCGCCTGAGCGCCCGCGACGTTCGCGTTGATCGAGGAGCAACCGGCGGTGGCGGGACTCGCCTGACATTGCGTGATGCGGCGCGTGGTCTGCGCCACCGCGCTGTCGAACTGCGAGAGCAGGAGCGCATTGCGATCGCGCGCGCCAGTGTTCGTCCAGGCCGGATTGAACCCGACCGTGCCCTCGACGCGCCCCGGGTTGAGGGTCACGCGCGGTTCCATGGCGTGGTTGGCCGCGCGCAGTTGTGCCCCGACCGTCAGGCGATCGAACACGCCCACCGCCGCGGAGAACACGGCGTCGGCGGCGCCATCGCGGCGGCCGACGGCCAGCGTGCCGAGCGAGGCGTCGAACGCGGCGACGCCAGAGAGCGTCGCGACCAGCGGCGTGGCGGCCGCAAGGCGGTCGTCGTAGCGCCCGTTCCACGACGTGGCGCTTGCACTGGCGCCCAACGCGTACAGTTTGCCGTCCGCAGCGTAGCGCTCGTTGGCGCGTTCCCAGAGGGCGCCCGCGCTGAAGCGCGCCACGCCGCGCGGCAGGGTGGACGCATCGCCGCCGATGCCCAGCGCCCGCTGACCCGCCGCCGGTGGAGCGGCGACGAACAAGGCGTACAGCGCGGCGGTGGCGGCTCTCCGTAGCGTCATCGTTCAGGGGCGGTGAAAAGGGGAACCCGCTAAGTTTGGCATGACTCCAGCGCCCACGAAACCTAATGCGCGACGCTACGCTCCCGAGCATTCCCTGGCAGGTCACCGGCAACCACTGGGTGGCGCTGCCCTGCGTACACCCAGTGGACGGATCGGTTCACGCCCTTGGCGTCCTGCACCGCGGTGCCCGCAGCGCGGTGGAGTTTGCCGGGGCCGCGGACTTCCTCGACGGCAGCGGGCCGGCGCTGTTGCGCCCGGTGCTGACGGTGGACGGCGCGCGCATTGAGCTTGCCCACGGCGGCATCGCCTGGGAGCGTGCATTCAACTGGCTCCCCACCTTCACGGCCACTGTGGGGGAACTGGTGGTTCGCGGCACGCTCTTCGCGCCGTACGGGCTCGATGCGGACATTGCGGGGGCCGTGTACGCGCTGGCCGTGGAGAATCGCGGTGCGACGCCGCGACAGGTCTCCCTCGCACTTGAGGGCGCACTCGGCCACCGGCAGGTGCGCGTGCGCACTCCGCGTCGCCTCGACGATGACTCGCGGGTCACGATTGGCGCGGATGGCGTGGTGGTGCTCGACGGCACCAGTGCGCCCGGCTTGGCGGCGCTGGCAATTGCCAGCGACGCCGACGCCGCGGTCACGCGTGACGGTGCACAACCGGACGGATATCGCATCGAGCGCGCGTTCACCGTCGAGGGGAGCGCGCGCATCGAGTGCGCGTTCTACATCGGCGCCGGGCCGGAGCGCGACGGAGCGGTGGCCATCCTCGGCGTCCTGCGACGGCGCGGCTGGCGCGCGCTGCTGGCCGCGACGCGCGAGGCGCTTCGCGCGCTGGAGCAGAGCACGGGCACCGAGTCGCTCGACCTGCTGGTCAATCGCAACCTGCTGTTCGCGTACTTCTATGGTGTGGCCCGCGCGCTGGATGACGCGCAGTACTATTTGGTGCGTAGTCGCGCCCCGTGGCACCCGGCGGGCGTGACGATCCGCGACTGGGAGGCGCTGTGCTGGACCGTGCCCGCGGTGCAGCTTGCCGACCCGCCGCTCGCGCGCGAATTGATCCTGCGGGCCTGCGAACTGCACGGCTACGCGCCGGGGCAGGGGACGAACTACTTCGACGGCACGCTGTTCGAGCCTGGGTTCACGCTGGAAGGGTGCTCGGCGTACGCCATCGCCGTGGACCGGTACATCCGCGACACCAACGATGATCGGGTGGTCGACGAGCCGGTGCTCGCCGACACCCTGTACGTGTCGAGCGACGACCTGGCGGCGCGGCGCGACAAGGATCACCCGCTGTATCGCACGGAGGTGACGCTGGCGGGAGGGCCGGCGGCCCTGCCGTTCACGTTGCACGGCAACGCCGTGGTCGCCTACGCGCTCGACTGTCTCAAGCGAACGCTCGACGAGGAGGCGGCGAAGGGCCTGCAGGACCCCGAGGGCGTGCGCGCCGCGCTGCGCCGGCACTTTGCCCCCGGCGGCGCCAAGTCGGCCTTCGTTGCGGCGAGCGATCTGGGCGGCCGCGTGAGCGAATCCGACGACCCCGTTGGCTCGGCCCTGTGGCTGCCGCTCTACGAGACGATCGAGCGGAGCGATTCGACCTACCGCCGCACGGCAAAGAAGGTCTCGGCGTCGCCACAGTTGACGCAGCAACTCGCCCGCCTGATGGGACCAGATGCGGGAGAGGTTCTCGAGTGGCTGCGGCGCGCTCCGCTCGCCTTGGGGGTCGCGGCGGAACAGGTGGATGCGGAGGGGCGGGCGACGGCGGCAGGTGGCGACGCCGCCCTGTCAGGCCTGCTCGCGTACGCCACCTGGTTTGCCGTGCACGCCTTCGGCGTGCGTCCGTGACGGAGCGCGACGAATGTCCAGCGTAGCCGCCGACGCCCGCCGCCATTTCACCAAGTCGTTCGGCGGCGAGCCCACCGTCGTGGCGTCGGCGGCCGGCCGGGTGAACCTGATCGGCGAACACGTGGACTACAACGGCGGTGTCGCGCTGCCGATTGCGATTCAGCGCCGTACTGCTGTGGCGGTGCGGGTGCGCGACGGCGCTCGCGTGTCGCGCCTCAACTCCGGGGGCACCGGCGGTGTGCTCACGCTTGACCACGCCGCGTTGGTGCGGCGGCGCAAGTGGACCGATTACCCCTCCGGCGTGCTTGACCAGCTGATCGGCGCCGGCCTCGACGTGCCGGGGCTCGACGTCGCGGTCGCCAGCGATGTGCCGTCGGGGAGCGGGCTCAGCTCGTCAGCGGCGCTCGAGGTCGCGTTCGACTTTGCGGTGCGCTCGCTCCTCGGCCTGTCGATCGATCGGGTGGCGATGGCGCTTGAGTGCCAGCAGGCGGAGCGCCAGTTCGTCGGCGTGCCGTGCGGCGCAATGGATCAACTCTCCGCGTCGTGCGGGCAGCAGGGGCACGCCCTGCACATGCAATTCGACCCGGTGAACGTGCGTCCGGTGCCGTTTCGAGAGTCGGTGCTCGTCATCGACACGGCGTTGTCGCGCAGCCTGCGGGTGTCGGCGTACGCCGAACGCGTGGCCGAGTGCGCGTCGGCGCTGGAGGCCATCCGGCGCGACGCGCCCGAGGTCTCGTCACTCGCCGTCGCGACGATGGCGCAGGTGGACGGCGCCGCGATGCGTGACGTGGAGCGCCGTCGGGCGCGGCACGTGGTGGCCGAGTGCGCTCGCGTACGCCAGGTGGTGTTGGCCCTGGCCGCCGGTGAGCCGTTTCCGGGCGACTTGGCCGTGGCGTCGCACGAGTCGCTGCGCGACGACTACGACTGCTCGTCGCGCGAACTCGACTGGACCGTCGCGTACGCTCTGCGTCAGCCCGGCATCAAGGGCGCCCGCCTGACCGGGGCCGGCTGGGGAGGATGTGCCATTGCCTTCGGTGAGGTGTCGGCGCTTCAGGCGCTCGCCAAGTCACTCCCCGCCGAGTACGAAAAGGCCATTGGCCACGCGCCACACACGTGGGTGGTGAGTGCGGATGATGGGGCGAGGATGGAGGGGTAGACGGTCGACGGTCGACGGTCGACGGTTGACGGTTGACGGTTGAC
>JAKAJN010000189.1 GCA_021813725.1 bacterium | reverse complement strand
CTTATACGCGACGTCCGGCGCTTCGGCACCACGCCACAGGTTGCCGAACGACTCCGAGCCAACGCTCGTCGCGATGGCGTTCATCAGGTCGGGGGCACCGCGCCACTCCCAGCTGTACCACCGCCAGTCATACCAGGCCTGCTCCGGTCCCCCCTGCGGACGCTCGGCGACCGGCGCCACCGCGCCAAGGCATCGGTCGGTACGCCCCGTGGCGCAGGCGCGTACGTCGAGGGCACGCGCCCCATTGTCCTGCGAGCCATAGTGGGGAAGCACCAGGTCGGAGAGATACCGCACCGGGCGGCTGGACCGTCGCACATCGTATCCGCCGCCAACGGGAAGGAACTCGCGTGCCGCCAGCCAGCGGCGAGTGGCCGTGGAAGGCGCGCCGAACGCCCCCTCGAATCCGCACAGTCCAAAGTGCGCCGGCTGCGGGAAGTTTGCTGGGACGAGTCGCACGAGATCGCGCGACAGCGTCCGCACATCGGACCTGGCGTCGCGACTGACACGTGCGCGCAGCACGGTCGCGCAGAACGGGAACGAACCCGGCTCGCTTTCAATCCACAGCGTCGTCCCCAACCGGTACGATCGTGTGGTGTCGAGCAACACGAACATCGGCAGAGCCATCCGCTGTGGCCCCATTCGCGTGCGGGAGCTGGTGTAGACCTCTGTCAGGTGCCGACGCAGCGACGCAGGAATGAGCGGGTCGACGAAGATCGCGTCACGACGCTCGGCGGGGAGCGACGCCAGAACGCGCTGCACCGAATCTCGGACGTGACTCGACCAGATGGTGTACTCGATGACGCGCAACGTGTCGAGCGTCGCGGTCTGTTCTTGTTGCACTCGCTCGCGTGCCGCGAGTGACTGCAGCGCGCGCGCATAGTACGACGGGCCGCTCGGCCGCGGCGGCCTCGCCACGACGAGCAGGAGAAAGGCAGCCACGGCGATGCCGATCATGCGGCGCACCGTCAGTTCCATGGCTTCCCCTTTGCCGCCCATCCGTAGCAGACGGCGATGCACGCCAAGCTGGCGAGCACGAAACTGGCATTGGGGAGGGGCGACGCCGGGCGAGCGGCGGCGACGCGCGCCATCCACCGGCGCAGCAGCTCATCGGTCGAAACGCCCGCCGCCGCTGCGAGTTGGGCACCGATGCTCGGCGCGCCTCCCTGACGGAGCCGCGATACGGCGCCGGCACCACCGATCTCGAGCGCCAGGCGCGCGAGCGACTCTCGAGCGGCGCCGGGCATCGGAATGCGAAACGCCTCGTCGGGCAGGCGCGCGAGCATCTGCCGGCACGCTTCCACCTGCCGCTGGCCGACGCACGCCTCCTGCAGGTCGTTGCTGATGGCTTGGAGCATCCACCCGCGCTGCATGGGATCGCCGGCGGTGCGCGCCAGCGTCGGCAGGTCCGACGCGTCGTACCAGGCGCTCACGCGATCCCGAGGGAGAGAATCCAAGGCAAAGCCCACGCGGCAGGCCACCGAGTCGCCGGCCACGCAATGGCGCACGACGGCGGCGTCGGAGGTGGCCAACGTGCGGTACAGCGACGCACTCCATCCGTCCGACGCGGCGCGCAGGGGAAGACGGTGGTTGAGCCACGGCTCGATGGGCGCGGCGAGATTGAATCCCACGGCGCGTTCGACCACGGCCAACGTGTTCGTTGCGAGTTCGCCGCGCGCAAGCGGATAGTCGACCAGCACGCCCGGCACATCACGTCCATCGAGTGTGGCCTCGAGCGAGACCGACACAATATGGTCCTTCTCGGCAACGCGGCGCACGCCGACGAGCGGCGTCCAACTCGCGCGCCACGCCCGGTGTTGCTCCCGCAGGGTGAGCGTGAGGTGGCCGCCCAGTGAATCGGCGAACGTGCCGAGGGCGCGCCGAGCCTCGGCGTCGGCCTGCGTGAATGCCGCGCGCGCGATCTCCTGCAATGCGGGCGTGGTGCGCACGGCGAACACTCCGACGCGCATCGTGACGGTCAGCGCGGAGTCGCGTGCGATGGCGTCCAGCGACGCCAGGCGAGAGGTCAACGAGTCGGCGCGTGCGCGCAGTGCGTCGCGACGCGCCAGCAGCGCCGGGTCCGTCTGCGCCGGCAATGCGCCGGCCCACGCGCCCAGCGCGAATAGTGCGCCGACAACGTGACGGTCAGACATCAACCAGCATCCACTTCGAGAGGAAGGCGGCGAGCGGCCCGCGTCCGGAGTACAGGCCGTCGAGGACCCAGCCGAGGATCAGGGGCTTCTCCGTCGTCCCCAGGCTCGCGAGCAGCAGGTCCACCACGATGACGGTCACCACCGCCGCAACAAGCAGCCGTACCCGCCGCGGATCGCTCGACAGCAGGGCGAAGATCAGGGCAAAGGGGACGAGTGCGCCGAGCCAGAAGCGCACGGCGAGGCCGATGGGGTACGCGTGCAGCATCGGTGGCAGGGGCGCGAGGGCGGCCGCGAGGGCGCCGAAGAGTCCGACGGCCACCGCCACCGTGCCGAGCAGTGCAGCGCCCGCACCGAAGCGCAGCAGCACGAATCGCCAGCGCGGCACCGGCAGCGAGAGCGCGTAGACGTGCCGCCGCTGGCCGTCCGCCTGCCATGTGGAGATGGCAACCACCACCGCCACGCCGAGAGCGAGCAGCTGGTAGTAGACGCTGGCCGATGTGATGCCCAGGTACAGCGAGGGAATGTGGTAGGTGTCGACGCTCTTGTACGGCGCGGCGCGCAGTGCGTCGACGGGGATGTAGCCGGCAACCAGCATGGCGAGCAAGAGCACGGGCCTCGCCCATTTCCACTGCGTGTAGAGGATGGCGCGGAACATTAGGCGACTCCTCCCGAGCGTGCGGTGCGGAGCAGTTCCACGAAGCTCTCCTCAAGGTCGAGGTCGATGACTTCACGCAGCACGGCCCCCTGCGCGGCAATCCATGCGGCCATCTCGGGCTGCCAACCGCGCACGCCCCACTCCTCCTCGGCGCCGGCCGTTGCCGTGCGTCCGAGCATCATGAAGGGCGGGGCCGGGAGCACCGGCGGCGCGCCGCTGACGCGCAGCCGCTTGATGCCGCTGCGGAAGGCGTGCATCGGCAACTCGGCGATCAGCGCGCCGTCGTCCATCACGCCCACCCAGTCGCAGATGCGCTCCTGTTCGTGCACGAGGTGGCTCGAGACGAGCACCGTCGCGTTGCGAGCCGAGACGTACTCGACGAGCGCGCTCAGCACGTCGCGCCGCACCACCGGGTCGAGCCCGTCGGTCGGCTCGTCGAGCACGAGCAGTTCGGGCTGCGTGGCGAGGGCGAGCAGCATCATCAGCTTGCCCGATTCGCCCTTGGAGAGGCGATCGATCTTCTGTTCCGTGCGCAAGCCGAACTGTCGCCGCAACTCGCCGGCGCGCGCGGCATCCCAGGTGGGGAAGAACGCGCGGTGATGATCCATCATCTCGCCGACCGTCAGCGATGCGTACAGGTGCACCTTCTCCGGCACGTATCCGATGCGCGCGAGCGCTTGCGGTGCCCCCTGCGGAATCGTGTGGCCGAGCACGTCGATCGTGCCGTCGTCGGCCTCCTGCATGCCGAGAATCAGCTTGATGGTGGTTGTCTTGCCCGACCCGTTGGGGCCGAGGAAGCCGTAGATGGCGCCGGCGGGGACGGTCATGTTGAGGTCGCGGATCGCGAACTCGCGGGCCGGACGATAGGCCACGTGCTTGAGGGAGATGGCGTCGCTCATCGCGTGGTGACCTCGAGTTCGTCGGTGAGCGCGCGCTGCAGGTCAGCGGCGGTGATGCCGCGGCGGGCCGCCTCGGCGAGCAGGTCGCGAACCAGTCGCCGAGCGTCGGCGGCGCGCTCGCGGGCGCGGCGCTCCGGCGTGACGTCGGTGACGAACGTGCCAGCGCCTTGGCGCATCTGGACCAACCCTTCGGCTTCGAGTTCGCGATACGCTTGCACGACCGTGGCCGGGTTGACGCGCAGTCGCGAGGCCAAGGTGCGCACGGACGGGAGGCCGTCGCCGGCTTTCAGTTCGCCGGCACCGACCGCCACGCGGACGCGGGCCGCGATCTGGGCGTAGATGGGAGTGGGACTGCGAGGGTCGATGCGATCGAACACGGTAGTAGTGTGCTAGTGTACCGATACACTAAGTGTATGGGTTTGGGCTGTCAAGAGGGGCCGGCATTCACGGCAACTGCTCAGCACTACAACGGCTCACCACGGAGGCGCGGAGGGCACGGAGTTACACGGAGAACTACAACTGCCTAATGGAACGACAGTGCGCCACGCAAAACTCTGCGTGGCGCACGCTGTTCCCCCGGGAAGTTGTCCTTCTCCGTGACCCTCTGTGCTCTCCGTGGCTCCGTGGTGAGCCGTTGTCGTTGCCGTGGTGAGCCGT
>JAKAJN010000188.1 GCA_021813725.1 bacterium | reverse complement strand
ATCGTCGAAGTGCACCTGTTCAGCCCCCTCCGGCAGGGACCGCTCGAGACGGGGGTCGCCGTGATCGCGGTGACGCCGCCAGAGGAGGCGCCCGTCGCCGAGGATGCCGCGGACGTCGCACGCGATCGCCTCGTGGTGAACACGGCGCGCTATCGTCTCACGCGCAAGGGCCCCGATCGCGGCAAGTGGGAGTTCGAGGTGTCGGCAACCGCCGACGCACCGCTCGCCACCGTGGACGCGGTGGCGCGCGGTGTGATGCATCGTTCCAAGGACCTCACCGAAACCGAGCGGCTGAGTGGCGAGCAACTGCGCACGATGCTGCAGGATCCCCTATGGCGGACTCTGACGTCTTAGACCGCTTCACCTCGTTCCTGCGCGAACGGCGCCTGCCGGTGACGCAGCAACGCCTGGCCATCGCCGACATCCTGCTGCGGGCACCGGGGCACCTCTCGGCCGATGACGTGGCGGCCGAGCTCGCCCGGAAGGGGCAGACCGTCGGACTCGCCACGGTGTATCGCACGCTCGACCTGCTGGTGTCGTGCGACCTCGCCGAGGCGCGCGACTTCGGCGAGGGGTTCAGGCGCTTCGAAGCGTCGCGCAACCTCCCGAACCACTATCACCTGACCTGTACGGTTTGCGGCGCGGTCACCGAATTCTTCGACGACCGCATTCCGGAGATCATCCGGCGGACGGCAGCCGCGCGCGGCTTTGTCCCCGCTCAGCACCGCCTGCTCGTTCGCGGCACCTGCCGCGCCTGTCGCAAGACCCCGTCCGTTCTCGCCCGGAGACCGCTGTGAACGAACCCGCCTCCCTTGGCCTCGCCATCGCGTTCGGCGCCGGCCTGCTGAGCTTCCTCTCTCCCTGCGTGCTTCCGCTCGTGCCGAGCTACGTGACGTTCATCACGGGGCTCAGCCTGGAGGACGTGCAGCGCTCGCGGCGCATCGCGCTCGTGCACGCCCTGCTTTTCATCCTCGGCTTCACGCTGATCTTCATGGCCCTGGGGGCGAGCGCCACGGTGCTCGGCCGCGTCCTGCTGAGCCAGCGCGTCTGGCTGACGCGCTTCGGCGGCGCGCTGGTGATCGTGTTCGGACTCTACCTGCTCGGCGTGCTGAACCTTGGCCTGCTCGCTCGCGACACGCGGGTGCACCTGACGAACAAGCCGGTGGGGTACCTCGGCACCGTGCTGGTGGGGATCGCGTTCGGAGCCGGCTGGTCGCCGTGCATCGGACCCATTCTGGGCGCCATCCTGACGTACACGGCGAGCGAGGCCGACCTGGGCCGCGGACTCGTGCTGCTCTTCGTCTACTCGATGGGGCTCGCCATTCCGTTCCTCGCCGCGGCCGTCGCGGTGGAGCGCTTCCTCGGGTTCTTCCAGAAGATCCGCACCCAGATGGGGTGGATCAATCGACTCGCGGGCATCCTGCTGCTCGCCGTCGGGCTGCTGCTGCTGACCGATCAGTTCGCGCGGATCGCGAGCTTCATGCAGCAGTACACGCCGGAGTTCATCCGGACGCGCATCTAGCCGGCGGCGTTCGCCGCCGGCGCGGCGTCGGTTTCGAGGCTCTCTTCCAGCAGCTGGCGGCGCAGCAGCTCCCAGTAGCGTCCGCGGCGCGCGACGAGCTCGTCGTGCGTGCCCTGCTCCACCACGGTGCCCTCGCCGAGCACGATGATGTGCGTGGCCTCGCGAAGCGCCGTGACGCGATGCGAGGCGATGAGGGCCGTTCGTCCGGCGAGCGCCTCGCGCAGGCCGTGCAGGATGGCGGCTTCCGTGTTGGTGTCCACGGCCGACAGCGCGTCGTCGAGCACGACAACGGCAGGCGAGCGGGCGAGGGCGCGCGCGATGGTGGCGCGCTGCTTCTGGCCGCCCGAGAGGTTGATGCCGCGCTCGCCGAGCAGGGTCTGGTCGCCCTGCGGGAAGCGTGCGAGCGATTCCGAGAGCTGGGCCACCTGCGCGCTCCACGCCACCGCGTCGGCGTCGGCGCCGCCGTACGCCAGGTTGGCCGCGATGGTCTCGCTGAAGAGCAGGGCATCCTGGGGCACGAATCCGATCTCGCCGCGCAGGACCTCGAGGGGGAGGTCGCGGATGTCCACGCCGTCGAGCAGGATCTGCCCCTCCTGCGGGTCGAAGAAGCGTGGGAGGAGCTCGAGGAGCGCGCTCTTGCCCGCGCCGGTGGCGCCGACCACGCCAAGCGTGCCGCCGGCGGGAATGGTGCACGAGACATCGCGCAGGACGGTGCGCGCCGGCGCGCCGTCGCGGGGCGGATATGCAAACGTTACGTGGCGTAACTCCACGCGGCGTCCCCCGGCGCGCGGCGGCAGCTGCCGCGGCACGGCGGGACTGCGCACGCCCGGCGTCGCGTCGAACAGCTCGAGGAGGCGCCCCATCGAGGCAGCGCCGCGCTGGAAAAGGTTGGTCACCCAGCCCAGCGCGATCAGCGGCCAGGTGAGGTTGGTCAGGTAGATGCCGAACGCCACGAGCGTCCCGACGCTCATCGTCCCCTTCAGCACCAGCGCGCCGCCAAAGCCGAGCACGGCGGCCGAACCGAGCCCCGCGAGGAGGGTGAAGGACGGACTCATCAGGGCGTTGAGGCGGGCGAGCGCGAGGTTGCGCCGCACGTACTCGTCGCTCATCGCGGCAAAGCGCGCCGACTCGGCGGACTCCTGTCGATAGGCCCGCACGATGCGCGCACCGCTCACGTTCTCCTGCACGCGGGTGGTCAGGTCGCTGAAGTGCGCCTGCACCGATTCGAAACGGTCGTGGATGGCGCGCCCCAGGCGGAGCATCACCACCGGGAGGAGGAGGAGCGGCGCGAGCGCGATGAGCGTCAGCCGGGGTGAGAGGCGCACCATGAAGCCGAGCGCGAACATTCCGCCGGCGATGGTGTTTATCAGGTACATGATGGCCGGGCCGGCGGCCATGCGCACGGCGCTCAGGTCGTTGGTCAGCCGGGCCATCACGTCGCCGGTGCGGGTGCGGGCATACCACCCCGCATCGAGCGTCATCAGGTGTTCGAACAGCCGGTCGCGGATATCGGTTTCGATGCGACGGCTGACGCCATTCAGATGTTCGCGCATCTGCCAGCGGAAGATGCCCGTGATGAGCGCCACCGAGACCATCAGGGCGGCGATGCGCCAGAGCCGCGTGGCCGGGGCATCGGCCTGGAGCGCGTCGATGGCCTGGCGCAGGAAGAGCGGCTGCAGGCTGTAGAAGGCGGAGGAGATGACGACGCACAACACGCCCCACGCCATCGCGGCGCGGTACGGGGCCAGGTAGGGCAGGAGGCGTCGCAGCGGGCGCATCAGGCCGTCAGGGGCGTTGTGCGCAGCGGTCGCGAGACGCAGTATTGAAGAATCGGTTGCTCACTCGAAGTCAGGAGGTTACAGATGACGAAGTCTATCCGGATTGCCGTCGCGCCGCTGGCGATGCTGCTGGTACTCAGCGCGTGCAAGAAGTCCGACGCACCGGCCGATAGTCGTGAAGTGGAGTTGGCGCCCACCCCGGCGGGCCAGCCCCAGCTTGGGGACACGGCGCAGGCGATGGCGCCGCGAACCGCCGCGGCCGCTCCGGCCCCGGCGCCCGCGAAGCCCGCCGCCAAGCCGGCCGCGACGGCACCCGCCGCGAAGCCCGCGCCCGCGGCGCCAAGGACGGGCACCATCGCGAGCGGTGCGGCGATCGCCGCGACGAGTGGCGCGCGCGTTTGCACGAACACCAACAAGGTGGGCGATCAGGTGAAGGCGACGACGAGCGAGGCGGTCACCGGGAGCAACGGAGCCGTCGTGCCGGCCGGAGCCACGGTCACCCTGCGGCTGACGCAGGCCCAGCGCGGTGAGAATGGCAAGGAAGGAATCAAGCTCGCGTTCGAACCGGTATCGGTGGCGTTTGGCGGCGCTTCGTACGACGTCGCCGGAAGCGTGCACGTGATGAACATGGAAACCGTGCGCGCGCAGACGACCGGCGACCAGGCCAAGAAGGTGGCCGCCGGCGCGGCGGTCGGTGCCATTGCCGGCAAGCTGCTCGGCAAGAAGACGAGCACGACGGTGGCGGGCGCGGCGGTCGGCGCGGCGGCGGGCGGTGTGATCGCCGCGGGTACCTCCGACTGGAACGGCTGCCTCGCGCAGGGCGGGGCGGTGCATATCACGCTCTCGTCACCGCTCACGGTCAAGACGCCGTAACTACAACTGCTCACCACGGCGCCTTAACTACAACTGCTCACCACGGAGGCGCGGAGGACACGGAGATACACGGAGAACTACAACGACAAGACGTTTTGGAACGACTGCGCGCCATGCACGGCGTCGAGTGGCGAGCGCAGCTCCCTCAAGAAGTTCTCCGTGTATTTCCGTGTCCTCCGCGCCTCCGTGGT
>JAKAJN010000187.1 GCA_021813725.1 bacterium | reverse complement strand
TTCTATCTCAAGGCGACAGCCACGACCACCGCATCGCCGACCTTCGCGAATGCACTATACCACTCCTTCACGCCGCCCAACCCGACGGTGAGCCCATGACGCATTCCACTCGCCTGCTGAACGGCGTCGTCGTCGCCATGCTCGTCGCGTGCGCGACGCCAGCGCGCGCGCAGTCGCCGCCGACACCGCCGAAGCGCGACAGCACCCCCACACTGCTCCCGCCACCGGCGTCGCCGCGCCCCGAGGCCGTCGCGCCGCGCGCGCGCGCCGCAGCGCAAGTTGCGCCGAGCGCGCAGGAGACCTTGCGCGCGGCTCCGATCGCACCAAAGCTCGTGGGGGCCCCGGTCGATTCGGTGCGACCCGCGATCCGGCCGGCGCCGAGTCCGCTCGTGGATGACCGCGCGACAGCCCCGCCGCCACCCGCTCCGTCGGCGCAGCGTCAGGCGCAGCGCACAATGGAGGTCGCGCCCACGCCAGACGGTCCGCCGCCCACCGGAGCGACCGCGCGGTGCAAGGACGGATCGTATCTCTTCGCGCCGGTCAACGACGAGAGCTGCCGCGATCGCGGCGGCCTGGTTGCGCGATTCGCGCCTCCTCCGGTTCCGCCCACTCCGCCGCGCCGACCGTAGTCGGCGCGCTGGAGCGCGCGCGCCGGGGCTTGGGCGGACTGGGACGTCGGTCCTGGCCATAGCGACGGAGGAATAAAGCGCGCCAAGCCGCTTGTGCGCGGAGCGAAAAGCTGGCAATTACAAGGGCCCCCGATGTGCCCGCGCACTGCCCGTCGTTCCGGCGGCCCGCGTCTCTCGCTCGCCACCGTGCTTTCGATCGCAGCCGTCGTCGGTTGCGAACGCGCCCCGACGAGCACGTCACCTCCGGTCAATCCCGTCGCCGACGTATCGGCGTTCAGGCCGGAGTTCCCGCGCGCCCTGCTGACTGCTGGCGTCAGCGCGAGTGCCGTGGTGCCGTTCAGCCGCGTGCGCCTGCTGCTGACACGCGCCGATAGCACGGTGGCGTTCGACTCCACGTACGACTTCGACTCGATCAACGACTCGCTTGCGCTGCGCATCGGCGTCCGCTTGGGTCCCGCGGCCTCGGCGTTCGGTGAGACGCTGCAACTCGCCCTCGCGTACATCAACGCTGAGGGTGACACCGTCTTCCGGGGCGGACCCGCCACCGTGGTGGCACGCCTCCAGACTGCTGAGGGAGGACAGTCGGCCCCGCCGGTGCAGGTGCCCGTCCGCTACTCCGGGCCGGGCGCCCATGCGACGAGCGTGCGTCTCTCGCCACACCGGCTGGAGGTCGTTGCCGGCGACCTCTTCACCTTCGAAGCCCGCGCCGGCGACGCACGCGGCACCGATGTGGCGAACGCCCCGATCATCTATCGGTCCCTCAACTCGGTCGCCGCCGAGTTGCTGCGTTTCACCTCCGGCGTCGGGCGGGCCACCGGGTCGCGCGGTACCGTTGGCATCGTCGCGAGCCTGCTGACCGGTGCCGCCGATACCGCACTGCTGGTCATTCGCCCGCTGGCCGCTCGACTGCAGGTGCTCTCCGGGGGCGGACAGACAGGGGAGCCGGGCGCGGTACTCGCGCAGCCCATCGTGGCCCGCGTCGTGGATGCCACGAACGTCGGCGTGCCGGATGTGGAGGTGCACTTTCGGGCGCGCGCTGGCGGGGACGTTCCCGCTTCCGTCGTGTCGACCGATGCGGAGGGCTACGCACGGAGTACCTGGCGGCTGGGCAACAAGAGTGGCGAACAGACGCTCGAGGTGTCGTCCGGGAAGCTGTTGGGCTCGCCGTTCACTGTCGCCGCGACGGCGTCCTCCGGTCGGCCGCCGAACGACACGTCGGGGCACGGCGGTCAGGGCGGCGGCTCGGCCGATCTCTCGAAGGCCGTGATGACCATCGTGAGCGGTGACAGCCAGTCGGCGCGTGTGAGCACCGCGCTCGAAATTCCGCTCGTGGTGAATGTCAGCGACGAGAATGGCAAGCCGCTCGCCGATGTCGCCATCAAGTGGCGGCCGGTTGGCCAGGACGGAACGGCATCGGCCGACTCGACGATCACCGATGCAACCGGCCGAAGCAGCAACAAGTGGACGCTGGGCGCGCGCGCCGGCGTGCAGTCGCTCAAGGCCTCGCTCGACCGTGCGGGCGGTGTCAGCGTGACGTTCAGCGCCACCGCCCTCTCCGACGCCGGCGCGCCGCCACGTCAGCTCCGCTTCGTGACCGAACCGTCCGCGGCGACGCTTGGCATCGCCCTGCAACCCGCCGTTGTGGTCGGTGCGTTCGACGCCCAGGGTCGACTCGACTCCACCTTCGTTGGACGCGTCAGTCTTGATCTCGGGGGGACGGCCAGCGCCGGGATTCGACTCGGCGGCACCACGACGGCCACCGCGGTGGCGGGCCTCGCCGTCTTCGACCGACTGCAGATCGATGCGACCGCGGATGCGCTGGTGTTGGTGGCGTCGGCGACCGGCCTCGAGTCCGCGACGTCGCAGCCCTTCGCGGTGTCGAACCCGCCGGCGGCACTGTCACTGCGCAGCGGCGACGGTCAGCAGGCCAAGCCCGGCACGACACTCAAGAAGGATCTCGTGGTCGTCGTGGAGGACGCCCGGCACCGCGGCCTCGCCGGAATCACCGTGACGTGGCGCGTGCTGACTGGCGGAGGAACCATCGTGGCCACGTCCACGTCCGACGCGCAGGGAACGGCCAGCGCTGCGTGGACGCTCGGTTCGCTGCTTGGCGCGCAGTCCGTTTCGGCGTCGGTCCCTGACGTGCTCGGGTCGCCTGTCATCTTCACGGCGACGGCGAAGCGGTAACGACGGCCAAGGTTCGTCAGAACAATCGGAGCTGATCGCCGAGTTGCGACGGATCCACCGCGCGCTGCCCGAGGGCGTGCTGGAGCGTGCGCACGTTCTCCGGTGCATGCCCGCTGAAATGGTTGTTCACATAGCCGTACACCGTCTGCACGCGCGCCGCGACGATGGCGATGGCCTGGCACCAGGCGTCGAGTTCCTTCGTGCGGTCGTGCTGCACACGCGAGTAGTCCACGATCTCGCGGTCGGGCCCCATCCAGCGCAGGTAGGCGAAGTCCGACGTCGGGCGATCGGCCAGCTTGAGCATCACCGAGCGTGGGATGAACCGCGCGTCGGCGAGCGCAAGCGCCACGTGGTGCTCGGCGAGCAGGGCCAGAATGCCGTCGTTGATCCAGCCGCGCTGGCGGAACTCCACGGCGACCTGCAGGTCGCGCGGCAGCAGCGGCAGGAAGCCGGCGAGCGCCGGCAGTTCGCTCGGCGCGAAGTCCGGGCCGAGCTGCACGAGCACCGGGCCGAGTTTCGGACCCAGTTCTCGCGCCACGTCGAAGAAGCGCTGCACCTGCGACTCGCTGTGCCGCAGGCGGTGTTCGTGCGTGATCTCCTGCGGCAGCTTGAGCGCGAAGGTGAAGTCGTCGGGGACGCGCGCCGCCCAGCTTCGCACCGTCGCCACCGCCGGCGTCGCGTAGAACGTGCTGTCCACCTCGACCGTGTTGAACGCGCGTGCGTAGACCGACAGGAAGTCAGCGGGCCGCGTGCGGCTCGGGTAGAACGGCCCCACCCACGCGGTGTAGTTCCAGCCTTGGCAGCCTAGGCGAACCATTCGAAGTGCAGGGTGCAGGAACAGTATGGGGTGCCGGGTGCGGAGGATGGTGAATTGATGCATCGTGAGGGCGTTCGCCAGCCCTGTAGAACGCCTTCCACCGCACCCTGCACCCGGAATGATGCCCACCTTCTTCGCCACCATCGCGTCGCTGCGCCGCTGGTTTGCGCGCCACGGAGCATCCGAGAGCGAACTCTGGATCGGCTACTACAAGAAGGCCTCCGGCAAGGGAGGCGTTGTCTACAA
The DNA here is from genome assembly GCA_021813725.1 of bacterium. Lineage (GTDB taxonomy): Bacteria > Gemmatimonadota > Gemmatimonadetes > Gemmatimonadales > Gemmatimonadaceae > PNKL01. Next base: position 502 of record JAKAJN010000187.1, on the reverse strand, counting down.
GGAGGCGCTCGACGAGGCCCTGTGCTGGGGATGGATTGACGGCGTCATACGATCCATTGACGACACGCGCTACATGCAACGGTGGACGCCGCGCAAGCCGAAGTCCATCTGGAGCAAGGTGAACGTCCGCAAGGTCGAGGCGCTCATCGCGGCCGGGCGAATGATGCCGGCAGGACGCGCCGCGTTCGACCGACGCACGCCTGAGCGCACCGGTGTGTATTCGTTCGAGAACGATCCCGTGGCGTTCTCCGCGGACCTCGCGCGTCGGTTCAAGGCGAAGAAGCGCGCGTGGGCGTTCTTCTGCGCGCAGCCGCCGGGCTATCGCAAGGTGATCACGTCGTACGTGATGAGCGCGAAGCTCGAAGCCACGCGCGAACGACGCCTGGCCCTTGTAATCGCGCATAGCGCCAAGCAGCAGCGGATCCCACCGTTTGCTCCGGCGCCGAAGCGTACAGGGGCCGCAGGAAGCTAGTAACTTATTTATTCACAATAACTTACATCG
>JAKAJN010000186.1 GCA_021813725.1 bacterium | reverse complement strand
AGTCTTGTTGTTGCCGTTCTCCGTGAATCTCCGTGAATCTCCGGGTCTCCGTGGTGAGACGTTGTCGTTCCAGTGGTGCGCCGCGATCGTCACGAAGCCAGCCGCCGCACGAGCGTCAGGATGGTGTACACCGCCACCGGCGCATCATCCTGGTTGCGCACCTCGACGTCCCACTGCACCACACCCTGCGGAATGCCGTCGGCCGGCGTCTCCCTCGCGGTCTTCTGCTTGCACGTGAGGCGCGCGCGGATGGTGTCGCCGGGATAGACGGGCCGCACGAACCGCAGTCCCTCCAATCCGTAGTTGGCGAGCACCGGCCCCGGCGCGGGGTCCACGAACAGTCCCGCGGACGCCGCGAGCACGAAGTAGCCGTGCGCCACCTTGCGCTCGAAGACTCCCTGCCGCGCCATCTCGTCGCTCTGGTGCGCGTAGAAATGGTCGCCGGAGAGGTCGGCGAAGCGGTCGACGTCCGCATCAGTCACAATACGTGACGTGGTGTGATATGTCTCGCCGATCCCCAACTCCTCGAAGTGCTTGCGGAAGGGGTGCACCGCGTCGCCCGTGGTTTCCGCGCCCGGCATGTACTCGTGGGTGACGCGCGACAGCGTGGTCGGCGAGCCCTGCAGGGCCGTGCGCTGCATGTAATGCAGCACGCCGCGCGCACCTCCCATCTCCTCGCCGCCGCCCGCGCGGCCGGGACCGCCGTGCACGAGATGCGGGAGCGGCGACCCGTGCCCGGTGCTCTCCTTCGCCGTGTGCCGGTTGGCGAGCATCAGCCGGCCATGATGCGCCGCGACGCCGAGCGTCACCACGCGCGCCACCGCGTCGTCCGCCGTGAAGACGGAGCCAACCAGCGAGCCGCGCCCGCGCCGGGCGAGCGCAATCGCCTCGTCCACGCTGGTGTACGGCATCAGCGTGTTCACGGGACCGAACGCCTCGATGTCGTGCGGCGCGGTGCGGCGGATCGGGTCGCGCGACGCAAAGAGGAGGATGGGATAGAACGCGCCGCGCGCGGCGTCCGCGCCGATGACGTCGGGCAAGCCGACCTCACCGTAGACGAGTTCGGCGTCCTGCGCGATGGCGTCCACCGCGCGCTGCACCTCGCCAACCTGCGCGCGCGCCGCGAGCGGCCCCATGCGCACGCCGTCCACCGCGGGATCGCCGATCACCACGCTTTCGAGACGCGCCGCGAGCGCCGCACCGACTTCCTCGACGAGCGCGGCGGGGACGAGCGTGCGCCGGATCGCGGTGCATTTCTGCCCGGCCTTGGACGTCATCTCGGTGGCAACTTCGCGGATGAACAGCGCGAACTCCTCGCTCGCCGGCGTCGCGTCCGGCCCCAGCATCGAGAAGTTCAGCGAATCGGCCTCGGCGTTGAACCGCACGTTGCGCTGCAGGATGGACGGTCGCTGGCGCAACTGCAGCGCCGTGCGGGCGCTCCCGGTGAACGCCACCGCGCACTGCTCATCGAGCTGGTCCAGCAGGTCGCCCGCGCTGCCGCAGATGAGTTGCACGCTCCCTGCGGGGAGAACGCCGCTGGCAATGATGTCGGCGAAGACCGCCTCGGTGAGGTAGCTCGTCGCCGTGGCCGGCTTCACGATGGCCGGCACGCCGGCCAGCAGGGTGGGGGCGAGCTTCTCGAGCATTCCCCAGACGGGGAAGTTGAAAGCATTGATGTGCACCGCCACGCCTTCGAGCGGCACGCAGATGTGCCGGCCGACAAAGGTGCCGTTCTTCGAGAGGCGTTCGGTCGGCCCCTCGACGTGGAACGGTTCGTCGGGAAACTCGCGCCGGCCGCGCGAGGCGTACGCGAAGAGCGTGCCGATGCCACCCTCGATGTCCACCCACCCATCGCGCCGCGTCGCGCCGGTCGCCGCCGACACGACGTGGTACGACTCGACGCGCGCCATCAAGTGCTGCGCGAGCGCCTTGAGCATGCGGGCGCGCTGATGGAAGGTCAGGGCGCGCAGGGCCGGACCGCCCACGATACGCGCGTATCGCACCATGCGGGCGAAGTCGAGGCCGCCGCTCCCGGCTTCGGCGATCGTCTCGCCCGTCACGGCATGGTGCAGTGGCGTGCGCGCGCCACCTTGCACCCACGCCCCTTCGGCGAAGCTGTAGAGCGCGCGCGGCGCCCGACCGGATGGATCGATGGGAGTAATCATCACGGACCGCGCCGGGTCTCCTTGAGCGTCCTGTAGTTGGCCACCTGCACCGCGCGGTCGGCCGGAACCTCGCGCAGCGGTTCGCACGGCTGCAGCGATGCCCGCAGGCGCGATGGCAGCGTCTGGTAGAGCGCCGTCCCCTCCGACTTCCACGCCAGCATCTCGTCGCTCACCTGCCGCACGATCTTTGCGGGATTGCCAACCACCAGCGAGCGCGGCGGAACCTGCATCTCACCGGGGACAAAGCAGAGCGCGCCGACGATGCTCTCATCGCCGATGTCGGCGCGGTCCATCACGACGGCGTTCATTCCCACGAGCACGTTGCGTCCGATGTGCGCCCCGTGCACGACGGCACCGTGCCCGATGTGCGCATGCTCCTCGAGGCGCACGACGATCCCCGGGAACATGTGCACCACGCACCCTTCCTGCACGTTGCAGCCGTCGGCGATGTCGATGCCGCCCCAGTCGCCACGGATCACCGCCCCGGGGCCGACGTAGACATCGCGCCCAATCAGGACGTTGCCGACAACCGTGGCGTTCGGATGCACGAATGCGCTCTCGTGCACCACGGGGACGAACCCTTCGAAGGCGAAGATGCTGGCCATCGTCAAACGCACTCAAGCACGGCGGCCATCCCCTGGCCGACGCCGACGCACATCGTCACGAGCGCGTAGCGACCGCCGGTGCGCCGCAACTGACGCGCGGCGGTGATGGCGAGGCGCGCACCGGACATCCCGAGCGGGTGGCCGAGCGCGATGGCGCCACCATTGGGGTTGACCCGCGGATCGTCGTCGGCGACGCCGAGCGTGCGCAGCGACGCGAGCACCTGGGCCGCGAACGCTTCGTTGATCTCGATCACATCCATCTGTTCCAGCGAGAGCCCGGCGCGCGACAGGACTTTCTGCGACGCGGGGACCGGCCCGATCCCCATCGTGCGCGGTTCGACGCCGGCGGCGGCGACGGCGACAATGCGGGCGAGCGGAACCAACCCGTGCTGGCGCGCTCCCGCCTCGGAACAGACGAAGGTCGCGGCCGCTCCGTCGTTGAGCCCCGACGAATTGCCGGCGGTCACCGACCCGGTGGCGTCCGTGCGAAAGGCCGGCTTCAGGCGTGCGAGCCCTTCGGCCGTCGAGTCCGGGCGAATGAACTCATCGCGGTCAACACGTCCCGCCGTACTCCCGGCACCGCGCCCCGGCACGTGAACCGGGACGATCTCCTCCGCGAGCCGCCCCGCTTCGCGCGCCGCGCTCGCCTTCTGCTGCGACCGCAGGGCGAACGCGTCCTGGTCTTCGCGCGACACCGTGAACGCCTCAGCCACGTTCTCCGCCGTCTGTCCCATCGAGTCGATGCCGTAGCGCTCCTGCATCGCCGGATTCACGAATCGCCAGCCGAGCGACGTGTCGAAGAACTCCTGGTCGCGTGCGAACGGCTTGCCGGCCTTGGAGAAGACGTACGGCGCGCGCGTCATGCTCTCGACGCCGCCGGCGATGTACACGTCGCCATCCCCCACGGCGACAGCGCGGGCGGCGCTCGCAATCGCACTGAGTCCCGAGGCGCAGAGCCGGTTCACCGTTTCACCCGGCACGCTGACCGGCAGGCCGGCAAGAAGGAGCGCCATCCGCGCCACGTTGCGGTTGTCCTCCCCCGCCTGGTTGGCGCAGCCCAGGATCACGTCGGTGATCGCAGCCGGGTCCGCGGTTGGATGGCGCTGCAGCAGCTCGCGCAGGGTGTGCGCTGCCAAGTCGTCGGCGCGCACCGCACTGAGTGCGCCGCCGAGACTGCCGATGGGCGTACGCAGGGCGCCCGCGAGAAATGCGTGTGTCATTCGAGAAACCTCGTGCCGTCGCGCGCCGCGCGCCGCAAGAGCGGCGACGGGCGGTAGCGTTCTTCGCCATACTCGGCGTGCAGGCGCTCGAGCGTGCCGAGCACCGACGTCGCGCCGAGTTCATCGCACCAGGCGAGCAGGCCCTTGGGGTAGTTGACGCCTGAGCGCATCGCGACGTCGAGCGAGGCGGCGCTTGCGACGCCGAGGCGCAGGGCGTCCACCGCTTCATTGATGAGCATCGCGCGAATGCGCTCGACGATGGCCGCCCCCAGCGCGGCGTCGCGCCGCGGCTCTGGCAGCGAGGCCTGCTCGCCATAATCGTAGTAGCCGCGCTTTGTCTTGCGGCCGAGATATCCCGCTGCGACCAGACGCTGCTGCGTGAGTGAGGGGCGATAGCGCGGCTCGAAGAAGAACCCCTCGAATATCGCCTGCGTGAC
>JAKAJN010000185.1 GCA_021813725.1 bacterium | reverse complement strand
CAGAGAGAAAACAGAGAGAAAACAGAGAGAAAACAGAGGGGACGGGAGAGGTCAGGACCCCTGCGGTGCTGCCCTGCTGTTTTCTCTCTGCTTTCTCTCTGCTTTCTCTCTGTTTTCTCTCTGTTTTCTCTCTGCTTTATGCCTGCTTTCTCTCTCCATTCCAATTCCCTCCCCCACCCCCTAACTTTCCCTCTATAGTTGCCCCGCTGCCTTTGCAGGCGGCGGGGAATTTTTCCCTGTGCCCAATTCGCCGAAGGTCGGCCGTACGAAATGGAAATCCAGATTACCAGCACGAAGTCGGAAGGCGCGGAGCGCCGCATTCAGGTCGCCGTCCCGGGGGCGGCGGTCAAGGACGCCAGGAAGCGGGCGGCAAGCCGCGTGGCGCAGCAGGTGCGTCTCCCGGGCTTTCGCGTCGGCAAGGCGCCGGCCGCGATGGTCGAGAAGAAGTTCGCCGATGTGATCAAGCAGGAGGCGCTGGAGCAGGTGATGCGGGATGCCTACCAGGCCGTGATCGAGCAGGAGAAGCTCAAGCTGGTGACGCAGCCGCACGCGCACGACGTGAAGTTCGCCGAGGACGAGGCGCTCTCCTTCGAGCTGCACTGTGAGGTGCAGCCGGAGCTGGCGCTGGCGCACGTGACGGGCTTCCAGGTGAAGCGCCCGGCGGCCGTCGTGACGGGCGACCAGGTGAAGGAGCAGATCGAGCATCTGCGCGACCAGCGTGCCACCTGGACCCCGGTTGAGGACAAGCCGGCCGAGGGCGACATGGTGGTCGTGATGCTGGCGATGGCGGAAGATGGCGGCGCGCTCCCCGAGGGGAAGGAGTATCGCGTCGTCCTCGGCGCCGGCCAGGCCATTCCGGCCATCGAGGAGCTGCTGATGGAGCTGACCCCCGGCGGGACGGTGGAGCGTCCGGTGCGGTGGCCCGACGACTTCCCCGACGAGGCACAGCGCGGCAAGACGAAGACGGTGCGCGCCGAGCTGAAGGAAGTGAAGCGCAAGGAGGTGCCGGCGCTCGACGACGCCTGGGCGCGCGAAATGGGCGACTTCGACTCGCTCGAGGCGCTGACCACGGCGGTGCGGAGCGACCTCGAGGCCAGTGCCGTGCGCGAGGCGGACGCCACGGTGCGCGGGCTGCTGCTGGACGAAATCATCGGCGCGAACCCGTTTGACGTGCCCCCGTCGTGGGTGTCTCAGCTGGTGCAGTCGTACGCGCAGGCCTACGGCGTGCCGGAGGCGGAGCAGGAGCGCTTCGCGTCGGAATTTCACGCCACGGCGGAGCGCCAGGTGCGGCGCGACCTGGTGATCGAGACGATCGCCGAGCGCGAGCGGCTCGCGGCGGGCGAGGCGGACGTGGACGCGAAGGTTCAGGAAATGGCGGAGAAGCGCGGCGCCAACCCGGGCCAGGTGTACGCGCAGCTGCAGAAGGCGGGGCGGCTGCGCGAGATCGAGCGCGGCATCACCGAGGACCGGGTGTTTGCCTGGTTGCTCGAGCGCAACACTGTGGAACAGGCGTAGGACGCAGGACCGGATGACCCCCAGGCCCGGCGGGACCGCAGAGCCCTCGCGGCCGGACTCTTACGACGAGGACGAGGAACGCATGCCAATCATTCCCAACCCGTACGTGATCGAACGGTCGAGCCGCGGCGAACGCAGCTACGACGTCTATTCGCGCCTGCTGATGGACCGCATCATTTTCCTCGGCACGCCGATCAACGATGACGTGGCGAACATGGTGATCGCGCAACTGCTCTTCCTCGAGGCCGACAACCCGGGGCGCGACATCCACCTGTACGTCAACTCGCCCGGCGGCAGCGTGAGCGCGGGGCTGGCGATGTACGACACGATGCAGTGGCTGAAGTCGCCGGTGAACACCATCTGCATGGGCATGGCGGCGTCGATGGGCTGCTTCCTGCTCGCCGGCGGGAGCAAGGGGAAGCGGTCGGCCCTGCCGCACGCGCGCATCATGATGCACCAGCCGTCGGGCGGGTCGCAGGGGAGCGCGGCCGACATCGAGATCCAGGCGAAGGAGATCCTGTACCTCCGGTCGCAGATGAACGAACTGATGTCGAAGCACACGGGACGCCCGGTCGAGCAGATCGAGCGCGATTTCGACCGCGACTTCTACATGTCGGCCGAAGAAGCGAAGGCGTACGGCATCATTGACCACGTGGTGACGCCGCGCGAACTGTCGGGCGACGCGGTCGCCGCCGTCGCTGCCGTGGGTTCGAACAAGTAGGATGCCTCGCTCGTTGTGCGCCATGGCGCGCGGCGAGGCAGGCGGGAAGTGCTTGCCCCCGGCCCGGGCCGGGTGTTACTAGAAGAGGGGTCGCGCGTCGAAGGGGCGGCCCCCCAAAGGACCTGAGCGATAGAGGCCCGATGAACTCGATGTCCCACGATCGTCACCTGCGCTGCTCGTTTTGCGGCAAGTCCAAGGACGCCGTCCGGAAATTCATTTCCGGGCCGTCCGTGTACATCTGCAACGAGTGCATCGCACTGTGCAACGAAATCCTCGCCGAAGATGAAGAGCGCGAAGTGGGCGAAGCTGTCACGCGCGTGCCGGCGCCGCAGGAGATCAAGGACGTCCTGGACCAGTACGTGATCGGGCAGGAAGCCGCGAAGAAGGCGCTCGCGGTGGCGGTCTACAATCACTACAAGCGCATCAACAGCCCCAAGCGCGACGGAGACGTCGAGCTGGACAAGTCGAACATCCTGCTGATCGGCCCGACGGGCGTCGGCAAGACCCTGCTGGCGCAGACACTGGCGCGCATCCTCGACGTGCCGTTCACGATTGCCGACGCGACGACGCTGACCGAGGCGGGGTACGTCGGCGAAGACGTGGAGAACATCCTCGTGCGGCTGCTGCAGGCGGGCGACTTCAACGTCGCCGAATGCGAGCGCGGCATCGTGTACATCGACGAGCTGGACAAGATCGCGCGCAAGAGCGAGAACCCGAGCATCACGCGCGACGTCTCGGGCGAGGGCGTGCAGCAGGCGCTGCTGAAGATCCTCGAGGGGACGGTGGCGAGCGTGCCGCCGCAGGGCGGGCGCAAGCACCCGCAGCAGGAGTACATCCAGATCAACACCAAGGACATCCTGTTCGTCTGCGGTGGCGCCTTCGACGGCCTCGAGAAGATCATCGAGGCGCGGTTGGGCAAGCGGCAGATCGGCTTCAGCGCCGAGGACCAGCTGGCCTCGAAGGGCGACGATGCCTCGCACATCTTCAAGCACGTGGAGCCCGACGACCTGCTTCGCTTCGGGCTGATTCCGGAGCTGGTGGGGCGCCTGCCGGTGGCGGTGCCGCTGGAGAATCTCGACGAGACGGCGTTGGTGCGCATCCTGAAGGAGCCGAAGAACGCCATCACCAAGCAGTTCGCGAAGCTCTTCGAACTCGAGGATGTGGCACTGACGTTCGACGAAGGGGCGCTCAAGGCGATCGCCAAGAAGGCGCTCGACCGTGGCACCGGCGCGCGCGGCCTGCGCGCCATCGTGGAGGAGCTGCTGCTCGACACGATGTTCGACCTGCCGGGGCGCGATGACGTGGTGGGCGTGACGGTCACCGAGGCGACGGTGACCAACAAACAGCCACCAATGCTGGATTTGAGTGCGAAGCGGCAGAAGAAAGAGGCGTAGGAGCGGCAGAGAGCAAACAGAGAGCAAACAGAGAGAAAGCAGAGAGAAAGCAGAGCACACAGGGCGGGGGCGAGTTCCCCGCCCTGTTTCGTCTGCCATCGCCGGTCCGCTACCAGAATTGCGCTCCGGATTCGCCATCCGGATTCCCTATCCTCTATCTTTGTTGAATGACCCAGCATTACCTGCGAGACACGGACGTCATCGAGGCCGCCGACCGCCTGCCGGTGCTGCCGCTGCGCGACGTGGTGCTCTTTCCCCACGTCGCGATGCCGCTGCTGGTCGGGCGCGCGGGTTCGCTCGCGGCGCTCGAGGCCGCGGAGGCCGGCGACAAGCTGATCCTGCTCCTCACCCAGCGGGACAGCGCCGTGCAGGACCCCGCGTCGGGCGACCTGCATCGCGTCGGCACGCTCGCGCGCGTGCTCCAGTTCACACGCCTGCCCAACGGCGCCGCGCGCGTGCTTGTGGAGGGGTTGGCCCGCTCGCGCGTGACACGGTTCGCGTCGGGCGGCAAGCTGATTCGCGCCACTGCGTCGGCGCATCCGTTCACCTTCGCGCCCGGCGACGGCACGCCGGAGGAAGCGCGCAAGGCGCTGGCGCTGTTTGAGGAGTACGTCACGCAGCACCGGCGCCTGCCGCCGGAGGTCGCCGCGCTGGTGCAGTCGGCGAGCAGTCTCGAGCGGCAGGGGTGCGGCATCGCCGCGCACCTGGCGGTGCGCTTCGAAACGCGTCAGACCCTGCTCGAGGCACCCCGGCTGCTCGATCTCTTCCGCGCGCTCACCGAGCTCACGGCCGGCGAGACCGAACTGCTGCGCCTCGAACGGAAGA
>JAKAJN010000184.1 GCA_021813725.1 bacterium | reverse complement strand
CCCTGGCCCAACACGATGGGTTCGGCTGCACCGGCGCCGAGGGACCGCGGTTCGCCCATCAGCTTCGTGACGAAGCGCTGTCCCTCGGAGATTCGCTCCACTTCCACGGCGATGCTCTCGACGGCGTTCTCGATGCGCAGAATGCGCTCTGACAGGTCGGCGGGGAACGCCGGCGCGGACGCCGGTCGACGTGCAAAGAGCCGCCGCGCCACACTGGTCAGCACGACGGCCGTGGCAATAATGGCGGTCATCGTCACGGCGGTGCCGTTGATGTTGCGGACCGGCCCACCGATCATCGACGGCGGCGTCGTCTCTTCCACCAGGTTGGGCGGCGCCGACGCCAGGAGCTGGCCATTCTGCGCAATGTCCTTCTCGAGCTGCACGATGCGTTCGTCCAGCACCTTGAGCCGCGCCTCGAGTCCTTCGCGCCCGTTCGACGAGCGGCCCATCTCTCGAATCACATCCTGACGCCGGCCCGTGGCCGACTGCAGCTGCCGCGAGAGTTCGCTGCGGCGGTTCTGCAGGAGCTCCACGTCCTGCAGGGTCATCGGGCGTCCGACGTCCTGCGGCAGGGTGAGGTTGCCGCCGCCCACGGTCACGTTCGGCGCTCGAGGCGCCGTCGGGGATGGCGGTGCCTGCACTGCGGCTTGGGGGGTGAGCGATGACATGTCTTACCCTACGCCTCCACGCCGTGCCGAGTTGCAGCCGCGCGCTCACGCCGGCGGTCAGCCCACCAGAACGGGAGGTAGAGCAGGAGGACATTGACGACGCCAAGGGCGATCACCGGCACGAGGTACCAGGGCCACGGGCCGAGCACGTCGAGCAGGCTGACCACCGGGGGCTTGCCCATCGTCCACATGTAGTTGGTGCCGATGGCGGCGTTGATCACCGTCACGACCGCCATGTAGATGAATGTGCCGGCGATGACGCGGCGCACCGACTTCCACGTGGGGCGCATCCCCTCCACGACTGTCAGGTAGAGCGCGGCGATGATCAGTATGCCGTGCGAGAGCAGTGTCTGCACCGCGCGGAAGTGCGGCAGGCCATACTGGCCGGCGTCGGGGGTGAGCACCCCCTGCAGTGGCCCGCCGATCCCCATGAAGTACAGGAACTCGTAGATGGTCGCGTCGAGCGTGACCAGCCCGTACGCGCCGATCCAGACGAGAACGGTGCAGAGGTGGAGGGGGAGCATCTTGTCGGTCGTCCACTGCCCGTAATACGCCGCCCACGCGTGCCACGACAGCTCGTTGACCACCAGCATTGCAGCCAGCGTCAGCCGGCCACGACGGCGGGTCGCCTCGTCAGCGCCGCGGTGCCGCAGCATCCACGCGCCGAAGAGCGCGATGGCGATGAGCGCCACCAGATGCCGACTGCCGAACGTGACGAACGGCGCACCGTGATAGTCGGCGCGGATCCACTGCGTCCAGTCGGTGGCGGGCGCCACTCGGCTAGCCTCCGATATTCCGTTCCACCGCTGCCGTGGCGCGCGCGGCGGCGGCGTGCGCCCGGTCGAGTGCGGCCTGCGCCTTCGCCGCGAGCGGGGTCGCCACCGCCTTGTCGATGATGGACCCCACGTTGATGCGCACGTTGTACACGGCGCCGCGGCAGGCCGCCTCGGCGAGCAGCGCGGAGACACCAGCGTCGGATGCCGCGTTGGTGTTTCCCTTCTCGGCGGCGACGGCGGCGAGTTCGGCGACGCGCGCACACGCCTCGGCGGTCTTCAGCGGCACCTCCGTGGCGTAGAGCAGGGCGCGCTGGATGGCCGCGTCGCGCGCCGCCACCTGGTCGGGGGTGTCCTTGCCGAGTTTGTACGCATCGGTGACCACCGTGTAGGCCGCCGCATCCTCGGCGACGAGGGCGGACAATTCGTTACCTAGCGTAACAGCCGCGAGCGCGAGCTCCTTCATTTCACCCTCGACGGCGGCGTACTTCTTGCGCCCCACGGTGAGCCCGCTGACCATTTGCGCGAGCGCAGCGCTCAGCACGCCGGCGTGCGCCGACACGGAGCCGCCTCCGGGGGCGGGAGCGCTCGACGCCACCGCGGCCACGAAGCCGCTCACCGATTCGCCACCGCTCATCGCCCGGCGAACCTGGTGCTCGAGCACCAGGTCCTTGCTGAAGCCTCGCAACTGCAGGTGCCGCGCCGCCGTGTCGAACAGCGCCTGCTCCGGGACGAGACCGACGATCTCGCTCCACGTCGGCGACACGCCGTGCGCCGCGGCTTCGCGCTGCACCAGCTCGAAGGCGCGGTAGACCGGCGTCTTCTCGACGTCCACGAGGTTCATCGACACCTGCGCCTGCCCGTCCACCTCGAGCCCCAGCCCCTTCACGTAGCGCAGTCCGCCGCTCGAGCCGCGCACCGCCTTGGCAACTTCCTTGGCCACCGGGACATGCTCGGCGCCGCCAAGGTAGACGTTGTACGCCACCAGGAAAGGGCGGGCGCCGATCACGGTGGCGCCGGCGGTGGGATGCACGCGGTTCGGGCCGAAGTCGGGGACACGGTTCGGGTTGGTGCCGATCTCGATCTTCGCCTGCTCGAACTCACCGCGGCGGATGTCGGCCAGGTTCTCGCGATCGGGGCGCGTGGCGGCGCGCTCGTACAGGAAGACCGGAATCCCCAGTTCGTCGCCGACGCGCTGGCCGAGGGTGCGGGCGAGGGCGACGCAGTCGTCCATCGTGGCCCCCTCGAGCGGAATGAACGGGCAGACGTCGGTGGCGCCGATGCGGGGATGCTCGCCAGTGTGCTGATTCAGGTCGATCAGTGCGGCGGCCTTGGCGATGCCGCGGAAGGCCGCGTCCACCGCCGATTCCGCGGTGGCGACGACGGTCACGACCGTCCGGTTGTGCGACGGGTCGCTTGACACGTCGAGGACGGTGACGCCCTCGCCATCGGCGATCGCGTCGCGAATGGCGGCGACGACCTCGGGGCGGCGCCCTTCGGAGAAGTTGGGGACGAGTTCGATGAGCTTCATCTAACGGCGATTGAGGACATGGACTCAGGATACCGACTCAGGACTGCGACTTCGGAATGCGATGGGCGATTGATCGCACCGGCGACCGGACTGCTCGGCGCCAGCCCCACCAATCTACCTGCACCTCCTCCCGTCCGCCGTCGACCGTCTGCCGTCGACCGTCTGCCGTCGACCGTCTGCCGTCGGCTATCACCCGTCCGCCGTCAACCGTCCCCGCAGCCATTCGTGCAACTGCGGATTCGCCGCCACCACACTTGTGTGCTCCACGGGGCAGCGTACCCCGTCGAGATTGGTGACGATCGCCCCCGCCTCGCGCGCAATGAGGATGCCCGCCGCGATGTCCCACGGGGCGAGGAGGTTCTCCCAGAACCCGTCGAAGCGACCGCAGGCCACGCCGGCGAGATCGAGTGACGCTGAGCCCGGACGGCGCAGCCCCGCCGTGTGCGTCATCAGGCGGCGCATCTGTCCAACGTATCGGTCCACGTCGTGGCCGCCCTTGAACGGAAAGCCGGTCGCGATGAGCGCGCGGTCTGGGGAGTCAATGGTGCTCACGACAATCGGCTCGCCGTCGCGGAACGCCCCGCCGCCGGCCGTGGCCGTGAACCACTCGTCGCGCGGGACGTGCACCACCACGCCGGCCGCCAATTCGTCGTCGACCAGCGCGCCAATCGAGACCGCATACTCGGGGACGCCGTGCAGGAAGTTGGTCGTGCCGTCCAGCGGGTCAATGACAAACGTGACCCCCCTCGTGCGGTGCGCGGCGTCCAGCGTGCTCGCCGATTCCTCGGCGAGGATGGCGGCGCCGGGAACGCGCTCCAGCAGCGCGGCGATGATGCGGGCCTCGGCGGTGGTGTCGACCTCGCTCACGAAGTCGGTGGCCGATTTCTCGCGCCAGACGAGCGAGCCGCGGCGCCGCTCGCCGTCGCGAATGACCTCGACGCCGGCCGCGGCGGCTGCCCGCAGTGCGTCGAGGAGATACTCCGGGGTGATTGGTTGAGAAGTCATGCGTGGAAATCTAGCTTTCTCCCATGCCACGCATCTTCAGCGGGATCCAGCCGTCCGGGGAATTGCACCTCGGCAACTACCTCGGTGCCGTCAAGAACTGGGTCGCGCTGCAGTCGCAGTTCGAGTCCATCTACTGCATCGTGGACTACCACGCGATCATCGGGACGTACACCCCCGACGACCTGCGCCGCCGCACCCAGGAAATGGCCGTGTCGCTGCTCGCGGCGGGGCTCGATCCCGAGCGCTGCACGCTGTTCGTGCAGTCGCGCGTTCCCGAGCATACCGAGCTGCAGTGGATCTTCAACACCATCGCGCCACTCGGTGAACTGGAGCGACAGGTGGCGTACAAGGAGAAGGCGGCGCGGCAGGAGCAGGTGATGGCCGGCTTGTTGAACTATCCCGTGTTGCAGGCCGCCGACATCCTGCTCTATCTCGCCGATCTTGTCCCGGTGGGCGAAGACCAGGTGCAGCATCTCGAACTGTCG
>JAKAJN010000183.1 GCA_021813725.1 bacterium | reverse complement strand
CGCGGTGGACAGCGGCGTGGCCAGCGTGATGACGGCGCACGTCGCCTTCCCGGCCATTGATCCATCCGGCCTGCCGGCCACGCGCTCGGCGCCGATGATCGCGCTGCTGCGGCAGGAGCTGGGGTTCACGGGGCTCGTGGTGTCCGATTCGCTCGAGATGCGCGGTGTGCGCACGACCGACGACGAATGCGACGCCGCGGTGGCCGCGTTGGCCGCGGGGTGCGACGTGCTGCTCTCGCCAAGCGATCCGGCGTTGGTGGTGCAGGCCATCGCCAACGCCGTTGCCGACGGGCGGCTCGACGCCGAGCAGCTCGCCGCGTCGCGCTCGCGGCGTGACTGGTGGGCGACGTGGGGGCGCTGGCTCCCCGATCTGCGGGGTCCGACGCTCGACGATCGCACGTGGGCCAAGCAGGTGAGTGATCGTGTGCTGCGCGTCGTGCGCGGGCGCGTGCCGTGGCTGCCGCCGACGTGCGAGGTGGTGGTCGTGGACGACGATCCGGCGAGCGCGGCGCCGTCGCGGTGGACGTTCATCAAGGCGCTCGAGGCACTCGGGCGCACGGTGAATGTCGTGAGCGGTGCGACGGAGGCCGGTGAGGGCGTGCTCGTGATCGCCGTCTTTGCCGATGTGCTGGCCGGCAAGGGGCACGCCGAGCTCACGCCACAGTCACGGCTCACTGTACGGTTGGCGGTGCAGGCAGCGCGAACGATGAGGCGCGACTCGCTCGTGGTGCTGTTCGGGCATCCACGGTTGGCGGAGGAACTCCCCGACGCGGCGCACCTGCTCTGCGCGTGGGCGGGGGACAAGGGGATGCAGGAGGCGGCGGCGCGGGCGCTGGTTTCGTGACTACAACTGCTCACCACGGAGGCACGGAGCAACACGGAGATGCACGGAGAACTACAACTTCTTGGAGGAACTGCGTGCGCCACTCAAGGTTCGGAGTGGCGCGCTGTCGTTCGAAAGATTTTGCAGCTGTAGTTCTCCGTGTATCTCCGCGTCCTCCGCGCCTCCGTGGTGAGCAGTTGCCGTAAGAGCAAGTTAAGGCCGCACAACGGTGAGCAGTTGCCGTAAGAGCAAGCTACGGCCGCACAACCCCCGCCGCCTCGCCCGGAAGCTGCGCAATCAACCGATCGCTCGGCACGCTGTACACAATGCGCCCCGCGGCCTCCGTCGGTCCGCCGTACACCACGCCGACCACGAGCCCGCGTTGATCGAAGACCGGGCTGCCGCTCGACCCGTGCGCTACGTACGCGTCCACCTGCAGGATGTCGGGCACGGACTTGCTCACGATCCCCGCCGTGAGCGTCGCGCGCGCCGTCATCGTGTCGATGGAGCCGCCCATGCCAGCCGTCTCGTTGCCGAGCGGATAGCCAACAATCGCGATCGGCGCACCCGGGCGCACGCTGCCGCTCGGCCGCACCCCCATGACCACCGGAAACGCACCCGGCGCATCCACCTTGATGAAGGCGAGGTCGTCCGACGTGGAGACCTTGAGCAGTCGGGCCGGCAGCCACCGCCCGGTGCCGTGGAACTGCACCGCAATCCGCGACGGCGTCGCATCGCCCGCCGCTCCCTGCACGACGTGCCGATTGGTGACGATGATCCCGTCGCGCGTCACGCCGAAGCCCGACCCGCCCTCGATGTCGTCGCCGTGCTGCACCACGACGAACGC
Organism: bacterium; assembly: GCA_021813725.1. Classification (GTDB taxonomy): domain Bacteria; phylum Gemmatimonadota; class Gemmatimonadetes; order Gemmatimonadales; family Gemmatimonadaceae; genus PNKL01. The sequence goes on along the minus strand of JAKAJN010000183.1, from coordinate 2,802 downwards.
CACGGCCTTCGCGTTCTGCTCGTGAATGCGCTCGTAATCCACCTTGCTGACCGCGCCGGCCGCCGTCTGCTGGGCGTTCAGTTCGGCGATGCGCTGCGAAACCGCCGCTTGGTCGCCGCCCGCGCGCAGCATCGTCAGCAGCGAGTCGCGCTCCTTGCGGATCCGCCCCACCTCGTCGGTCAAACCGTTGGCGCCGGCGCTCCCGCGCAGCTCGGCGATGGCGGCGTTCTGGTCCTGCAGCTCCTTCAGTAACTGCTCGATGGTCGCGCGATCCGCCGCGGCATTCTGGCGACTCATCCAGGCGAGGCCGAGTCCGATGATCACCACTGCGGCGCCGAAGAAATACAGCACGCGCCGCAGCTTGCCCGTCTGCGCTTCCACCGCTTCGGCGATGCGCGCCGTGGTGTCGCGCCGTGGCGGTACCGGTGCGGCGGCCGGTGCGGCGGCCGGTGTGGTGGCAGCGGAGGCGGCGGGCTCGGCCATGCGCGTCGGCGGCGCCGGAGCAGCCACCGGCGCCGGCGCCGCATCGTCCACGACGTGGAATTCGAGCGACGCGCCCGCGGCGCCGCCGAGCGTGATCACATCGCCCTCAAAGAGGGCCCGCTCGCCGACGAGCGGCTGGCCATTCACCTTGGTGCCGTTGCTGCTCCCCACGTCGCGAATGGACGCGGTACCGCCGACCAGCCGGATTTCGGCGTGGCGCCCCGACACGTCGAGATCCTTCTCGGTGTCGAGACGCAGGTCGTTCATCGGGTGACGCCCGATGGCGATGACCGACTTGGAGAATGTCTCGCGAGCACCCGCCCGTGCGCCGCTGGTGATGCGGAGCTCGATGGCCATTGGCTCAGCCCTTGATCAGGTAGACCCACGCGAGCCACGCCGCCACGAGGACGGTGAGCCCACCGAAGATGAGGCGCAACTGAGCAACGCTGACGCGCGGCGAGAGCGTCGACTCGGGCGACGGCGCCATCGGGACTGTCGTGCGCGGGGCGCCGTTCTCGCTCGAGGCAACGACTGGAATCTCGGTCTCCGCGGTGGTCACGAGCGACGCCTCGAGCATCTCCTCGTCTTCCAGCGATTGCGCGATGGTCGCCGCACTCACCGGCATCGTGGCCCGCGCTTCGGCGGGAGAGATGTACGGCTGATGCCCCACGCGATCGCCGGCCGATGGCGGCTGCAGGTCGGCGCCCTCGAAGCGCGCCGCGATCACGGTGATGTTGTCGGGGCCGCCGTTCTCGTTGGCGAGGTCGATGAGCGCCTTGCACGTCGCCATCAGGTCGGGCGACTGCTCCGTCACGATGCGCGCGATGTCCACCGTGCGCATCTGCCCCGACATGCCGTCGCTGCACAGCACCAGCGTGTCGCCGCGGCGCACCTGCTGCACCGTGAGGTCCACCTTCACCTGCGCTTCGGGCCCCAGCGCCTGCAGGATGATGTTGCGACGCTCGCTCACCTCGGCTTCCTCCGCCGTCAGCTCGCCCGCGTCGATGAGGCGCTGCACCAGCGACTGGTCCTTGGTGATCTGCGTGGCAACGCCGTTCCGCACCAGGTAGCCCCGGCTGTCACCCACCTGGCACAGGTAGAGCGTATCGCCGAGAATGCCCGCGACGGTCGTCGTGGTTCCCATCCCGCGATTCTCGGGGTGGTCGAGTGCGTAGCGGTGGATGCGTGCGTTGGCCGCCTCCACTGCCTTGCGCAGGCCGGCGGCGAAGGCATCCGGGTCCGTGGACTCCGACCGGCGCCACCAGGTTTCGAGCTCCTCGAGCACCACCTCGGTGGCCATCTGGCTCGCCACTTCTCCGGCCGCCGCGCCGCCCATTCCGTCGGCCACCATGAAGAGCGAGCCGCGCTCGCCCGGTCGGTGCTCGCGCACCTCGGGCTGCAGCGTGGCGTTCATCGTCGTCAAGTCGGCGACAACGAAACAGTCTTCGTTGTGCTCGCGCGTGCGGCCGACGTCCGTGCGCCCGAAGACGTGGACGATAATGGCTTGGGGGGACGAGGATTCGCTCACTTGCAGGCTTCAAGAAATGGGTTGAGCTGCGTCAGGATCGTTCCCCTCACCAGCGGCTTCGCCTTCTCGGCCATCGCACAGCCGTCATCCGAGTTGTCCAGCTTGAAGTACGCCATCGCGACGACAAAGTACGCGTTGCCCTTCGCCTCGCCGGAGAGCGATCCGATTTCTGGTTCGACCTCGCGCAACACCTGCTGTGCGGATCCCGCCGTCAAGTCGAGGGCGCGCGGCATCCACTTCGTCACGATCGCCTCAGCGCCTCCTCCCGCCGGCACCGACGTCGGCGTTCCCACCGCCGGCGCCGCCCCACCCTGCGTACGACTCCCTCCACCCGCCGGATTCACGGGCGTCTTCAACTCCGTCACTCCGCCACGAGGCGACGCCGGCGTCGTCGGTGCGGCCGACTGCGTCTGCGCCGCGGGGGCTCGTCCCATCGCCGTGCTGTCGGACGCCGGTGGAGTTTCGGGACCCTTTCCGCTCGTCGCAATAAAGTAGCCGCCGCCCCCGAGAACAGCGATCCCGATCACAGCGGCGGCGATCATCGCTGTGTTCGATTTCTTGACGGCAACGGGGGCCGCCGCGGGGGCGGCCGGCGCGGCCTGGGGTGCCGGCGCGGGGGCCGCCACGGTGCGACCGCCCTCGCCCGGCGTGGCGACGCGCGTCTTCGGCACGTTGGCCGCCGCCGACGCCGGCGCGGCGAGCACCTGCGTGCCGGCCTCGGCTGCCTGCGTCGAGGGCATGCTCTCGCACGCCGCCCACAGCTCGCGCCCAAACTGCGCCGCGCTCTGATA
>JAKAJN010000182.1 GCA_021813725.1 bacterium | reverse complement strand
TGGGCCGGCCACCGAGACGTCGCACGTGTAGGTATGACCGTGCCACGACGAGCGCGAACACTTGCCAAAGACTTGAAAATTGCGCTCGTCGCTCCACTCCGGGCGCCGGTAACGGTGCGCGGCGGCGAACTCCACGCGGCGCGTCAGCGAGAGTTGGGGCACCGGTTCAACGCAGCAGTTGGTAGCTCAGGCCCACGGACCAGAGATGGTTGCCCATCCACGGGGCCTTGCCATGCGAGACCACCGGATCGCTCCCGTCCGAGCCCTTCTCCCTGTACTCCGGCGGATACTGCAGTTGCCAGACGTAGTTGGTGAAATCCACGCGCGGCTCCCAACGCCCCTTGGTCGCGTACCGCAGGCCGAGGCCGTACGTGAACATGAAGCGCGTGCCAAAACGGTACCCGCCTGCGTCCGGAGTGCCACGGAAGTCACTCGCCACCCCCACACCACCGGAGAGGACCGGCACCACGCGGTGCCAGCTCTTCTGTCCCGTGAGATTCATCGCAATGCCGAGGTCGCCGGCGAAGAGCTGGCTTTGCTGGTCGCCGAGGTACCGGGAGGCGGTCGGGCTCAGCGGCGAAAGGACGCGACGCGATGTCGGCGCCGCCGCGACGCGGGCGACCAGTGCCACCGGACCGCCGATGCGGAGGTCGTAGCGCACGCCGGCCAGCCACCCCGGCTGCGGTCCGACGCCCGCTTCATCGCGTCCCGTGTCGAACCCGCCCGCGAAGAACGCGAGCGACTGCTTCCACGGCAGGTCGCGATACGGGCTTTCGCTCGGGGTGGAGCCCACCACCTGCGCGGCGGCAGGGAGGGTCCAGAGGCTCAGTGCATACAGCGCGGCGCGCAGTCGCGTCACGTCAGGCTCCCAGGGTTCGAAGGTCCTTGCCGGTCATGTCGGGCGGCTGAGGAACCCCCAGCAGGCCGAGCACGGTCGGTCCCACATCGCACAGCGCGCCGCCCGACCGCAGCGCGAGCGTTTCCTCCGCATCCACGTACACCAGCGGCACCGGATTGGTCGTGTGCGCCGTGTGCGGGCCGCCCGTCGCGGGGTCGATCATCAGCTCGCAGTTGCCGTGATCAGCCGTGATGAGCAGGCGCGCGCCGGCCTTCGCAGCGCTCTGCACGATCCGGGTCAGCTGTTCGTCCACCACTTCGCACGCACGTACCGTGGCCGCCAGGTTGCCGCTGTGCCCCACCATGTCGCCGTTGGCGTAGTTGCACAGGGTGTATGGGTGGCGCTTCTCCTCGATGGCGCGGCAGAGCACGTCGGTGATTCCCTGGGCGCTCATCTCCGGCATCAAGTCGTACGTGGCCACCTTCTGGCTCGGCACCAGAATGCGCTCCTCTCCCGCGTACGGCACCTCGTTGCCGCCGTTGAAGAAGTACGTGACGTGCGCGTACTTCTCGGTCTCCGCCGTGCGCAGCGTCGTGAGCCCGTGCTCCTGCAGGACCTCCGCCATGATCTTGGCCATCGAGAAGGGCTCGAAGGCGATCGGGAGGCCGAACGTCTGGTCATACTGCGTCATCGTCGCAACGGCGAGCGCGGGTCGCTTACCCGTGTCGAAGCCGGTAAAGCCGTCAATGGCGATGGCGCGGATGATCTGCCGCATCCGGTCCGCGCGGAAGTTCCACGTGACCAACGCGTCACCATCGCGCATCGGTGCCACCGCCGTGCCGTCGGCGTTGACCACCACCGCCGGTTCCATGAACTCGTCGGTGACGTTGCGTTCGTAGTTGCCGGAGATGAAGGCCAGTGGATCGCCGGTGGACGGACCAACCCCCTGCACAGCCGCCCGGTACCACGGCTCGACGCGTTGCCAGCGCTGGTCGCGGTCCATGCCATAGTAGCGACCGCCGACGCTGGCAATCCGCGCGCGGCCGGCCGTGCGTGCCTGCAGCGCGCGCGTGAACTTGAGCGCGCTCGTCGGCAGCGTGTCGCGACCGTCAAGCAGGCAATGAATGGCGACCTGGTGAATGCCCTGTCGCTCGGCGAGGTCCACGAGGGCCAAGGCGTGGTCCTGGTGGGCGTGCACACCGCCATCGCCCACCAGCCCCATCAGGTGCAGGGTACCGCCGGTGCGTCGCACCTGCGCGCACGCCGCCACGAGGGACGGGTTCTCGAAGAACGTCCCGTTCTCGACGGACGCGCCGATGCGCACGAGGTCCTGCATCACGACGCGTCCGGCGCCGAGATTCATATGGCCAACTTCGCTGTTTCCCATCTGGCCCGCCGGCAGGCCGACCGCGCGCCCGGACGCATCGAGCAGGGTGCGCGGCGCGTTGGCCCAGAGCCGGTCCCACGTCGGGGTGCGGGCGAGGCGAATGGCGTTGCCGTCCGTGCCATCACGGTAGCCCCACCCGTCGAGCACGACGAGGACGACCGGACGGTCAATGCGGGGCGTCATCTTGGCTGAGGTCTGGAACGGGTGATATGTTCGGCAGTGGGCGAGTCTCACGGAAAGCTAGCCGCGATCACGCCCCCCTACCAGCGATGCGACTCACTCGTCTCCTCTTGATCTTCCTCTGCGCGGCGCCACTGCCGGCGCAGTCCGCGCTCCTCGCCGACGCCACCGTGCGCGCCGCTCCCGGCGGCAGCGTCATCGCCGTGCTCAAGGAGGGCGCCACGGTGACCGTGGGCGCATCGCGCAATGGCGCGGTCTACGTGACCTTCACGGGCTGGATGGACGCCTCGCGGCTCGGCGGCGCGCGCGACTCGTTTCCCGCTCATCTCACCGGGAAGATCGCCATGCGCCTGCGTTCGGCGCCCTCGATGAAGGGTGCGATCCTCGGCGAGGTGCGGCCGCTCGCCGGCATCTTCACCGTCGCGAAGCAGGCGTCGTGGGTGAACGTTCGTCGTGGCGGTTGGGTCGACCCCAAGGTGCTGCCGTCGGCGCCGAAGGCGGCGCCGAAGCCAGCGGCCGCCCGACCGGAAGCTCCGCCGAAGTCGGCCGCCAAGCCAGCGGCCGGCAAGCCCGAGCCCACACGACCTGCCGCAACACAGGGCGCGACGGCCACGCCGGCACCGGCGGCGTCCGCCGCTGACACGTCGGCCGCAATCGAGCTGCTCCCGGAGGGTGCCATGCGTGTGGCGCGGACCGCGATCGCGCGCAACGCGCCCAACGGCGCCATCGTCGGACAGATCGGCGGCGGCACGTACGTGGTGCCACTGGCGAGGTCGCGCGGCTGGGTGCGCGTGCGGGCCGAGGTGTGGGTGCCGGAACGCGATGTCATCCCCGCCGATGCGTCTTTCGGTGCATCGCTGACCGCGGCCGACCTGCGTGCCGACCCCGAGGGAACACGCGGCAAGACCGTGCGCTGGGAAGTGCAGGTGCTCGCGCTCCAATACGCCGATCCGCTCCGCCGCGACCTCGCGCTCGACGAGCCGTATTTCCTCGCGAAGGGACCCGGCACGGAAGACCAACTGCTCTACCTTGCCATTCCACCGTCGCTGATCGGCGAGGCGCGGTCCACGCAGGCGCTCACGCGACTGCTCATCACGGCACGCGTGCGCACGGGGCGCTCCCAGCCCGTCGGCATCCCCGTCCTCGACATCCTCTCGTTTGCCCGGCAGTGATCGAAATCGAGACCGGCTGGCGCGCGTCGTGGCGTGAGCACCCGCGGCTCATGCGCCTGCTGCTCTGGACCTTCACCGGGTCGCTCGCCGCGGCCGCGGCGCTCGCCTGGCGGACGACCGAGTATCGCCGCGAAGTGCGCGCGTTGCGCGCCGGGATGACCGGCATCGAGCGCATCAAGGCGGACCTGGCGTTGGCATCGGATGCGCGACGCCTGCAGGTGATGATGGCGCTGGCCGTCCGACAGGCTCGATCGGCGGGCGATCTGCACGTGGCCGTCGCGGTGGACAGTGGCCTGCTCCACCTCGAGCAGCACGGCGCTGTGCTGCGGACCGCCGCCGTGGCGGTCGGAACCGATGGGTGGGAGCGCGCGGCCGGCGATTCGATCCCCATCGCCTCGCCACGCGGTGTGCGTCGCGTGCTGGAAGTTCGCGGCGACTCGCTCGTTGTGCTGACCGGCGGCGTGGTCCTCTATCGCGGCGATCCATCGCAGGCGGCGCGCGCCGGCAGCGTGCGCATCGGCGCCGATGACCTGCGCTCGATATTGCCGAACCTGAAGGCCGGCCTGCCGGTGTACTTCTACTGATGCCCGCAGATCCGGTGAAACGGGGTTTCTTCGCGAGCGGCGGACTCACGGCCTGGGTCAGCGTGCTCGCCACCGCCGCCGCCCTCGCACTGGCGATTTCGCAGTTCCGTGCCGCTCTGGCCGCGCGTCGTGATCGCGACCTCACGCAGGCGGTCTACAACGACAACGCGGATGTGCTCGCCACCGTGCGGACGCAGGCCAAGTCGACCGTCGACTCGCTCGATCGGGTGCTCGTCGCCTCGCCCGATTCCATCGGCGACCAGCCGTACATCGTGATCAGCATCGCGGAGAACCGGCTCTGGTTCAAGCGCGGATCCACGGTGCTTTTTCAGACACGTGTCGCGAC
>JAKAJN010000181.1 GCA_021813725.1 bacterium | reverse complement strand
GCGCTGATCTTTTGCCTCGCGCTCTGGTCGCTTCATCACGAACTGGCCACGCTGCACTACCGCGACATCCGGCTCGCGGTGCGCGCCGTGCCGCAGATGCAGCTGCTGCTCGGCTTGCTGTTCACGGCGCTCGGGTACACGGCCCTGGTCAGCTACGACTGGCTCGCCGTGCGATACATCCAGCATCCGCTCGCCACGCGTCGCGTTGCGTTCGTCGGGTTCGTCGCCTATGCGCTGTCGCAGTCACTGGGCTTTCCGATGCTGCTCGGCGGCTCGCTGCGCTACCGTTTCTACTCGGCGTGGGGCCTCTCCAGCGCCGACATCGCACTGGCCGTGGGCTTCAACGCGGTGACGTTCTGGCTGGGCGTGCTCACCGTGGGCGGCGCCGTCTTCCTCATCGAGCCGCGTGCCGCGCCCGCGCTCCTCGGCCTCCCGGTGGAGTCGCTCGCGACCATCGGCGCGCTGCTCCTCGTGCTGGTGGTGGCCTACCTCGCGGCGAGCGCGCTGCGACGTGCGCCGCTGCGCGCGCGGGGATGGGAGTTCGCCCTGCCTCGTCCCGCACTCTCGGTCGCACAGGTCCTCGTCTCCTCGCTCGACTGGGCCGCCGCCGGCGCCGTGCTCTTCGTGCTGCTGCCGCCAGATCACCCGGTGCCGTTCGGGGCCTTTCTGAGCGCCTTCCTCCTTGCGCAAGTCGTCGGCTTGCTCAGCCATGTTCCAGGAGGCATCGGCATCTTCGAGTCGGTCATCGTGCTGCTGATGAAGGACGAGATCCCCGCGGCGGGGCTCGTCGGCGCGCTGCTGGCGTATCGCGTGGTCTACTACCTCGTTCCGCTCGGGTCGGCGCTCGCGCTGCTCGCCGCGCACGAGATCGCGCGCGCGCGACACGGCATCGCCCGCGCCGCGCAGATTGCCGGTCGCTGGGTCCCGGGCGTGGTGCCGTCGGTACTGGCGGTCACGACGTTCATGTCGGGCACCATCCTGCTGCTGTCCGGGGCGACCCCCGGAGTCCGGTCGCGCCTGCACCTGCTGGCCGACGTGCTGCCGCTCGCGGTCATCGAGCTCTCCCATTTCACGGCGAGTCTCGCTGGTGCGGCGCTGCTGCTGCTCGCGTGGGGACTGCAGCGACGCCTCGACGCCGCCTGGTGGCTGTCGAGCGGGGTGCTCGTGGTCGGCATCCTCGCCTCGCTGCTCAAGGGCGGCGACTTCGAGGAGGCGACGTTTCTCGCGCTCGTCCTCACGGCGATGCTCCCCGCACGACGGCATTTCTACCGCCGTGCGTCGATGATGAGCGACGTCTTTTCGCCGGGATGGGCGTCCGCCATCATCCTCGCGGTCGGGGCCACGTTCTGGCTGGGCCTGTTCGCCTTCAAGCACGTGGACTACTCCGGCGACCTGTGGTGGCAGTTCGCCGTGCGCGGCGACGCGCCGCGCTTCTTGCGTGCCTCGGTGGGGGTGACGGTGCTGCTGCTGGTCGTGGCGCTGCAGCGGCTGTTGCGCCCCGCGCCCGCGCGGCTCGATCCACCGGATGCCGCGTCGCTCGACCGCGCCGCGGCTGTCGTGCACGCCGCGCGCGACGTGCACGCCAACCTCGCCCTCCTGGGCGACAAGTCGCTGCTGTTCAGCGACGCCGGAAATGCATTCGTGATGTACGGCGTGTCGGGCCGCTCGTTCGTCGCCCTCGGCGACCCGGTCGGCGCCCCTGCCGAGCGGCTGGAACTCGGCTGGCAGTTCCGCGAACTCGCCGACCGGCACGGCGCCGCCACGGTCTTCTACGAAGTGCGCATGCACAACCTGCCGCTCTATCTCGACCTGGGGCTCTCGCTGCTCAAGCTCGGGGAGGAGGCGCGCGTCCCGCTCGCCGAGTTCTCCTTGCAGGGCGGCGGACGCAAGGGCATGCGGCGGGTGCTGTCGCAGGTCGAGAAGGACGGCGGGACGTTCGAGGTCGTCGCGGTCGAGGATGTGCCGCCCCTGCTCCCCGAACTGCGCGCCGTCTCCGACGAGTGGCTCGAATCCAAGCGGGTGCGCGAGAAGGGCTTCTCGCTCGGCTACTTCGACGACGCCTACTTGCGGCGCTTTCCGATGGCGGTGGTGCGACGCGAGGGGCGCGTGGTCGCCTTCGCGAATCTCTGGCGCGGCCAGCCTGGCGACGAACTGACCGTGGACCTGATGCGCTACGCCTCCGCGGCGCCCGACAACGTGATGGAATACCTGTTTCTGCAGTTGATGCTCTACGGGCGCACGGAGGGCTTCTCGCACTTCAACCTCGGGATGGCGCCGCTCGCCGGCCTCGAGAACCGCGCCCTCGCGCCGCTCTGGAACCGCGTCGGCGCTTTCGTGTACCGGTTCGGCGAGAACTTCTACAACTTCCAGGGACTGCGCGAATACAAGGAGAAGTTCGATCCCGTCTGGGAACCGCGCTATCTCGCCTCGCCCGGCGGCCTCTTGCTCCCGCGCATTCTCACCAACGTCGCCTCGCTCATCGCCGGCGGGCTCACCGGCATCGTGAAGAAGTGATGGGCCCTCTCCCGTCGTCGGCGACCTCGCGCGTGCGCGTCGCCCGGGCGCTTGCGCGGCTGGCGTGCATGCTGCTCGCGTACGTCGGCCTTCCAGTCGCCGCCTGGGCCCAGGTCGCTTCGGTCGCCGACCTGCCACTCACCGAGGTACCCGCCAAGGGGAACGGCCATCTCTTTGTCGTCTTTCTCAGCGGCGACGGGGGCTGGGTGACGCTCGATCAAGGCGTCGCCGCCGTGTTGGCGGAGGCGGGAATGCCCGTGGTGGGCTTCAACCAGCGCATCTACCTCTGGTCTGCCAAGAGCCCGGCGCAGACCGGTGCGGACCTCGCGCGCGTCATCACCGCCTACCGGGCGCGCTGGCAACGCGATTCGGTGCTCGTGATCGGCTACTCGCGAGGGGCGGGTGTGGCGCCCTTCGCGGTGAACCGCCTTCCGACGGAGCTGCGACGGCGCGTCGTCGGCCTCGTGCTCATCGGCAGCGAGCATACGGCCAGCTTTCATTTCCGCATGCGCGACCTGATCTCGAGCACACCCTCGCCCGACGACCGCCCGATGATGCCGGAGATCCGTCTACTCGGGGCGCTCCCTCTCCTGTGCTTCTATGGCGACGAAGAGAAGGACACCATCTGCCCCGACCTGTCGCCGCCCGCGATGTCCGTGAGGATGAAGGGCGGACACCATCTGGACGGGGCGTACAGCGAGATTGGACGCCGAGTGATAGCCGCCTTCAAGTAGGGGGACGGGGCCGCCCCCGTCCCCCGCACGCCTACCTCGTCCCCACCCTCGGCCGCAGCGCCAACTGTCCCTTGCGCGAGAAGTCGATGGACTTTTCGAGCAGTCGCGCGGCTTCCTGCGGCGCGTGGAAGCCGACCGAGTTCTCCGCCTCCACGAAATCGAGCAGGAACTGCGCCTGTCGCTGATAGTCCTGCGCCGTCTTGAGCGCGGCACTCGTCGAGTCGGCCTTCCGCACGGCCTCCGCGTCCGCAATCAGGTCCAGCAGGGCGTCCATCGCCAGGTTACGCATCGCATACGTGCGGTCCTGGATGAGTGCCACTCGCCCCTTCAGCTCCTCCTCGGTCTGCTTGTGGCACGTCTGGCAGGCGCGATTCACCATCAGCATCGGGCTCTGCACGTGATGATCGCTGATCTTCTGCGCCCCGATGCGCTGGAAGGGCATGTGGCAGTCCGCGCAGGCGACGCCGCTCCTGGCGTGCACGCCCTGGTTGAACATCTCGAACTCCGGATGCTGCGCCTTGAGCGCCGACGCACCGGACCGCGCATGCACCCAGTCACGGTGTCCATCCTTCTGGTAGTACGCGAGAATCGAGTCGCCGGCGAGTCCGTTGGACCACGGGAAGGTGAGCCGCTTCTCCGGTCCCTTGAAGTAGTACTCCACATGGCACTGTCCGCACACGTAACTGCGCATCTCGGCCCGCGTCGCCTGCTTGTTGACGTCATACTCCTTGATGCCAAGCGAGGCCTTGTAGGCGCGAATGCCTTCCATGAAGGCCGGGCGCGTGACGCGCAGCGCCATCGACGCCGGGTCATGGCAGTCCACGCATGACACCGGGTGCTTGCCCGTCTCCTTCAGCGCGTCGAAATACGGGAGCTTGTTCAGCGCCTCGAACCCCTTCTTCACGTCGCCCTGGCCGAGGCGGATCATCGTCGCGTAGGTGGACGCGTGGCAGTTGATGCACGTCCCGGGCTGTTTCGCCACCTGCTGGCGCTCCGTGTACATCTGGTCCGTCAGCATGTAGGCATGCCCGCGTTCCTCCCGGAAGTCCTTGGCGAAGGCGTAGCCGGCCCACATCTGAACCAGGCGAGGATCCTCCTTGAGCCGTGACTGCGAGACCGTGTCGCGCGGATCGAGCGTCGTCGGCACGTGCGGCATGGCCTCGCTGCCGCCGTAGCGCGTGCGCTGCATGTCGGCGGTGCGCAGGTAGCCGTCGTACTGCAGCGGGAAGTTCTTCCCCCACTCGGCGGCGTCCGTCGTCGTGTCG
>JAKAJN010000002.1 GCA_021813725.1 bacterium | reverse complement strand
CGATGGACCGCGCCCGCATGGCGACCGCGCAGCGCGGACACTCGACGGGCGCGCGTGACGCGAACGCTTCGCGCAGAACACGCAGTTCCGCATCGGTGAACTGGGCGCGATCGCGCGGCCCGACCATCAGGCGCCGATCCGCAGGACGATCTTCCCGAACTGGGTCCCCGATTGCAGGCGTTCCAAGGCTTCGCGGCCCCGTTCGAGCGGAATGGTCGAGTCCACGGGCAACGCGAGACGGCCGGCGATCAGTTCGTCCACCACTGCCTGGAACTCGGCGTCGTTGCCCATCGTCGAACCCATGATCGTCCACTGGTTCCAGAAGAGCTTGCGCACGTCGGTCGTGAGCTCATGGCCAGTCGTTCCACCGCAGGTGACGAGTCGTCCGCCGCGCCCGAGTGCACCGAGCGACTGCTCCCACGTCGCCGTGCCGACGCTGTCGATCACCACGGTCACGCCGCGCTTGCCGGTGCGCGCGCGCACCTCGCGCCCGACGTCGACGCCGGAGTGGTTGATCGTCTCGTCGGCGCCCAGGGCGCGGGCGCGGGCCAGCTTGTCGTCCGAGCCGGACGTCACCCAGACGCGCGCACCGCGCGCCTTGGCGAAGAGCAGGGCCGCCTGGGCCACGCCGCCGCCGATTCCCCAGATGAGCACGTCATCGCCGGGGCCCACTTGGGCGCGCGAGACGACCATGCGCCAGGCCGTCATCACGGCGAGACCGAACGCCGATGCCTCGGCGTCCGACACGCTTGGCGGTATGGCCCGCACGTTCGTGGCCGGAATGACCAGCTCCTCGGCCAGCGTGCCCGGCAGGTGCTCGCCGAGCACGCGGAACTTCACGCAGAGCGGCTGCTCGCCGCGGTTGCAGTACTCGCAGTTGCGGCACGACAGCCCCGAGTTCACCACCACCCGATCACCGACGTGCACGTGTGTCACGTCGGCGGCAACCTCGGCGACCACCCCCCATCCATCGGAGCCGATGATCCACGGCGGGGTGATCTGCATTCCGGGCAGGCCGCGAACCGTCCAGAGGTCGAGGTGGTTCAGCGGCGCCGCCTGCATGCGCAGCCGCACCAGCCCCGCGCCGGCGAGCGCCGGTGGCGCGATGTCAGTTCTGAACTCGACGTGGTCGAGCGAGCCGGTGGCGGAGATGGTGAGGGCGTGCACGGGAAAGGCAGACGGAAGACGGAAGACGGAAGACGGAAGACGGAAGACGGAAGACAGAAGACGGGAGACGGGGGGCGGGAGACGGGGGACGGGAGACGGGAGACGGGGGATAGGTGACAGGAGACAGTTGAGTGCTACGGCGTCACCGACGCGATTCCGCATCTCGCCTCCGAATATATTAGCTTGGAGAGCGAATCTGCCCTCGTCGCGAGACGGTCCACCGTCGACCGTTCACCGTTGATCGTCCACCGTCGACCGTCCACCCTCAAAGGTTCGTCCTGCGCATGCTCATCAGAGTTCCCCCTCTTGGCGAGTCCATCACCGAAGCGACTATCTCGCGCTGGCTGCGGCGCGAGGGCGAGGCCGTCAGCATAGGTGATACGCTGGTGGAACTCGAGACCGACAAGATCACCGTCGAGGTGCCGGCACCGAAGGCGGGCGTGTTGGGTCGCCGTGCCAAGCTCGAAGGGGATGTGGTGAAGGTCGACGAGGTGCTCGGCGAGCTGGACGAGAGCGGCGCCGGCACATCCGCGGCGGGCGCACCCGCCGCCACGGCGACCGCGGCAGCATCGACTGTCACCGCGCTGCCGCCCGCGCCGGCAATGGCGCCAGTCGCAGACGTGCGTGCCGCGCCGAGCGCGGCGCGACTGGCCGCCGACGTGGGCGTGGACCTCGCTGCGGTTTCGGGCACAGGACGCGGCGGCGTGATCAGCAAGCCCGACGTCATCGCCGCGATGAGTGCCCCGACGCCAGCGCGTTCCGTGACAGCGGTCCCGACTGTACCGGTGCTGGCCGCGCCCGTTCCGGCGGCAGTCCCCGCACCGACGGCCATCCCGGTTCCGGCGGCGGTTCCCGCCCCCGTTCCTGCGGCCGCCCCGACCCTGCCAGTACCGGTGGCGTCAGTACCGCTGATCACCGCCGCTGGCGTGCGCGAGACGCGCGAGAAGATGAGCACGCGTCGCAAGCGCATTGCCGAGAACCTGCTGCAGGCGCAGCACGCGACGGCACACCTCACGACCTTCAACGAGATCGACATGAGCGCCATCATGGCGCTCCGCGAGCGGATGAAGGAGAAGGTCGAGAAGGAGCATGGCGTGAAGCTCAGCTTCATGCCCTTCTTTGCGAAGGCCGCGTGCCTTGCCTTGAAGGCGTTCCCGACCGTGAATGCGCAGGTGGACGGCGACGAGATCCTCTACAAGCACTACGTGAACCTCGGCATCGCGGTGGCCAGCGACGCCGGACTCGTGGTGCCGAACATCAAGGACGCCGACCGCAAGTCCATTCTCGACATCCAGCGCGACATCGCCGCCCTTGCCAAGAAGGCGCGCGACGTCAAGCTCACGATGGATGATCTCACCGGCGGCTCGTTCACGATCACCAATGGCGGCGTGTTCGGCTCGCTCATCTCGACGCCGATCATCAACTTCCCGCAGGTGGCCATCCTCGGCCTGCACAAGACGCAGGAGCGCCCCGTTGCGGTGAACGGCGCGGTGGAAGTGCGTCCGATGATGTACGTGGCGCTGTCCTACGACCACCGCATCATCGACGGCCAGCAGGCGGTGCTCTTCCTCGTCAAGGTGAAGGAACTGATGGAAGATCCCGCCACGATGCTCATCGATTGAGCCGGTCGGCGTACTCCGGGTAGTTCGATCGGAAGCAGTCCGGGCACAGCCCGTGCGTCAACTCGGCGCCGACGGAGCGCATCTTTTCCTCCGCCGTCATCCAGTGGCTGTCGCCCTCGCGATAGCGGCGACAGATCGAGCAGATGGGGACCAGGGCGCTCAGCAGTCGCACATCGCGCATCACCGCGGCCAGCTCGGAGGCCGTGCGCCGCAGCTCGAGCAGCGTGGCCGCCTGACGGGCGATGGCCTCGAGCGCGAGCCGCTGGTGGTCGAGCAACGCCCGCCGGGCCTGGTGGTCAATGACGCAGACCGACCCGATGTTCATTCCCTCGCGACTGCGCACCGGCACGCCGGCATAGAACCGGATCCCGGGATCGTCAACCACCAGTGGATTGTCGGCAAACCGCGGATCCTGCGTCGCGTCGGGCACCACCAGCATCTCGTCCTGCAGGATGGTGTACGCGCAGAACGCGACGTCGCGCGAAGTTTGCTGGTTGGCGAGTCCGATCTGTGACTTGAACCACTGACGGTCGGTGTCAATCAGCGAGAATGTCGCCATCGGACTGCCGGTCACGAACGTGGCGAGATAGACCAGGTCGTCGAAGACGGACTCGGGCGTCGAGTCGAGAATGTCGTAGCGGCGCAACGCCTCAAGGCGTGCGCTCTCATTAGGAGGGAGCGGGGCGGCAGGCATGGGTCGGATGGGAGATCCTGCAGATTGGCGAGGCCGCGGCCGGCGCACCAGCCCCCCGCACCGTCGGTTCTGCTGGCCGACGAGGGCTCGGGTTAGATTCTACGCAGTCCCCAACCGGCTCGTTCCGTGACCGATACTCTCTCTCCAGACGTTCTCGTCATCGGCGGCGGCCCAGGTGGCTATGTCGCCGCCATTCGCGCTGCGCAACTGGGCTTCTCGACCGTCTGCGTCGAGATGGACCGCACCCTCGGCGGCACCTGCGTGAACGTCGGCTGCATCCCGTCGAAGGCGCTGCTCAGCTCCTCTGAACACTTTGAGTTCGCCCGCTTGCACGCCGCTGACCACGGGATTGACTACCAAGGCGTCTCCTTCGACCTCGCGCGGATGATGAAGCGCAAGGACGACGTCGTGGCGCAAAACACCAAGGGCGTCGAGTTCCTGTTCAAGAAGAACAAGGTCACGTGGGCGAAGGGCTTCGGAACGCTCCGCGCCGGCAATGTGGTCGAGGTGAAGGGTGGCGACGGTTCCGTGACGACGTACACGCCGCGCCACGTGATCCTCGCCACCGGCTCGGTGCCTGTGGAGCTGCCGTTCCTCAAGTTCGACGAGGAACGCATCGTCTCCAACATCGGCGCGCTCAAGCTGCACGACGTGCCGCAGCACCTCATCGTGATCGGCGGCGGCGTCATTGGCCTCGAACTTGGTTCCGTCTGGCGCCGTCTCGGCGCCAAGGTGACGATGATCGAGTTCATGCCGACCATCCTTCCCGGCAACGACGACGACATCACCAAGGAAGCGACGCGGATCTTCAAGAAGCAGGGGATGGAGATACACACCGGCACCAAGGTGACCGGCGGCCGTCGGGACGGCGATCAGGTGGTCATCGAGGTGGAGGAGAATGGGCAGCCGGCGACGTTCACCGCCGACTGCGTGCTCGTGTCAATCGGCCGGAAGCCCGCACTGTACGGCGTGGATGCCGCGGCATTGGGGCTCGAGCTCGGAGCGCGCGGGGAGATCAAGGTGGACGACACGATGCGCACCAACCTCCCCAATGTGTACGCCATCGGCGACGCGGTGGGGGGCAAGCTGCTGGCTCACAAGGCCGAGGAGGAAGGGGTGATCGCCGCTGAGGTGATCGCCGGGCGCAAGGTGCACATGCACTACCACAACATGCCCGGCGTCGTCTACACGTGGCCGGAGGTCGCGACCTGCGGCCTCACGGAAGCCGAGGCCAAGGCACGGGGACGTCCCTATGGCGTGGGCAAGTTCCCCTTCTCCGCCAACGGGCGCGCGCGCTCGATGGCTGAAACGACTGGCTTCGTGAAGTTCATCGTGGACGCCAACACCGACGAGATCCTCGGCTGCCACATGATTGGCGCGAACGTCTCAGACCTCCTGAGCGAGGTGGTGCTGGCCATGGAGTACCGCGGCACGGCCGAGGACATCGGCGTGACCGTGCACAGCCATCCGACGCTCAGCGAGGTGGTGAAGGAAGCGGCGTTGGCAGCGCTGGGGCGGGCGGTGCATATCTGAGGGGCAGAGAGACTACAGAGAAGAAGCAGAGAAAAAGCAGAGAAAAAGCGGAGAGGCTGCATTGAGACGCGTCCCTCTGTTTTTTCTCTGCTTTTTCTCTGCTTTTTCTCTGCTTCTTCTCTGTAGTCTCTCTCAGACGCCGTATTTCTCCCGCAGCACGCGATCATGATGCCTCGCGTGGCCCGCGGCGATCCACGCGAGCCCGCGCACGCTGACGGTCTTGCCGCTCGCGGTGCCGCGGCGAGTCCACGCCGCCTCGGGGAGCCAGCGCAGCAGCGCGAGGGTAGCGCCCCGGACGGCGGCGAACTCGCCAAGCAGCGAATCCATGGAGCGCGCGTTCGCCTCGCAGTGCGCCGCATAGGCATTCTCATCGAACGCCGCCAGCGGCGTCGCATCGCCGCGACCAATGCGCAGCAGGCGGTACGTGAAAATCCGCTCGGCATCGGTGATGTGACAGATGACCTCCTTCACCGACCACTTGCCAGGCGCGTACGCCGCCGCCCCTTGCTCCTCGCTCAGGTGCTTGAGCCGCCCAAGGAACGACTCGCCCTCCTGACTGAGCGTGCGGGTGATGTCGCCGTCCGGGACAGCGGCGACGTAACCAGCGTAGAACGGGGCGAATTCGTCGTCGCCAGGGCGCACGGTTGCCGCGATGCTCATCAAAATCCCCCTGTGAAATTCCACTTTTCCAGCACGAGTTGCGTGTAAGGGTTTCGTGAGGAATTGCCTCACAAACTTTCCATAATTGCACCCCATTCCGCGAGGCCTGCCCGGGACAGACATTCCCTCTGCGATCGGGAGCGCGCGGAGTCCAATCGGCGCTGCCCCGGTGAAAAATAAGAGGAACGCAGGGTCGCCACGAGCGACCCGGCGTGTCGCGGTAGGCACAGCGGGGGGCGCGTACAGTGCGCCGGGGGGCCGTCACTGGCTCGTCAACCGCTGACCTACCGCGACTCGTTAAGGGCAGAGAAACTCCAGAGAGACAACAGAGAAGAAACAGAGACACAACAGGACGGCGCTTCTGCGCACGAGCCAGTTGTGTCTCTGTTTTTTCTCTGTTTCTTCTCTGTTGTCTTTCTGTTGTCTATCTGCCGTTAATCACTATCTCCCGCCTCACATACCCGTCCTCGTCCGCTCCCTCGCGGGGGAGCGGTATCATCACCGGCACGGCCCCCGCCCGCACCAGGCGCGCACCGAGGTCGCCGAGCATTCGCTCTGCCTCGCCGTGCATCAAGGCACCGACTGGCGGCGCGAAGATGACGTCGGGCGCGTCTGCCACGCCGCGCGCCGCGCGCACGAACCCGATTGCCGTGTCGCCAGCTAACCCTTCGAGCACCAGCCGAGTCGTCGCGCCTTCCGTGCGCAGCGAGATGACACGGACGTTGCGCGACCGCTCGCCGATCTTTGCCGGGCGCACCGGAAAGCGCACCTCAGGCGCGGCGTTGCGCACGGTCTCGACGTGCAGCGCCTTCTGGCCGGGGCGCAGCTCGCCATACACCGGACGCACACCCGCGACCGGATTGAAGGTCACCTTGAGGAGACGCGACGCGTCCCCGCCCGCGCGCGTGACATCGAGCATCACCATCGATGGGCGCACGGAAACGCGGAGATCCACCTGCGTCCCCCCAATCCACAGGCGATCAACCCGAACACCCTCCTCGCCCAGCGGGACCCACGGCGCCACCGTCAGCGTCCCGGCTGGCGCGTCCACCTCCAGCCCCAGCATCCCGCGCAAGAGCGGCGTCAGGATCATCGACGTCGCGAAGAACTGCTGCGGCACCGCCGTGTCGAGCGGCTTGTAGAGCCGACCGCTGATCACCTCGGGGTTGCGCCCGAGCGATTCGTCAAACGTCGTGTTGGCGATGGCCCGCAGCGCCTGCCAGCCCGCGTGCGGGTTGCCATAGCGGAACTGCGCGGTCGCCACCCATCCGGTCACGAACGGCCAAACCGCGCCGTTGTTGTAGTGGAGCGGGTCAAAGAGCCGACTCGTCGTCGAAAGCGGGCGCGCGCCCCAGTCGGTCATCAAGTCGCTGCGCGCCATCCGCTCGGCCATCAGCCGCCCGTTCGTCTGGTTGAAGACGTCGAAGGCCATTGCCGTCGCCGGCCAGGCGGTCATCGTCTCGTTGATCTTCCCCTGCTCCAGCACCGCGAACGCATACTGCTCCTTCGAGGGAATCCAGAGCTTTCCATCGAGCGCCGCAATCGCCCGTGCGCGCTCGGCGCGTGCCTCCGCCGCCAGCGAGGCCTCGCCCATCGCGTCGGCCATGCGCGCGAACCGCTCCAGCGACGCGGCCCAGACGCCGTTCAGGTAGACGTCGCTGACGATCCCCTCCTGCAGGTCGCCGACCTCGAGGGCGCCGGCGCCGGCGCAGGTGTTCTCCATGAGCCCGTCGCCGTCGGTGTCGCACTTGCGCGACCATTCGAATGCCTTCTTCAGGTTTGGCCAGAGGGTGCGGACCGTTGCCGTGTCGGCCGTCTGCTTCCAGTACTCGCCAAACGCGAGAATCCAGAACGGCGTCGTGTCGCCGTGGTAGTAGGCGTATCCGTACGAGCCGAACCAGTCGATCTTTCCCGCTCCCTGCGAAATCTCGTGGGTGATCTTCCCGTCGGCGCGCTGATACTTGGCGAAGAACTTGAGCGCGCCGTCGCGCACGAGTTCGTGCTGCCCGGCCGAGCTCATCGCGAAGGAGTTGATGGACGCGTCGCCCCCGAAGAACCAGCCGAAGCCGGGACGGTCGCTCGCCGCGCCCGAGAGTCCGTACCCCGCGACGAGTCCGCACCCGAGGTCGGGATTGCAGACCATCGACTCGTCGAGGTTGACCTTGGCCCATTCAACGGCCTTGTCGAGCGTCGGGTCGCCGGTGGAGACCGATACCTGCTGCGTGCGAATGGAGTCGGCGTGCGCCACCCGCTTCTTCCATTCGCGTTCGATGGCCCCCGGTTGCAGCAGCGAACGATAAAGCGCGAGCACCGAATCGCGCGGCATTTCGCCGCCGGCCATCACGATGGGGATGTACTTGGCGTGGATGTTGACGTTCCCGCCCGGTGGCTCGCCAAGCCTCGGCTCCGTGTAGCGCTCCTTGTCACTCCCCACGCCGATGGTGAACTGCGGCGGGGCGGCGCTGAGCATGTGCGCGGGAACGTCGCTCGCCTGCGTGACAGCCGGCGAGCCCAGGAAGGCGCTCACCTTCCGGCGGCTCTCGCTGAAGACAAACGCCTTGGCCCCCGCGCTCCACGCCACGTACTGTCCGCCCAGCGAGGCCGGCCACGCGAGATGCACGTCCGGGACGAACGACGCGATGATTTCCATCGGGCGGATGGCGTCGACTTCCAGCAGCATCATCACCGCGGGCTTGTCGATCGAGGCGAAGACCGTCTGCTTCACGGTGAACGTCTCGTACGCATACGTAATGGTCACGCCTTCCGGGCGCACCAGCACTGAGCGCGCGACGTCGCGCCCCGGGATGGCCTGCGTGTACTTGGGAACGCGGAAGCTGAGCTTGAGGTCGTGCATCCACTTGTACGGCCAGCTCCACAGCTCGAACGCACCGTCTTCGGTGCCCATGGCAATGGCGCGGCGGCCGACGGCACTGACGAACTGGCCCGGGCGCGCGTCTCCGGCAAGCGCGATGGGCGATCGCCCCAGGTCGAACGGGGCGGTCGTTTGCGAAGCGGCGGCTGCGGGAATCGCGGCGGCGAGAGCGAGAAGGGCGAGGTGGCGGCGCGTCATGCTGGGAATCTGCGATTCCTTCACGCCGCGGCGCCACCGCCCCGGGACCGACCAAAACGAGCGGGCCGCCCGATGAACGGGCGGCCCGCTTCACTCCCGGCGCGGCTTAGCGCTTCTCGGGCAGTTTCGCGAGGATCTGCGCCGGCACGTTCGCCGGCGTCACCATGCGACGACGGGCCGACGTCTCGACTTCCACCTTCTTCCAGAAGGCCACTTCGCGCGACGCTGCGCTCAGCGCGTTCTCGGCCACCGGCTCGCCATCCAGCCAGGCGTGCACGGCATCGGAGATGCGCCCGGTCGGCGCCAGCTCCTGCTCGGCAGGCGCCGTCTCCTTGGGCGTGCGGGGCGCCGCCGGATCGAGTCCGTCGCGCGGATCAAGATTGTTCTGCATCACTGATATCGCTCCTCCAGCAGCGCCTGAAGCGCCTCGCGTGCACGGTGCACGCGCATCTTCAGGGCACCCACGGTCGTGTCGAGCAACTCGGCCATCTCCTCGTACGACCGACCCTCGACGTGCTTCATCACGAACGCTTCCCGCAACGACGCGGGGAGCGCGGACAACGCGCGGTCCAGGTCGGATCGCAGTTCACCCCGGTCGAGTTCCTCCTCCGGGGTCTCGTATCCAGACGGCTGATCGTCCTCTTCGTAACTCAGGTGGGTTCGCCGAATATTCTTCAGCCAGTCCTTGCACCCGTTGGCCACGATGCGGAAGACCCATGCATCGAAGCGTCCGCGCACCTCGCTCAGGTGGTTGTACGCCTTGATGAACGAGACCTGCAGGATGTCCTCGGCGACGTCGGGACTCCCTGTCATGCCCACCGCGTGGCGATACAGCGGGTCGCTGTAGCGCTCGATGAGCATTCCAAAGGCGTTCCGGTCCCCGGCGAGTACGCGGTCAATCACGGCCTGGTCCGCGTCCGCCTGTTCTTGCTGCGGCGAGGGCTGGGTCTGTTTCACGACGCTAGTGTAACCCGTCGCACGCGCCGGGGACAGCCCTACCCCCACCGTGGCCAAAACAGGCCACGCCGGGGTGTCGCACAATTGAGACGACCCACGTTTCGAGCAGTAACGGCGCCGATCGCCCGACGACGGTGCGGCACTACAGCGGCCGCGGCGGAATGGTAATCGCGAGATGGTAGCGGGTGTTCAGCGCGGCGGCGATGCGATCCGCGATCAACTCCTGCCCGTACGCACTCGGCTGGATGCCGTCGAGCGATGTGGCCATGCCGAACGGCGCATCGCTGCCGAGCATTCCCGCGGCGGTGAATGGCGGCGCGTGGTACGGCACCTCGCTCGAGAGCAGCGGCACGTCCGCGAAGGCGAACTGGTGCTTGTCGGCGGCGGCCTTGATGGCGCTATTGAGCGCGGTGATCGTCTGCGCAATGCGTGCGACGTCGTCCGGTGTGAGGATGTAGTCGACCTCGCCAGGGCGATCTGCGCAGGACAATGCCTGCGGCGTGCCCGAGGCGCGGGCCGCGGCCACGAGAGCCGGCAGCACGGCCACGGTGTTGACGAGGTTCGCGCTCCCCTGGCACGTCGTCTCGACTGTGATGCCGAACGTGCCCAGCGCCACGCGCTCCCCCCACAGCACATCGCCCGCCCGCCACGCAGGGAGCGACATCAACTGGGGGACGCCGACGAAGACTGCCTTGGCGCCGGTCGCCTTCACGCTGTCGGCAATCGAATCGAATACCGGTGCAAAGACCGCGGCGGGCATCAGCGTCCACGTTGACGTTTGCGTGTAGCTCGTTCCGGAAATCACGAGGCCGGACGTCGCGGCACGCATCACCTCGCCAGCGCCGAGTTCCACGGCCACCAGCGTGGGACGCTGCGCCTGCATCGCCTGCAGCTGCGTCTGCAACGCCGGGAGCACGAGCGCATAGCGCGATCGATCGAGCGACGCCGGTTGCGTGACGAGCGAGCGCGGCGACGTGTGGAGGGCATCCCACGCGGTGGCGCCCGCGATGGCAACGCTGTTTGCTGGCAGCGAGTCGTCGCCGAGCCGACCGCTGCAGGTGGCATCGTCCGCGGTCACCGTTCCGGCGAGCGAGCGGTAGAGCGCGAGCGGCGCCACGCGAGGCGGCGTGCACCCCGGGCTCCGCAGCGCAGGCACACGGAACGGCGCGTCAACGCGCGTGGCGAGCCGCGCTGGCCAGGCCGCAATCTGCGACTCGTACACCACGCCGCCCGATTGCTCGCCCATCGTGAGCCCCGTGCCGATGGCCACGAATCGCCGGAACGTCGAGGCCCCCTCGGGCGCAGCAATGCGCGCGTCGTCCGAGCAGGCGGCGAGGGTGAACAGCAGCGCAAGGGCGGGGCGAGAACGCATCGGGTGGAATATGGGTGTGGCGTCGGGGGATGCACAGCGATCTACCCCGCGCACAAGACAAGCGTTCGGTGCCTCCCGCCACTCCCGTAGCGTGCGTGCTTGACCCTTACGCGTCGGCGAACGCGTCCCAGCCCAGTCGCCGCACACGCTCGCCGTGCTCGTCGAGTTGTGGCGGCGCACGGCGCACGCTCCCGGGCGCGAGTGGGGCCACACCCGTGAGCGGCGAGGCGTCCACGTCGCGCAGCACCTCGAGCACCGGCCTCACCACGCCACAGGGGACGCGGGCCGCATCCAACGCAGCCATCCAGGTGGCCGCCGGCTGGGTGCGGACGCGATCCTGAATGGCCGCCACCACCGCGTCGCGATGCGCGAGGCGTCCCGCATTCGTGCGATACCTCTCGTCGGCGACCAGCGTGTCGAGCCCCAAGACCCTGACGCAGGCGGCAAACTGCGCGTCGCTGCCAACGGCAATCACAATCGGCCGGTCGAGCGTATCGAACAGTTGATACGGCACAAGATTCGGGTGCGCATTTCCCCAGCGGGAGGCGTCGCGCCCGGAGACCAGGGCGTTTTGCGCGACGTTCACCAGCGCCGCGGCCGCACTGTGCGCGAGCGAGATCACGAGGTGCCGAGTCGCATCACTGCGCGCCGCGGGTGCCCCGCGTGCGGCGAGCGCGGCGAGAATGGCGATGGCGGCGTCCTTTCCGGCGATGACGTCGACGAGCGCCACGCCAACCTTCATCGGCGCGCCGCGGGGCTCGCCGGTAATGGCCATCCACCCCGATTCGGCTTGCACGACGAAGTCGTAGCCGGGGCGGTCGCTCTCCGCTCCAAAGCCCGTGATGGTGCACCAGATGAGTTGGGAGTGCTCGGCGAGCAGCGCGGATGGCGACAGCCCCCAACGTTCGAGCGCCCCGCGCTGGAAGTTGTCGACTACCACATCGGCTTCGGCGATCAGCGCCCGAACGCGCCGAACCTCGTCGGCGGCCGCGAGATCGAGCGCGATGGAGAGCTTGTTGCGATTGACCGAGAGGAAGTAGGCACTTTGCCCGGTGGCGTCGAACGGCGGGCCCCAGCCGCGCGTGTCGTCGCCGGTGCCGGGGCGTTCGACCTTGAGCACGTCGGCTCCCAGATCGCCGAGGATCATTGTACAAAGCGGTCCTGCGAGTACTCGACTGAGGTCGAGGATTTTGATGCCTGAAAGCGGAAGTGGCTTGATCATAGTTTGGTAGTGTCTCTATAATGTTGCTATAATCTCGTACTTGATCGCCAATGCCTTCATTGCCGCTCACCCTAGAAAATCGTCGCGCTCACCTTGATTATCTCTCCAAAAATCATATACTTGGCCCCGATCAATGGGCGTGCGCTCATACAGGTACATTGCGAGCGCCCCCTTACCCCTTCGCGTGGTGCTCGCTGCGATGGGGCCTGACGCCGGAGCATCAGACCGGCGGCTCGAGCAAGGAGCTACAAAATGACCGAAAAAGTCCCGGCCAAGCCAGAAGGGAGTGGCACCGTCCTGCCACGCCGACATCCCGGCCACCGCGGCCAGGATGTGCGCGACGCGGTCGCCGAGATGGCGGCGAAGGCCGCCGAGATCTCGATGGAGGCTGGCAGCAAGATGGCGGCGGCGATGAAGGATGTCATCAACGCGGCCGCCGGGTTGACGGGTTTCGCCATCGAGAGCGCCCGCGATGTGGTGCAGTTCATGGTGCGCCGCGGCCAAATGACCCAGGACGAAGCCGACAAGCTCCTGCACGGCGTCGAAGAGGCGTGGAACAAGAAGCACAAGTCGGCAAAGCCGGCGGCAAAGCCCGAGACACACAAGGCGGCTCCGGTCGTGTCGGCGAAGCCGGCCGCGCACAAACCCGCGGCCCACAAGCCCTCGGCGCACAAGCCGGCGGCCCACAAGCCGGCGGCCCACAAGCCGGCGGCCCACAAGCCGGCGGCCCACAAGCCGGCGGCTCACAAGCCGGCGGCCCACAAGCCGGCGGCTCACAAGTCAGCGACTCACAAGCCAGCGACTCACAAGGCGGCGGCTCACAAGCCGGCGGCGAAGAAGGCGGCCCCGGCCAAGAAGGCGGCGCCCAAGAAGTAGACGCCGGTCGCTTCCACCCGAGGCAGCGGGCGCGCACTTTCAGGAGAGCGCGCCCGCTTCCCTTTTCTTCCCTCTCCGTGCCCGCAATTCCACCGTCGCGTGGCGACGCTGTCGCCCTCGCCAGCACACTCGTCGCCATCGACTCGCGCAATCCGGCGCTGGTCCCCGAAGCGCTGGGCGAGGGCGAGTGCGCGCGAACACTGGCCGATGTGCTGACCACGTGGGGCTTTCGCGTGTCGCTCATGGAGAGCGCCGCCGGTCGACCCAACGTGATCGCGCGCATCGGCCGCTCCGGCGGCCGGACACTGATGTTCAACGGACACCTCGACACGGTGGGCGTGGCGGGCATGACGCACCCCCCGTTTGAGCCGGTGGTGCACGACGGGAAGCTGTTCGGTCGCGGCAGCTGCGACATGAAGGGCGGCGTGGCCGCGATGTGCGCCGCGGCCGCGCACGCGGCCGATGCGGGGCTCGACGGCGAGATCGTCGTCGCCGCCGTGACCGACGAGGAATGGCAGTCGGCGGGCACCGCGTCGCTGATTGCGCACGGCGTGCGTGCCGATGCGGCCATCGTCACGGAGCCGACGCGACTGGCCGTCGGTCCCTCGCACCGTGGGTTTGCGTGGGCGGTCGTGCAGGTGCACGGCGTCGCGGCACACGGGTCGCGCTATGACGTGGGCGTGGACGCCAACACGATGGCGGGGTTGCTCCTCGCCGAACTCGACGCGTACCAGCAGGGCGTGCTGCCTCAACGCACGCATCCGCTGTTGGGGCGCGGATCATTCCACGCGGCGCGAATCAGCGGTGGACTGGGCCTGTCCACCTACGCGGACGCCTGTCGCATCGAATTCGAGCGCCGCACGCTCCCTGGCGAAACGGGCGACGATTTCGCCGCCGAGCTGCGCGCGGCCTGCACTCGCGTTGCGGCGCGCGATCCGCGTTTCCGCGCGGACGTCGAGGTGACCTTCGTGCAGGCCGCCAATGACGTGGCGGTGGACGCGCCCATCGTGCAGTCGCTCGCGCGAGCGATCGAAGCCGTGGAGGGCGCACCTCCGGTGGTCGAGGGACTCTCGTACTGGACGGACGCCGCCCTGCTCTCGGCGGCGGGAGTTCCCGCCATCTGCTATGGGCCGGGCGACATCCGGCTGGCGCACTCGGCCACGGAGTGGGTATCGGTCACCGAAGTGCGGCGCGCCACGGCCGTGCTCGCGCACACGGCGCTGGACTGGTTCGGGGCGCGCTAGGTGCAACTCACGGTCCGGCAGTACGACGCACTCGAGCAGGCCATCACGCGCGGGGAACGCATCGCCGTCTACCGGCGCGGCACCGAGTACGTGGTTATTCCTGAGCGGCTCGTGCTGCGCAACCGTCGCGAGTGCATCGAGGCGCGCCATCCCACCACGGGCGATCACCTCGTGCTCTGGCTCGACGAGACCGACCGGGTGGAGGTGGTGCGGTGAGCGCCGAACTGGTGGCGATCTACGCGGACGAATCGTGCCTCGGCAACGGACAGGCGGGCGACAATCCGGGCGGCGCGGGCATCCTCATCGAGTACCAACGGCCGAGCGGCGCGCTCGTGCGACGCGACGTGTGGGTGAGCGAGCCGGCGACCACCAACAATCGGATGGCGCTGCGGTCGGTCATCGAGGCGCTGCAGGCCGTCGGTGCCAAGGGCGGGCGCTTTCGCGTCAGTTTCACCACCGACTCGCGCTACATCGTGGACGGGATGACCGGATGGGTGCACAGTTGGGCCCGCAACGGATGGAAACGGAAGACGGGGGCAATCGAGAACCTCGATCTCTGGCGTGCCGCGCTGGCGGCCTGCGAGGGGCATGCCATCGCGTGGCGCTGGGTGCGCGGCCACGTGGGGCACGCGCAGAACGAATACGCCAATCATCTCGCCACGCGGGCCGCGGCGGAGCAGTCGTCGAGTGGCGGCCTGACGGAGTCGGCGTTCGACGAATGGATTGCCGCGCACCGCGCGCGCGGCGGACGCGCCAGCGAACCCGACCCGTTTCCGGATGGCGCGACGTTCGCGCCGCACGCATCTTTGCCACGTATCGGTTGACGCGCGCCGGAGGCATCCCATGCGCATCCTTGTCGGACTCCTGCTGGGACTCGCGGCAGGTTACTCATACGGCTTCTACGACGGCCGCCACCACACCCAGCCGACCGTGCTCCGGTTCATGAAGGGCATCAAGCCACCGGGCGCGGCGGCGGTGCAGCACGCCGAGTCGCTGAAGGCAGACGCCGAGGCCAAGTTGCAGCAGAACGCGAATGAGAAGATGAAGGCGGCCCAATAGATGGCTGACGCACTCGACCGGCTCTTTCGCATCCTGGTGCGCCGCATTCGCGACGTGCGCCCCGAGCACTTGTCGCGCGGGTTCGAGGTGGGCGAGATCCTGCGCACCTTCGTGCCGTACCGCTCGACGCGGGTCGAGGTGGGCGTGGAGACGGCCGAGGACTATGAGGTGCTCGTCCTGCGGCTGCTCTCCGGAGAGCGCGGGCTGCTCTTCGCCGACGATGCGATGCAGGAGGACCTGCGCAGCGAACTCGACTCGGGCAATCCGGACCTGCGGGCGTTGCATGCCTACGGCACGGCCAAGGTGACGCTGGCCCAGCATGCGATGCGCCAGGTGCTCGAGTCGTCGACCGCATCGGCGCCGGAGACGCGCGTGAGCGAACCGACGTCCGCGCCGGAGGGAGAGACGCGGCCGGACGCTGCGGCTCACCCGCATCACGCGGGCGGGCCGGCCTCGGGGCCGTCGGAAATATCGGCCGCGCTCGACGCGATCCAGCGCCAGCTACCGCCGACGCTCGCCGAGCTCGGCGAGGCGCTTGGAACGGCGGGCGAATCGAAGTCGCGTCCGTCCTATCACGCGCGCGGGACGCACATTCCCGACCCCACGGTGGAATCTGCGGCACGCACGCCGCGCCCGGGGTGCCGGTTCTGTGGCCAGATGCTTCCCGAGGGGCGCGCGGTGACGTTCTGCCCGCATTGCGGGCAGAACCTCAAGCTGCATCGCTGCCCCGGATGCAGCGCCGAGATCGACCCCACGTGGAAGTTCTGCGTGGTGTGTGGTCGCGCCGCCACGACGGCCTGAGCCGGTCGGTCGGTTTCGCGCGACGCGTGCCATGACCACTCCGTCCGACCCGACGCCCAGCGAGCGCGCGCTCAACCGCGCAGCGCTCGAGCGCGTGCTGGCGCGGGCGATGGAGCTGCATGTGCGGGGCGATGACGCGGTGGAGGCGCGCGGCGATGAGCTGAGCGAGTCGCGCGTGCTCGAGATTGCGCGCGAGGTCGGAATCGCCCCTGAGGCCGTGCGGCAGGCGATCGCGGAGGAGCGCGCGCGGGGGCCGCTGGCCGAGGCCCAACGCGAGAGCGATGCGATGCTCGGCGACCCCATGGTGTCCGCGGCGCGCGTCGTGGCCGGGGTGCCGGAGGCGCTGCTCGGCCGGCTCGAAGCGATGCTGGCGCGCGACGAATCGCTCACGGTGATCCGGCGGTATCCTGACCGGCTCGTGCTCGAACCCAAGCGCGGCGTCTTCGACCAGGTGGCCCGCGCGATGGATCTCGGCGGCAAGGGTTACTACCTCACGCGGTCGAGCGAGGTGGTGGTGAGCGTGGGCGCGGTGGATGCGCGGCGCACGCACGTGGCGCTGGCGGCCGACTTGCAGCCGGCGCGAAGTCGGCAACTCGCGACCCCCATCGTGCTCACGGTGCTCGGCGTGCTCGCGGGGGTGCCACTGGCGGTGCTGACGCTGTATCCGCTGCTCGGCGCGCTGCCGCCGATCGTGCTCGGCTGGGTCGGGTGGCTGTGGGCGAGAAACGCGTGGCGGGCCCTGCGCCGGCAGACGCTGGTGTCGCTGGAACGGCTGCTCGACCGGCTCGAGTTTCCCGACAGGCCATCGCCCACGCAGCAGCTGTTCGAAGGGCTGACGCGGAGTCTTCTGCCACCGAAGTAGCGTGGCGACGCCGGTCGACCGTAGCAGGTACTGTCGCGCTCTCGGTAGATTTGGCGCATGTCCACCGTCGACACTCCCGCGCGTCTTCGCGAGGCCGAGCGCTTCGCACGCGAGATCCTGCCGGCGGCGTCGCGCACGTTTGCGTTGTCGGTACGACTGCTGCGCGGTGAACTGGAACGGTCAGTGCGCTGCGCCTACCTGCTCTGTCGCATCGCTGACACCATCGAGGACGACGGTGCGACACCGGCGCCGGAGAAGGCGCGCCTGTTGGCCAGCTTCGTCGCCACCCTCGACGACAAGGAGGCCGCCGATGCGTTTCCCGAGCAGGTCGCCGGGATTTCGGGCGAGTCCGCGCACCTCCGGCTCCTGCGCAACAGCGACCTCGTCCTCGCGCTCTTCCGCTCACTGCTCCCGGGCTCACGCGAGCGGGTGGCGCACTGGGTGCGCGAGATGGCGCAGGGCATGGCTTCGTTTGCGCTGCGCCATCCGCGCGGGCTTCGCATCCAGACCGTCGAGGAGTACCGCGAATACTGCTACTTCGTCGCCGGGACCGTCGGCTGCATGCTCACCGAACTCTGGCGCGAGCACGGAGCAGTGCCGTCGGCACGCTACGAAGCGCTCTGGGCGCGCTGCACGCACTTCGGCGAGGCGTTGCAGACCGTGAACATCCTCAAGGACATTGCCGCCGACGCCGAGCGGGAGAATTCGATCTTTCTGCCCGAGGCCACCTTGCAGGCACACGGTGCTTCGCACGCCACACTGCTCGACCCCGCGTTCCTTGCGGCCAGTCGGGCGGCGGTCGGCGAGTTCATCGAGCTGGCGTGGAAAGATCTCGACGAGGCGTTCGAGTACCTGCTCCTGCTGCCGCGTCGTGCGGTGACCATTCGCGCGTTCTGCGTGCTCCCGCTGCTCTACGCGTACGCGACGCTGCGCGAACTCACGCGGACCGACGCGATGCTGCGTCCCGGCGGCGTGGTCAAGATCAGTCGTGGCGAGGTGAAGTCGCTGATGATCGCCGGCCTCGTCGCGCTCGGCAGCAACGCACTCCTGCGCCGTCTCGTCGCATCCGTGCGCGAACGGCCGTTCGCCCCGCTGGCCGGGCTGGCGGGGTAGCAACGTGAACATACGCGCACCAGGCGAGGCGACACTGCAGCCGCCGGCGGATTTTCGAGGCGTCTTCCGCTCGGATGACCTCGCGCGCGCGGTGTACAGCGAGAGCGCCGGAATTGCGCGCATCATCCCCGACGCGGTGGCGGTGCCGGCCGACGCGGACGATGTGGTGACGCTGGTGCGCTGGGCGGCGGCCACGGGGGTGCCGATCGTTCCACGCGGCAGCGCAAGTTCAATGGCGAACGGCGCCCTCGGCGCCGGCGTGGCGCTGGACTTGTCGCGGCTCGACTGGATTGGCGCGGTGGACGCCAGCCGTGCGCTGGTGGCGTGCGGCCCCGGCGCGTTGCGCGACGCGGTGGACACGGCCGCCGGCGCGCACGGACTGCGTGTGGCGGTGGATCCGTCGTCGGGCGCGTTCGCGACCATCGGAGGGATGGTTGCGACGAACGCCGCCGGCACGCGCACGGTCAAGCTGGGGGCGATGCGGGCTTGGGTACGGGGACTCGACTGCGTCTTTGCCGACGGATCCCGCGCGTGGGTACGACGCGGCACGCCGCGTCCGCGCGTGCCGGCGCTGGCGACGTTCCAGCACGAGGTGGCGCGCGACGTGATGGACCGCGGCGCGCAACTCGCCCGCCCGGGGGTGCGCAAGGAATCGAGCGGCTACGGGCTGGCCGATTATGCGCGCAGTGGAGACCTGGTGGATGTGCTGGTTGGCAGCGAGGGGACGCTGGCGGTCTTCGTCGGCATCGAGCTCGCCCTCGCCCCGAACCCGCCGGCGCGCGCCTCCCTGCTCGCATCGTTCAACGCGCTGGAGGATGCGGTGCAGGCCGCGGGGCAGGCGGCGACACTCGGAGCCAGCGCCGTGGAACTGCTCGACCGCACCTTCCTGGACGTGGTGCGCGCGGAGGCGGTGTCGCTGTCGGTTCCGACGGGGGCTGAGGCGGTGCTGCTGATCGAGGCGGAGGGCGACACGCCCGCCGCCGCCGACACGCTCTCGCTGCGGCTGGCTGACGCATGTCGCCTGGCACGTGCCGGGCACGTGGTCGCGGCGCCGGACGAGACGACGGCCGCGCGCATCTGGCGCATCCGTCACGCCGCGAGTCCGATCCTCAATGCGCTCGATCCCAATCTCGCCTCGATGCAACTTGTCGAGGACGGCGCGGTGCCGCCCGCTGCCTTCCCGGACTATGTGCGCGGCGTGCGGGCCGCGTTGGCCCGCCACGGCGTACGCGGGGTCATCTTCGGGCACGCCGGCGACGCGCACGCGCACGTGAACGCCCTGCTCGACGTGCGCGACGCCGACTGGCGCGGCCGCGCACAGGCCCTGATGGACGACGTCACCGGGCTTGTGACGCTCCTTGGCGGGACGCTCGCCGCCGAGCACGGCGACGGCCGCCTGCGCACGCCGTTGATGTTCCGCGTCTGGGATGCGCGGGCGATGGCGCTGTTCGCGCGCGTCAAGCACGCCTTCGATCCGTTGGGCATTCTCAACCCTGGCGTGAAAGTCCCGCGTCCGGGCGATGACCCGCTCGCGGCAGTTAAGTACGACCCCACCCTGCCGCCGCTCCCGCCGGCGGCGCGTGCCGCGCTCGATGGCGTCGTGCAGCGCAAGGACTGGGCGGCATTTCGACTCGGGCTGCTGGGGTCCAGCGGGCAGTAGGACGCGCTTTCGAGGTGCGGTGGCGCTGCGGCCGGGACGGCTCACGCTTCGAATGGCATTCCCCTACTTTTCGTCAACCTCAAATTCACCCCGATGCCGCATTTCTACGCTGAGCCCAAGGTCTCCGTCCTGTCTCGCCCGCAGTTCACCGAGCCCGCGCATCTGCCGGTGCACTGGCAGGGCGACAGTACCGACGGCGAGCGGCTCTCCGAGTTTGCTGGCCGGCTGTGCTACATGAGCCAGCGGAATCCGGCGAACCGCTCGACGCGCGACTATCTGGAGAACATCAAGAAGCAGGGGCATGGTTCGGTGCTCGAGCATGCCAACTTCTCGCTCCTGCTCGAGGGGATCAGCCGTTCGCTGACGCACGAACTGGTGCGGCACCGCGCCGGCTTCGCGTACTCGCAGCTCTCGCAGCGGTACGTGGATGAGAGTGACGCCGCCTTCGTGATTCCGCCGGCCATTCAGGGCGATGACGCGCTCGTAGCGCAGTGGAAGGCCCAGGTGGAGTCGGCGCAGGCGACGTACATCGCGCTGGTCGAGAAGCTGATGGAGCGCTACAGCTGGGTGGCCGACAAGGTGCACCGGCGCAAGATGGCACGGGAGGCGGCGCGCGGCGTGCTGCCGAACTCGACGGAGACCAAGATTGTGGTGACGGCCAACGCGCGCGCGTGGCGCACCATGCTCGAACTGCGCGCAGGCGAGGGGGCCGAGCAGGAGATCCGCCGGCTTGCCGTGCTGATCTTGCGGGTGCTGCAGACCGAGGCGCCGGGCTTCTTCTCGGACTTCGAAGTCTACACGGCCGAGGACCGGGTGGAGTCGGCGCGGATCACCTATCATAAGGTGTAACTCCACGCAACGTTGCGCACGTCCGGGACGTAGTAACGCGGGAGTCTGCGACGGCGCTGACTCCCGCGTGTCTTTTTGACGCGCCCGGTTCGGCTCAGCAAACATCTGACGGGTCTGACGCGGCTGTGACGCTCGCGTCAGAAAATACGCGTGTCAAGAACTCTCTCTTTGGAACCTCCGCTCGACTGAGGCCGCTGCACGCGGGCTCCGAGAATGCATCTGACGCTGACAACGCTCGGTTCCTTGCAAGCGGCGACGACGGACGCCGAAGGGAACACGCGCACCTTGGGTCGAGGGAAGCCGGTGGCGATGCTTGCCTACCTGGCGTGCATTCCCGGGCTCAAGGCAAGCCGCGAGCACCTGGCAGCATTGCTGTGGGGTGATGTCGAGACCGATGCCGCTCGGCAGAACCTGCGGCAGACGGTCTGGTACCTCAAGAAGAAGCTGGGCGAAGGGCTGTTCGAGGTATCCAACGAGATGCTCGCGCTTGTCCTTCCGTTCAGCTGCGATCGCGACCTGTTCTTGCAGGCGGCGCAGCGCGCTGATTTCGCCACGGCTGTTCAGCGGCACACCGGTGCCTTCATCCCGGACTTCGCTGCACCGGGAGCATCAGAGTTCGAGCAGTGGTGCGAACTCGAGCGCCGTCGGCTGACTGTGACCTTCCTGCGCTGCGCGGACGCGCTCGCCCGCCAGTGGCTCTCCGAGGGGAAGTTCCGCGACGCCCAGGAACTCGCCCGGCGCGCCCGTGACGTGGACCCGATGGACCAGGCGACCTGGCGGCTGCTGCTGGAAACCCTGATCGCGGGGAGTGACGGCCTGGGCGCGACGAGCGAAGCGGAGCACTTTGAAGCGTTCCTGGCACGCGAGGAGTCAGAGCCGGAAGCAGCCACCATCACCGCCCTGCGCGCCGCGCGTCATTCGCCAGCGGCGCGCACGCCGGGCGAGACGGGCCCCTCGGCGTCCATTGCCGCTGAGCTGGTGGGGCGCGAGGCGGAGTTCAGTCACATTCTGGCCGCGTGGGAGCAGGCGCGCGGCGGCACGCCGCGCGTGGTGGCCATTTCGGCCGCCGCGGGCCTCGGAAAGAGCCGGCTCCTGCGCGATGTGCAGGCGAGGTTGCGCGCCTCGCGAGCGCGCTGCGTGCTGATGCGCGCCAACCCCGGCGACCGCCACCTCAGCGGCGGGTTCGCCGCGGTTGTCGCGTCGGGACTCGCTGAACTGCCCGGGGCGGCGGCGATCTCCACGGCGTCGGCGGGTGTGCTCGTGTCGCTGGCGCCGGCGCTCTCGTCCGTGTACGCGTCGGCGACGCCCGACACGAGCGAGGGAGAGGAGGCGGTGCGTCGCCGGGCACTGGCGCTGGTGGACCTGATGCACGCGGTGAGCGACGAGCATCCGGCGGCCATTCTGCTTGACGACCTGCACTGGGCGGACGAGCACTCGGCCCGCGTCTTGGCCGCGGCACTGTCGCGGCTCGAACACGCCGGGCTGCTCGTTGTGCTGACCAAGCGTCCCGTCGCGGATCCGCGCGCGCTCTTCACGTCGTTCGAGCAGCTCGCACTGCCGCCGCTCGATCTCGCGGCGGTGACATCGTTCGTGTCGCAGGTGGCGGAGTTGCCCGCCGCACCGTGGGCCGACGTGCTGCCGCAGCAGCTGCTGCTCGCGACCGGCGGATCGCCACTGCTGCTCGTCGAGACGCTGCACGACGCGCTCGAACAAGGGAAGCTGTCCGTGTCGGAGTTCGGCGCTTGGCAATGCGACGACCCCCGGCGCGTGACCGATTCGCTGCGCGAAGGGAGCGCGGTGCAGCAACGAGCGATGCGGCTCGCACCGGCCGCCCGGCGGGTCTTGCTGGCACTCGCGCTGGTCGGTCGCCCAATCGAGCTGGACGAGGCGCTGGAGATGGTCGGCGACGAGGCCGACGGCGTTCGCGAACACGTGGAGACGCTGGAGCGCGGGGGATTCGTCCTGCGTCACGGCACGCAGTTGCAGGTGGCGCACGACGAGATTGCGGACGCCGTGGCGCAGGCGACGCCACAGGTGGAGCAGCGGGCGATGCACTCGGTGATTGCGCGCGCCATGCTCGTGCGCGCCACGGACGAGATCGCGTTGCGGCGCGTGGTCGAGCATGCGTCCGCGGCGGGCGATCAGGCGCTCGTCCGCCTGGTCTGGCAGCGGTTCCTGGTGTCGCGCCGGCGTGCCGGAGACCGCCGCGCCACCCGGCGCGTGGCGGCCGATCTGCTGGGGCGCGCCGCGGACCAGCGCGCGGTCGTCGACTTGATGCGGTCTACGCCATGGCGGCTACGCCAGCGCGCACGCTGGCTAGCGGCAGCCGGCCTCATGGCAACTGTCACCCTGGCGGCGACCGCGGCGTGGCGACGCACCCCGGTGCCGCTGACCTCGGACTTCACCGTCTGGACGGTGGACAGCACTACCGGCGGCGGCCAGCTTGTCGGCGTGCGGCTCCCGCGGGACTTTCGCTGGGACGACAACGCACCGATCGAAGCGAAGGCACTCGACGCCAGCCAGTTCCCGAGTTCAACGGGCGGGGTGAAGGGACGCTGGGAGCGTAGTCCAAACGCGAAGGAGTGGTGGGCGGGATTCGTCGATCCGGTGCTCGGCGATGAGTTCATCTTCATCGACTCGCTGGGACGGCGCCACCTGCCGATGGCGAATGCTGGCGACGATGGAGTCGGAAATCTGTCGCCCGATGGACGTCAATTTACTGGGCTGACCGCGCGGTTCGACACGATCACCGACCATATGCATATCGTGACCGGCGATCTCCGCGGCGGGACCCTTCGCCGCCTGACCTTCACGCAAGAGTCGGATCGCATCCCGAGCTGGCGACCCGACGGCACGCAGCTCGCGTTCCAGCGCATGTACTACACGGTCAAGCGCTCCGACCAACTCTGCCTGGTTGACGTGGATGGCACGCACGAGCGGTGCCTCAGAGATGTCTTGCACCATCAGGAATCCATCATCGGATGGATGGATGAGCGCCGATTGCTGGTCGCCAGCTCTACGGGGACGCTGACCGCGGTCGACGCGTCGACCGGACTGCGCAGCCCGATCGGACGGGTGTCGATGCGGGTCACCGCGATCAACGGAAGTGTCGGCGTCGGGGAGTGCGTGTTTTCCGAGGGGGCGACGCCGTCGGTCTGCCTCTTCCCCACATCAGATCCCGCGGCGGCGCGCCCGGTGCGATTCCGCGGTGCACCGCTGCGAGGTGCTATCCGGCACGTGGCTCCAACCTATGATCGTCGCTGGATCGACACGTTGCGGCTCGAGGTACGTCCCGCGGGCTACGCCCTCGGCATCTCGCATCCGCTGCTTGCACACGGGTCTCGCGCGAACGGCGCGCCGGCCTGGCTGCACGACCTGCGGTGGCTGTCGAGGGACACGGCAATCGCCACGGTGGACTCCACTGGTCGCCTGCGGCCGCGTCGTGTCGGCACCGTGTGGATCGTCGTGAGCGCGGGCGGCTGGCGCACGGACTCGGCCCACGTGCGAATTGTTGCCGCCGCGTCCCGCCCGGTGCTCGCCGAACGATGGACGGCAGACTGGGAAAGTCGCTGGCAGCCGTTCGGTGTGCCGGCAGGCATCGTCGTGCCCACCCCGCACGGTCCGGCGCTCCTTCCCAACGGCGACGGCTCGTATGGCTCGGGCGCCTATCTGCGCAAGGCGTTCCCCGCGTCGAACGGCGCTGGAATCGAGGCGGAGGTGTCACTGCTGGTCACGGCGTCGCAGTGGCAGACCCTGATCGTCGAGATCACCGACGCACGGCGCCTCGAGTTCATGAGCCATTGGGATCACCGGACTGGCGATCTGGCAAGTGGCGGTGCGAACTGCGCGATCACGATACCGGGCGCCGAAGGTGCGTCCTTTCGCGACCACTTCGTCTTGCTAGGGAAGTCATTCTCTTCGATGTTCCGCGCCACTCCCACGTTGCTGAACGGGTCGTGGCATCGCATCCGACTACAGTACCTGCCCGATGGACGCTGTGCGCTTGCCCTCGACGCGAAGCCGCTCGCCACCACGGCCATGTCGGCGCCAGCGGACAGCCTCATTCTCGTCATCTCCGGCAACGACCGGTTCGGCGGCCGTCTCTTGGTCGGTCCGCTCGACATCTGGAGCGGCGTGCGCCGCGACATCGACTGGTCGGCGCTTGACGCCGACAGCATGCCAGCAAGCCCTCGCCGACCCTAGTCGACAATCGCCGACGACGACGGCGCGCCACGCAATCTGCTGCGTCGCGCGCCGTTGGCACCTCGGCAGTGCCTTACTCCTCTTTTTCCTCCTCCTTCTCCTTCTCCGCCTCCGCAACCACCTTCGCCGCGGCCTCGTGCGGCATCAGTTCGTACGTGTGGAACTTGTGCGTGAAGGTACCGCGTCCCTGTGTCATCGACTGCAGTTTGGTGGCATACAGGTAGAGCTCGGCCTGCGGCACGATGGCCTTTACCTTGGTGCCAATCCCTTCGAGGTTCTCCGAGCCGAGGATCTGCCCACGCCGGCCTGAGATGTCGCCCATCACATCGCCGAGGTACAGGTCGGGCGTGAGAATCTCCACTTCGTGCAGCGGTTCGAGCAGCACGGGGCGGCACTTGGGGGCGATGTTCTTGAACGCCAGGATGCCCGCCATCTTGAACGACGCTTCGTTCGAGTCCACCGAGTGCGAGGAGCCGTCGAAGCACTCGCAGATGAAGTCCACCACGGGGTAGCCGGCGAGGATGCCTCGTTCGGCGGCCTCCTGCACCCCCTTGTCCACCGCGGGGATGTACTGGCGCGGGATCACCCCGCCCTTGATGGCATCAACGTATTCATAGCCCTTGCCGCGCGGCGCCGGGCGCAGCTTGACCCAGCAATCGCCGAACTGACCGCGGCCGCCCGACTGCTTCTTGTGCCGCCCCTGCCCCTCGGCCGCCGCGGTCAGCGTCTCGCGATAGGCGATGCGCGGCGTCTTGAGCGTGGCCGTCACGTTGAGCACGCGCTTGAGCTTGGCCATCGCGACTTCCACGTGGCGCTCGCCCATCCCGCTGAGGATCGTCTCGTGCGTCTCGGCGTCGTAGTGCGTCTCGAAGGTCGGGTCCTCGTCGTGAATCTTGTGCATGCCAACCTGCAGCTTCTCTTCGTCGGCATGGACGGTGGCCTTCACCGCGTAGGTCACCAGCGGTGGCGGGAACTCAATCTGGGGCAGGCGGACCGGGTGGTCCCTGGTGGAGAGGGTGTCGTTGGTGTGGGTGTTCTTGAGCTTCGCCACGCAGCCGATGTCGCCCGGGAAGAGGCGCGGCACCTCGAGGCGCTCACGCCCCTGCGGGACCGACAGGTGCATCAGCTTCTCGGTGACGTCGCGCGTGGCATTGAAGACCTCCTGCCCGTTGCCGATTGTCCCGCTGAAGGTGCGGAAGTACGTCACCTCGCCGACGTGCGGCTCGGTCATCGTCTTGAAGCAGAGCGCGCTGAACGGGGCGTGCTCGTCCGGATGAATGTCGACCGTCTTGTTGCCCTCGGCGCCCTTGAATGCCTTCTGCTCCTCCATCTCGAAGGCCGACGGCATCAACTGCACGAGAAAGTCGAGCACGGTGCGCGTGCCCCAGGTGAGCTGGGCGGAGGCGCAGAGCAGCGGGAAGAGTTCCTGGCGCTTCATCGCCTGCTTCATCGCCGCCATTTCCTCGTCGCCCGGAATCTCCTCGCCACCGAAGAACCGCTCCAACAGCGCGTCGTCGGTGGCGGCAATCGCCTCGACCATCTCCTGATGGTACTTCTCGAACCGCGCCTTTTCGGCGTCGGGGATGTCGGTCTCGGTGTACTCGCCCGTCTTGGTACCGGGCGTAAAGAGATGCGCCTTCTTGGTGAAGAGGTTGATGATCCCCTTGAAGCCGAGGCCGGCGCCGATGGGAATTTCGACGGGGACAACCTTGTTGGTGAGCTTTTCCTTGATGGCCGCGTACGCCGCGTCAAAGTCAGCGTGCTCCTTGTCCATCAGCGTCACGGTAAAGAGCACCGGATCGCGCCGCGTGAGCGCTTCGCGGAACATGCGCTCCGTCCCCACCTCAACGCCGGCGGCGGCGGCCACCGTGATCAGCGCGCCGTCGGCGGCGGTCAGGCCGGCAATGGCGTCGCCCTGAAAGTCGAGGAACCCTGGCGTGTCGATCAGGTTGATCTTGGTGTCGCGCCACTCGGCGTGCGCGCAGCCCAGAGAGATAGAAAAACCGCGCTCGATTTCCTCGGGGGAGGTCACGGTCAACGCGGTTCCATCCTTGACTTGGCCATGTCGCTTGCTGCTACCGGACACGAAGGCGAGGGCATCTACCAGTGTAGTCTTGCCACTCGTCCCGTGTCCCACTACAGCGACATTTCTGATCGCCTCACTCCTGTACTCTTTCATACGGGCCTCCGCCGGGTAATTCGGCGCCGCTTAATAGGTACGGGAGCATCCAATTAGTTCAGGCGAACGTCAAGGGTATGCGCCCCTGACTCGGGTGTAGGGGAACGAGGAGGGGGTAGAGGCGTGGAGACTCCGCTTCTCGTGCCTTGTCCCTGCGCCCCTGCCGCTTCCTCGTTCCGACGAGAACAACACGGCCCGCCTTTGGGGCGGGCCGCGGCATCATCTGCTGGCTGACGTCAGTTCTCGTCCGAGTCCAGTTCGTACGTGAGCCCCTCGGCCTCACGCAGGACGGCCAGCACCGCTTCGGAGGCCGCGGTCGATGCGTATACCGGCGAAGGGGTAAACGAGAACGAGACAGCGCGACGCGTGCCCTCGGGCCAGTCAGGCATCAACAGCCCGCCGACGAGGCGGCGAATCGCCTGGCCGCCTTCGAGCAACAGCGACTGCGCAGTCTCGGCGAGTACGGCGAGGGGAATCTGCAGATCTCGCGTTACGAGTTCGCCCGTCGCTTGGTCGCGCCAAGCTGCATCGCCAACCGCACCGCGCTCCGGCCAGACGCCCACGTGGCGGACCGTATCGGCGTGGTCATCGGCCGAGCGCCGCGATTCGAGCGCCGCGGCGAGTGCCAGGGCCAGCGATTCCGGGCTCGGGATGCCGTAGAGCGTGACGACGTCGCGCGACGGACGCTCCAGCGTAAGCGGCGACGGCACGGAGCTGACGTGCGCGAGCACGCTCGAGTGTTCGGGCGGCTGCTCCTCGACCATCACCAGGACATCCATACTTCCTCCAAGGGGGCGATCCTCCTATTGATGATTACCTGCAAGATCCGAACCGCGTCACGCTGCACGTGCCACGAACCCGTCACGGCATCGCATCGCGCGCGTCGCTCCCTCTGAGAGTGCGCGCGTCGCCGGCATACCTGCAGTGGGCCGCGCAACGACGTGCGCGGCAGACGTCCTTCATACACCAGCGCACAGTGCCTTGCTCCACGCACAACGCCCGAGTTCGCGCCGGTGCAGCGGTCATCATTTCTTGCGTGATCCACGTCACCGGCGCGGCGCGACGTCGCGTGCTTGACGCCGCGCCAGGGACACGGCGGATTAACGGCAGGGGATTGCCGACGTCTCCCCCCGCAGTCCCCCTACGAGCCAACCATGCGCCGTTTCGCCTCCCTCGTCGTTCTTGCCGCTGCCTGCTCGAGCGCTGTCCAGCGTCCGCCAGCCGCGAGCGTCGCGCCGCCGCCGAGCAGTGCCGTGCGAACGCAAACGGCCGACCAGCAGGTGGGACACGTGCTCTCGCGTCTCACCTTCGGGCCGCGTCCCGGCGACGTCGAGCGGGTCCGCCAGCTCGGTGTGGACCGCTGGATCGACGAGCAGCTGCACCCGGAGCGCATTGACGACTCGATGGCCGAGGCATGGGCCGGCCAGTTCGAGGTGGTGCAGAAGACGGCCGCACAGCTGGAAGGCGAGTATCAGAACCCGGGGGCCGTGGTCAACCAGCTCACGGCTCGGCGCGGTGGCGGGATGACCCGCGACGATTCGCTGATCCTGCGGCAGGCCCGACAGAATCTCCGGCGAATATCGGAGGAAGCGCAGGTGACGCGCGTCGGACTGGCGCTACTCTCCGAGCGACAGCTTCAGGAAGTGATGACCGATTTCTGGCTCAATCACTTCTCGGTCTTCGCTGGCAAGGGGGTCCGCGAGCAGTACTATCTGGCCGACTACGAGAACCGCGTGATCCGACCGCGTGCGCTGGGCAAGTTCCGCGACCTCCTCGGCGCGGTGGCCAAGAGTCCGGCGATGCTCTTCTATCTGGACAACTGGGAGAGCGCAGCCGACAGCGGTCGGCCGCGGCTCGTGAACGTCAACGCCCCCGTCGCGCGGCGTGCCGTGCAGCGGCGATTCCGTGCCGCCGCCACTCCGCAGTCGTCCGCGGCGCAGCAGCTTCAGCGCCGCCTGCGCGCCGGTCTCAACGAGAACTTCGGCCGCGAACTGCTCGAACTGCACACGCTCGGCGTAGACGGCGGCTACACCCAGGCCGACGTCATCAACGCGGCCCGCGCACTCACCGGCTGGACGATCGCCGGACCGCGGCAGGGGGGCGGATTCACGTTCACGCCGTTCATGCACGACGCCGGCGAGAAACGCCTCCTCGGCCACACGCTCAAGGGTGGACGCGGCATCGAAGATGGCGAGGAGTTGCTGGACATCGTTGCGCGCCATCCGAGCACGGCGCGGCACATCGCATTCAAGCTCGCACGCCGGTTCGTGAGCGATACGCCAAGTGCCGGGCTTGTAGAGCGCGCCGCGGAGACGTATCGACGCACCGACGGCGACATTCGCGAGGTGGTGCGTACCATCATCACAAGTCCCGAGTTCTTTGCGCGCGAGGCGTACCGGGCGAAGGTGAAGTCGCCCTTCGAGGTCGTGCTGAGCACGCTGCGCGCGCTCGGCGCCCCGGCGGACAGTTCGATTCGGACGGCTCGGGTGATCGCATCGCTGGGCCAGCCCGTGTATGGTCGTCAGACACCAGATGGGTGGCCGGAGATCGCAGATGGCTGGCTCGGCACCGGCGCCATTCTCAACCGCATCAACTTTGGGCTCGTTGTCGCGGCCGGCCGGGTACCCGGCGCAAATCCGATGGCGGTCCCCGGCATCGAGGTGCTCCGGCAGGCGCCGCGTGAGACGCAGGTGGATGGTGTGATCGGCATGTTCCTGGGCGGTGACGCGTCGAGCGTCACGCGGTCGGTGCTGCTCACGGGCAGGAATCCGCTCCTCGAGGCGGCGGCTGACACGATGGCGTCGATGCGCCGTGAGCCGAGTTCGCCGCGCGGCCTGGCCCAGGTGATCGGGCTTGCGCTCGGCAGTCCCGAGTTTCAACGGAGGTAGCACCCTTGCAACGCCGAGTCTTCGTGCGCGACTCCGCCCTCGCGCTGGTGACGATTGGGCTGAGTCCAAGTTTCCTTCGGCGCACCGCGCTGGCGATGGCCCCGTCGCCGGTGGCCAAGGGGAAGGTGCTCATCTGTCTGTTCCAGCGCGGCGCGGCTGACGCCTTGAACGTCGTGGTGCCGTTTGGCGAGCCGGCGTACTACGCGCTGCGTCCTTCCATCGCCATCGCGCCGCCAGCGCGCGCCGCCGGCGCGAGCGGCGCGGTTGACCTCGATGGCTTCTTTGGCCTGCACCCCGCCCTGGCGCCGCTCAAGCCGCTCTGGGACCGCGGCCTGTTGGCGCCGGTGCACGCCGTGGGAAGCCCGAGTGCCACGCGCTCGCACTTCGACGCGCAGGATTACATGGAGAGCGCGACTCCCGACAACAAGGGGACGAGCGACGGCTGGCTGAATCGATACCTCGCGACGTCGGGAACCTGCCAGCAATGCGCGCCGTCTCCGTTTCGCGCGGTCGCCATGACACCGCAGACACCGCGCATCCTGCAAGGAGGCGCGCCCACCGTGGCGATGAACAGCGTCGCCGAATTCACGGTCCGCAGCGGAGGAACGGAGGCGGCACAGCTCGAGGCGCTCTACCGCACCGGTTCGGCCGACCTGATCCACGGCACCGGGACCGAAATGTTCGAGGCGGTGAAAATGCTCCGGGCCGCCAACCCGCAGCGCTACGAACCCGAGAATGGCGCCGCGTATCCAGCGACGCAGTTTGGTCAGCGGCTCCGCTCCATTGCACAGCTGATCAAAGCCGGCGTCGGGCTCGAAGTGGCCTTTGCCGATGTCGGCGGCTGGGACACGCACGTGAACCAGGGCGGCGCCACCGGCCAGCTGGCGCAACGGCTCACCGATTTCGGCGCATCCATCGCGGCGCTGACGACAGATCTCGGGGACCGCATGGAAGATGTGGTCATCTTGACGATGTCCGAGTTTGGCCGCATGGCGCGGCAGAACGGCAATGGCGGCACCGATCACGGGCATGCCGGGGCGATGTTCGTCATCGGCGGGCGGGTGAACGGCCATCGCGTGCACGGCCGGTGGCCGGGACTGGCCCCCGAGCAGCTGTATGAAGGACGCGATCTCGCGCTGACGACGGATTTTCGCGCCGTCTTCTCGGAGGTGGCCTCCAAGCATCTGGGGGCCGATCGACTCGACGCACTGTTCCCCGGGTTCGTCTCCGGTATCGTGCCGGGTATCCTGGGATAATCGCGCCACACGATGGCGGGCGGGCGCTTCAACAAAGCCGGTGTGCCGGGGTAGTATTGCAACATGCATCGCATTCGAACTCTTGGGCTCGCCGCGGTGGTGATGGCACACCCGGCGCTGGCCCAAGCCCCTGCTCCGTCGCTGCCGTACAAGATTCCGATCCTGCAGTACCATCTCATTGGCGACACTGACAGTCGCTGGAAACGGTCGCACGACGGCTTTCGGCGCGACCTGCAGCTCCTGTACGATCGCGGATATCGCCCCATCACCGTTTCGCAGCTGCTCGACCGGCAGTTTGACATCCCGCCGGGCATGTCGCCCGTGGTGGTGACATTCGACGACGCGTCGCCGGGGCAGTTCTCGTACATCGAACGGGACGGCAAGCTCACCATCGACCCCAACAGCGCCGTGGGCATCTGGCTCGACTTCAGTCGTCGGCATCCGGACTGGAAGACGCGTGCCACATTCTGCGTGCTATCGGGTGC
This sequence comes from bacterium, assembly GCA_021813725.1. Taxonomy (GTDB): domain Bacteria; phylum Gemmatimonadota; class Gemmatimonadetes; order Gemmatimonadales; family Gemmatimonadaceae; genus PNKL01. The sequence continues at coordinate 50,248 of JAKAJN010000002.1, read as the reverse complement.
GAACGATGGTCACTCGTTCTTCGGCGACACAGGTGTCGCCGGCCAGAAGTCGGCGTGGCGCCTGCCGAAGGTGCGCTTTCTTGCGCAGCAGGGCTTTGAACTGTGCAATCACACGCTGTGGCATGCCCGGCTCGACCGGCAGAGCGACGCGGGCGTGGAGGAGCAGGTCAGCCGCGGCGATCTCGCGATCGACTCGGCCGTCGCCGGATATCGCGTGCGGACCTTCGCGCTTCCGCTCGGTCTCTGGCCGAAGCACCGGGCACTCGCGCGCGCCGGCACATGGCGTGACCCGAAGAGTGGCCGGGCCGTGAACTACCGGTTCGATGCAATTCTCGAAGTCACCGGCGCGCTTCAGGGCACGCCCTACGGGCCGGGCTTTGACCGTCTCGCAATTCCCCGCACGCAGGTCATTGGCGACAACCTCGGCAAACTGCTCGACGCCATCGAACCACGGCGCTTTCGGCCGGCGGCGGCACGTGCCGCCGGGCCGCGCTAGCTACGACCCGGTGAGCCCGACGTGCTAGGCGCGGCCGCGCAGGGCGTCCATCGCGCGATCGATTGCCTCGCGCTGGGCAGGGTGCTGGGCGGTGCGCCGCAACGTTGCGAACGTGTCGAGCGCCAACTGGGTGGCGACCGGATCGTCCTCGGCGGTGCCCACTGACGCCGCGTTGTCCGCGAGATTGGCGCGCGCGAGATCGTCATCGGGAAAACGCTCGCTGACCTGCAGCCACCGGGTCATGCGGGCGCGCGGTTCTGTCTCGGTGAGCGCCCACAAATGCCAGGCGCCCCGATGGGCGGGATCGGCGGTGATCGCCCGCGACGCCAACTCGCCCACCACGTCCGGCCCTCTCCCGGTGAGCCAGTAGGCATTGGCCAGGCGCACGAGTGCACGGGCGTTGGTCGGCTCGCGATCCACCACGACCTCCATGAGCGGGCCGAGAACCTCCGGGATCGCGGCGTGGGCATCGGCCGCGTCGAAGAGCGCCTCCGTCGAGGAGTCGACGGCGAGGGCGCCGAGTGCCTCGAGCAGGCGGGCGACGTTCTGGTCTCCCTTGTACTCCTCGACGATGGCCGTAAGGCGTGGCAGGGTCTGACTGGGTGGCAGCGTCATCTCCCCAATTTACCCGCAAGGCGCACGGGAACGGACGGCGGGAGGGTTGCGCGAACGGGGGGACCCCGCCATTATCCACGCCAGCCGGTCTGCGCGGTGCGCACGCCGGTGAACGCACCCTTCCGCCTCTGCCGTTCGGTTTGCGGCATGCGACTCGAGCGCTGAGCGCTGTGAGTGACGGTGTGTCCGTACGATCTCGCCGGGCCCCGTGACGTTCCGTGGCCTGGAAATGCCGAGGCGCCTCGCGCGCCCTGACACGCAGCATTTCATCAAAGGTTTGCTGGTTGGCGCGCCATGAGCGCGCGCAGTCCGTGGAAGTCACGGACCCTTGTCCAAGAGGAAGCCGTCGGAGTGTTTACTCCAAGCATGGCCGGGCCGCGTGAGCGCGGTTGCGGGCCTCATCGTTTCAAATCATCACCCGTCATTCACGCATGAGCGAGAATCGTCGTCCTCGCCGCCGCGGTCGTCCCGCGCGCCCGAAGGGGCAGCCTGCCCCGGAACCCAATTCAGCCGAAGCCGATCCGTACCTGGACGCCGACGCGCCCGAGGCGCCGGCCGCGGTGGAAGCGCCACCGGAGTCGCCGCCACCCGCGGCGCCAGAACCTGCGGTCGACACGACGCCAAGCGTGGCCAGCGGCAGCGTGGAGCCGGCACCTGCGTTGGCGCCGGTTGAAACTGGCACTCCCGATTCCAACGGCGCGAATCGCCCTTCGTACGAACACCGGCGCGAAGGACGCGAAGGACGCGAAGGGCGGTTCGGCCGTCGCGGCCGCCGTCACCGCGGACGCAATCGCGGAGCGGGCGAACCGACCAATGGGCAGGGGGGTGGGCCGCCGGCACAGCCGATTGTCGCGGACGGCGAGACGACCGGCTGGTACGACCCGTCGCGAGACGCCGGGTTCGTGCGACGTGCCAATGCGAGCTACCTCGAAGAGCAGGGCGACGCGTATGTGCCGGCCTACATCGCTCGGCAGTTCGGCCTGCGCAAGTCCGACCTCGTGCACGCCACGACGGGACGAGACCATCGCGGTCGTCCCACGTGCGTGGACGTTCTTTCGATCAACGGGCACGATCCGGCTGAGGCGGCGCGTCGTCCCGATTTTGCCTCGCTCACGGCGAGCTACCCCGATCGCCGCGTAACGCTTGAGACCGGCCGGCCGGCGCGCGGCGGGCCGGAACTGACGCGCCGGTGCATCGACCTCATCGCCCCGATCGGCTACGGCCAGCGTGCGCTGATCGTGGCGCCGGCGCGCGCCGGCAAGACGATGTTGCTGCAGGCCATCACGGAAGGCGTGGCACTCAAGCATCCCGACGCCACGCTCCTCATCCTCCTGGTGGACGAGCGTCCCGAGGAAGTGAGCGAAGCCATTTCGTGGGGAGTCGGCGAGGTGATCGCCTCGTCATTCGACCAACCCGCGCGACGCCACGTGGAAGTCACCGAGATGGTGCTCGAGCGGGCGCGTCGACTGGTGGAACTCGGCATGGACGTGGTGATCGTGCTCGACTCGCTGACGCGCATGGCGCGCGCGCACAACACAGCGGAGCGCGGGACGGGACGCACGCTGTCGGGCGGCCTGGACTCGTCAGCGATGGCCAAGCCCAAGGCGTTCTTCGGCTCGGCGCGCAACATCCCCATCGAGGCCGGGGGCGGTTCGCTGACCATCATCGCCACGGCGCTCGTCGAGACGGGCTCGCGGATGGACGACGTGATCTTCGAGGAGTTCAAGGGGACCGGCAACTGCGAGATCAAGCTCGACCGCGGGCTCGCGGAGAAGCGCATCTTCCCGGCCTTCGACATCGCGAGCTCCGGCACCCGTCGCGAGGAGAAGCTGTACAAGCCCGGACAGCTCGATGCGATCTACGCGCTGCGCCGTGGGTTGCAGCAGATGCCGCCGCAGGCGGGCATGGAGTGGCTCATCAAGCGCATCGCCAGCACCCCGGACAACGACACGCTGCTAGGCGGGCTGGTGTAGGCGCTGGCTTCAACTCCAACGGCTCACCGCGGACCCGGCGCAACCCAGCGCCGTGACTCCGTGGTGAGCCGTTGACGTTTGACGCGACTACTTCGCCGCGAGCTGCTCAAACAGCGCCGCGATCGCGCGCATCCCCTTGCTGAAGTTCTCGACGCTGATCCACTCGTCTGGCGCGTGGGCGTTTTCGCCGGGAAGTCCGAAGCCCATCAGTAGCACCGGCACGCCGAGAATCCGTTCGAAGTCACCGACCACGGGAATCGAGCCACCTTCACCGGTCACCACCGGCTCGCGGCCAAACGCCGCCGCGAGTGCCTTCTTGGCTGCCTCGAAGAGCGGCCCTTCGAGGTCGGCGCGCCACGGCTTGCCGCCGTGCAGATGCTTCACCGTCACCGTCACGCCCTTGGGCGTGACCTTGGCGACGTGCTTCTTCATCAGTGCTTCGATCTTCAGCGGATCCTGGTCGGGAACCAGGCGGCAGCTCACCTTGGCCATGCTCACGCCCGGCAGCACCGTCTTGGCCCCTTCGCCCGTGTAGCCACTGAGCAGGCCGTTCACCTCGCAGGTGGGGCGAGTCCAGAGCTTTTCGAGCACGGTGTACTGCGGCTCGTAGCCGAGCGCGGGGGCACCGACTTCGTGGCGGAACTGCTCTTCGTCGAAGGGAAGCTGGCGCATGCCGGCAATCACGGCGGGCGGGAAGGGACGCACCGCGTCATAGAACCCGTCGATGGCCACCTTGCCGGTCTCGTCGTGCATGGTCGCCAGGATGCGCGCAAGCGCCATCGCCGGATTCACCACGGCGCCGCCATAGCTTCCGGAATGCAGGTCGCTGGCCGGGCCGCGCACGTTGATCTCGAAGTAGGCAAGGCCGCGCAGCGAACTGAGTATGCTCGGAATCCCGGGCGCGAACATCGAGGAGTCGGAGATGACGACGCCATCGCAGGCGAGGCGCTTCTTGTTCTTCTCGATGAACGGCGCAAGGTTCTCGCTACCGACCTCCTCTTCGCCCTCGGCCAGCAGGATGATGTTCACGGGCAGCGTGCCGCGCGCTTCGAGGAAGACCTCCAGCGCGGCCACGTGGGCGAAGAGCTGCCCCTTGTCGTCCACGCTGCCGCGCGCGAACAGCTTGCCGTCGCGGATCGTTGGCTCGAACGCCGGTGACGTCCAGAGCTCGAGCGGCTCCGGCGGCTGCACGTCGTAGTGGCCGTACACGAGGATGGTCGGCGCGCCGGCGGGCGCCTTGCGCCACTCGCCGAGTACCACGGGATGTCCGGGCGTCTGGCACGTCTCGACCGTGAAGCCGATGCGCGCGAGGCGCTCGTGCACCCAGGCGGCCGCGCGCTGCGTGTCGGCGTTATGCTCGGAGCGGGCGCTTACGCTCGGAATGCGCAGGAAGTCGAACAGATCGTTGAGCAGCTGTCCTTCGCGCGCCGCGAAGCGCTTTTCAAGGTCGGCCGGGATGGTCATCGGGACTCCGGAATGGACGGCGTAGAATGCCCGGGCCAGCCACCGCGCCAGTCGCGGAGCAGCCAGGCGCGTTGGCGCCCGAGCAGAAGTCCGTGGGCGAATCGCACCACGGGGGGGCCTTGATCAATGCGTGAAAAATAAGGCGCGAGCGCCGCGATGGGGGCGGGTTCGGTGTCAGCGGCAACGGCGCGCTCATCCAGCACGAGCACGAGCGCGTCGCCCGGTGCCGCGGAGCTTCGGAAGCCGGGCCATAAGTCGTACTGATTGGCGCGTCCGCCGAGATTGGTGGAGAATACGCCAATGCTGTCGGCGCCGGCACGGTGCAGCCCCCACGCGAGCTGGGCTGCCTGCTGATACCGATCGGCGGCCACCCAGATACGCCGCGTCGCGGGATCTCCGCGCCCGGGAATGGAGACGAGGCGCGTCGCATCGAGCGCGCCGCGGGCGACGCCATCCCATCCGAACGCCTGGCTCACGGGATCGCGGCCGGGGCGCAACCCGAGGCGGGGGGCGAGCAGCGTTGCCGCGTCAAGGTACACGAGCACGACCAGAACGGCGCCGAGCCAGAGCCCGCCGCGCATCCAGCCGCGGCGTGCGGAGTTCGCCGTCTCCACCGCGAGCAACACCATCGCTGAAAGCCACGCCGAGGCCGGCCAGTTGGCCTCCACGTTCTTGCGCGTGGCGCTCCAGGCGAAGAACATCGCCACGACGACGCTTACGAGACCGAGCAGGCGCAGGACGTCGCTCTGCCGCTGACGCAGCGCGCGCCAGACGGCACCCACCAGCAGCACGAACAGGATGGGCGACGTGAGGCCGGCCTGACCGCCGAGGAGATTGAGTTCACGGTTCAGTACGGCGCCGAACCCCGATGATCTCGGCGTGCCCAATCCGTGGCCCAGCTGAAACGCAAACGACGTCCAGTCGTGCGTGGCATTCCACCAGAGGTTGGGCGCGAGCACCACCGATGCGATGGCCACGGCCACGTATGGCCCGGGCTCGCGAAAGCGCGGCCGAAGCGACGCGTGACTCGCGCAGGCCAAGGCGATGGCGGCCGGAATCAGAACGGCCGTGTACTTCGAGAGCATCGCGACGCCGATCGCCACACCCGCGATGCTCCACCAGCGCATCGAACTGCGCGACCCCGCCGGCTGCGAGAGTGCCTCCACCACCGCGTGCAGCGTCCAGGCCAGCGCGCTGAAGAGCGGCGCATCGGGAGTGGCAAGCACATAACCCGCCGCCGCGAGCGGGAGACACGCAAACAGGAGCGATGCCCACAGTGCCGCGTCATCGCCGCCCAATCGCCGGGCCGTGCGGAGCACGGCGATGCCGGCCAGCGCACCCGCGAGGACCGCTCCCAGCCGAACGCCGAAGGCCGTATCACCGCCGAGGGCGATGAGCCAGGCAATGGCAGGCGGATGGTCGAAGTACCCCGCCGCCAGACGCCGGCTCCATTCCCAGTAATACGCCTCGTCGTTCGTGAGCGGAACAAGCGCCGCCATCACCAGGCGCAGCGCCGTGCTGACGGCAAGCACCAGCAGGGCGCGGTTCCAGGACGAACTGACGGCACGAGGCGCGGTAGGATCGGTCATCGGGGGTTGGTTCGCGGCGAAGCCGTTAGCTTGAGGAATCTACGGTCCGGCACGCCCCTCTGCCCCCAACGCTCCCGTGCCCAATCGCCTCGCGCTCGAGACATCGCCGTATCTGCGGCAACACATGGAGAATCCGGTGGACTGGCATCCGTGGGGCGACGCAGCCTTCGAGCGGGCGCGCGCGGAAGACAAGCCGGTGCTTCTCAGCGTCGGCTACGCGGCCTGCCATTGGTGCCACGTGATGGCGCACGAGTCGTTCGAGGATGTGGCAACGGCCGAGTTGATGAATGCCGCATTCGTGAATGTGAAGGTGGACCGCGAGGAGCGACCCGACGTGGATGCCGTCTACATGCGCGCCGTGCAGGCACTGACGCGTCGCGGCGGCTGGCCGATGACCGTGTTTCTCACGCCGGATGGAGCGCCGTTCTACGGCGGGACGTACTTCCCGCCCGAGGATCGTCACGGTCTGCCGGCGTTTCGGCGTGTGCTCGCGAGTGTGGCAGAGGCATGGCGCACCCAGCGTGATGAGGTGGTGCGCGGCGCTGCGTCGTTACGGCGGATCTACGACGAGCCGCCGTTCCCGCAACAGGCGCGCGCTGACGCGGCACTGCTGGATCGCGCGGTACGCGGTGCGATAGCACAGTACGATCAACGCCAGGGCGGGTTTGGCGGCGCCCCCAAGTTCCCGCCGACGATGACGCTCGATTTCCTCTTGCGGCGCTGGGCGCGCACCGGCAGCGCATCCCTGCTTCAGGCAGTCCACCACTCGTGGGATCGCATGGTGCGCGGTGGACTGTTCGATCAGCTCGGCGGCGGGTTTCATCGCTACACCGTGGACGACATGTGGCTGGTGCCACACTTCGAGAAGATGCTCTACGACAATGCCCTGCTTGCGCGGCTTGGCGCCCACCTCTGGCAGGCGACGCACGATGACGCCGTGCGCGCGGCAACCGAGGCGACGCTGGTGTGGGTGGAGCGCGAGATGACCTCGCCCGACGGCGGCTTCTACGCCTCGCTCGATGCCGACTCGGAGGGACACGAGGGGGCATTCTACGTCTGGACATTCGACGAACTGCAGCGCACGCTCGGCGATGACGCCGCGACGCTCATCGCCTTCTGGGGTGCAACGGCGGACGGCAACTTCGAGGGGCGAAACATCCTCTGGCGGCCGCATGCGGACGAGGCGCTCGCGCACCGGTTGGGAATGGAGACGGCGGCGTTGGGCGCCGCCGTGGCGCGCGGCCGGCGCGTGCTCCTGGCGCGACGCAACAGTCGCGTTCGTCCGTCGCGCGACGACAAGATCATTGCGTCGTGGAACGGCCTGATGCTCCGCGGTGCGGCGGAGTGCGCGCGGGTCTTCGGCGATGCGCGATGGCGCGCGCTTGCCGAACACGCGGCGGAGTTTTGCGCCAGCCGGCTGGTGCGCGACGGCCGCGCCCAGCGGGTGTTCGCGGGCGGGGCAGCGCACGTCGCGGGTTTTCTCGAGGACCACGCGGCGCTCGGGCTTGGCTTTCTCGCGCTCTACGAACTCACATTCAACGAGCGCTGGATTCGGCTGGCTCGCGAGTTGGCCGCGGCGTGCGAGGAGTTCTTCTGGGACGACGAAGCGGGCACCTTCTTCGACGCGGCGGCGGATGCGCCGCCGCTCATCACCCGTCCCCGCGACGCCTACGACAATGCGCTTCCCTCGGGGACGGCGCTCGCGGTGGAACTGCTGCAGCGGCTCGCGGCGCTGGACGGCGACGGGCGCGGCGCAGCGCGCGCCCGTCGTGCCATCGCGTCTCTGGCCGACCTGATGGCGCAGGCGCCGCTGGCCTTCGGGCATCTGCTCGGCGCGGCTGACAGCGAAGTGGACGGTCACATCAGCGTCGTGCTCAGCGGCACCGACGATGCGGCGGGCCGCGCCAGCCTCGAGCGGTCACTCGCGGCCACGTATGTGCCGGCCCTAGTGCTCGCCGACGGTGCCACACCCGGACTGCCGCTCGCCGACGGGAAGCAGCCCGCAACCGGAGCTGCCACCGCGTACGTCTGCCGAGGATTCACGTGTGACGAGCCGACGCGGGACCCGGAGCTGCTTGCGCGACAACTCGCCGCCGCACGCCGCGGCTGATCCTAGAGGTCAGCGCACGACTTGTTGATCTGTCGGCACTGCAGGCAAATCAGCTTGCACTTGCGCCACACCAGAGGACCACCACCGCAGTAATCGCACGGCAGGTCCTCCGCGCGGCCAACCGGCGTACGCTCCGCGGCCGCATCGTCGGCCTCGGTCATTCGAAGTCGAGCGCTAGATTCATTGCCGGCGCCGAATGCGTGAGCGCGCCGACGGAAATTCGATCCACGCCTGTCTCGGCGATCGCGCGTACCGTCTCGAGCGTCACCCCGCCGGACGCCTCGGTAAGGACGCGTCCGGCGGCGATCGTCACCGCCTCGCGCATCCGAGCGAGGTCCATGTTGTCGAGCAGCACGCCGTCGGCGCCCGCCTCGACGGCCGCGCGCACCTGCTCCAAGTGATCGCACTCGATCTGGACAAAGGTTCCCGGCAGCGTCTGCTCGCGCGCGCGCCGCACCGCGATGGCAACGTCACCGTCCAGCGCCGCGAGGTGGTTGTCCTTGACGAGTACGGCATCGGCAAGGGTTTCCCGGTGATTGGCGCCGCCGCCGCAGCGCACGGCGTACTTCTCCAGGCGTCGCCAGCCAGGCGTCGTCTTGCGCGTGTCGACGATGCGCGCGCGTGTACCTCGCACCAGGTCCACGTACTGCGCGGTCAGCGTCGCCACGCCGGAGAGTCGCTGCAGGAAATTCAGCGCGGTACGCTCCGCCGCCAACAGTCCGCGCGCATGACCGTTGAGGAAGAGCACGGTCGCGCCCGCCGCCACGCGGTGCCCGTCCTCGGCATCCACGCGGATCTCGATCTTGTCATCACACTGGCAGAAGGCCGCGAGCGCCAGCGGCACCCCGCAGACGGAGCCCGCCTGGCGCGCCACGAGCGCGGCGCGCGCGCGGCGCGTGGGAATGACGGTCGCGAGCGTCGTAATGTCGTCGCCGGCCTGATCCTCGTCGAGCGCCTGCTTCACCAGCCGCGCCGTCTGCGCCTCGGTCAACGGGTAGTCGGGCTCGCCCGCCGCAAAGGCCGGCGCGTCCATGGCGGTGATCCGCCGCGGCGGCACGTGATTCGGCGTCATTCGCCCGGATCCACGCCCTCGGCGGTCGGTTGCGGCGTCCCACCGCCGATGGCGACCATGCGTTCGATGGCCAGCCGCGCCCGGTCGGCGATCTCCGCTGGCACCGTGATGCGATGCTGCAGGTGCCGCAACGCATCCCGTACCTTGGGGAGCGTCGTCACTTTCATGTAGGCACACGACGCGCGCTCGTTGGCGGCGAAGAACTGCTTGCCCGGGTAGGCGCGCCGCAGGCGGTGCAGGATTCCTACTTCGGTCGCGACGATGAAGGCGTCGGCCGGACTCTCACCGGGACGCTTGATCATTCCTTCGGTCGAGAGGATGTGCACGCCCTGCGGATCCACGTCGCCCGCTGACACCGCCTCCACGACGCTCGTGGCGCATCCACACTCGGGGTGAATCAGGAATTCCGCGCCAGGGTGCAGCGCGCGCTGCAGCCGGATGTTCTCGGGATCAATGCCGGCGTGCACGTGGCATTCGCCCATCCAGACGTGGATATTCTCGCGCCCGGTGATGCGGCGCACGTGCGCGCCGAGGAACATGTCGGGGAGGAAGAGGATCTCGCGGTCCGACGGAATGGCATTCACGACGTCCACCGCGTTGCCCGATGTGCAGCAGTAGTCGGTCTCGGCCTTCACCTCCGCGGTCGTGTTGACGTACGACACGACGACCGCACCCGGGTGCTCGGCCTTCCATGCGCGCAGCTGCGCCGCATCAATGGTCGCGGCGAGCGAGCACCCGGCGGCGAGATCGGGCAGGAGGACCGTCTTGGCTGGCGACAGGATGGCAGCCGTCTCGGCCATGAAGTGGACGCCGCAGAAGACGATGACGTCGGCGTCGGTGCGGGCGGCTTCGCGTGACAAGCCGAGGGAATCGCCGACGTAATCGGCGAGATCCTGCACCTCCGGGCGCTCATAGTTGTGGGCCAGAATGACGGCGCGGCGCTGGCGGGCGAGCGCGTGAATTTCCTCCGCCAGCGCGGCGGTCGCCGCGGTTTCGGACAGGTCGGTCGGCATGACGGGTAAGCTAGCCGGGGCTCCGCGCCGCGGCGAGGCGGGACGCTGGCGCGGGCCGAGGCGATCCGCGATCATCCATCTGTGCAGATTCTCGTCGCGATGGGCTCCACGCTGGTCGGCGTGCTCTACTTCACGGCGATCGTCGTGCTGGTGGGTGCCATTGCGTTCCACTTCCTCGTCTGGCGCAGGACGGCGCTCCCCCTCGGCCCGGTGCGTGACGCCACCGATGAGCAGATGTTCGAGCTCGTGACCGGGTGGGGCGTGTGGAGCGCGGCGGTTTTTCTTGGACTGACCGTCCCTCGGGCGATTGGCGTGGCCTCCCTGCTGGACGACCGCTTTCCGCTCCGCAGTCGCCTCACCGCACTGATCTTGCGCTCGGAATGGGGGGTGGGACTTGCCGCGTCGGTCGCTGCGGGCGCGCTTGCCCTGATTGGCTTTCTCCTGGTGCGCAAGCACCGCGCGTACGGCTGGTGGCTCGTTCTGCTCAGCCTTCCAGCGATGGCGACGGGTGCCGGTCTCGAGGGACATCCCTTCGATGCGTTTTCCACGCTCACGCTCGCCCCGATCTTCGACGGACTGCACGCAGTCGGGGTGGGCGGGTGGCTCGGGTCTTTCTTTTTTCTCGTGCTCGCCGAGCGCCGCCTGCAGGCGCATACCGCATCACCGTGGACCGACCCGCTTGGTGCAATGATTGACCGTTATTTCCGTGTGTCGGGAGCGCTCGGCACCGCCGTGCTGCTGACGGGACTGTTCAGCTCGTCCACGCACCTGACTGGATTCGACGACATCCAGGGGTCGCCGTATGGTCGCCTGCTGGTTGGCAAGCTCGGGATCGTCTTCATACTGCTCGCGTTCAACGAGCATCATCGGCGGCACGCCGAGCGCAAGGCACGCACCGGCGAGCGCGCGCGGTTGGCACACACCATGCGCTTCCAGGCTGGAATCATCGCGTTGATTCTCGCCCTCTCCACGCTCCTCGTGGACACGCCGGCGCCAAGCGCCGACCAAGTGCGCGCCGAGGTGTTCCGCACTGCCCCGCGGGGCTCGGCCGAGTTGAACGACGTCGAGATGCCGCGTTAGCGGCGCGGGCGCGTCAGAACTCGATGTGGCGCCCGCGCCACTTGTGCTTCGGGCGTGGGAAGTCGCGCCGAAAGTGCCCGCCGCGCGACTCGCGCCGCAGGAGCGCCGCCATCGCGATCAACTGGGCCGTCTCGATCATGTTGGCTTCTTCAGTGGCACCGTGGGGGAGGCGCGCGACCAGGTCGTCGAGGCGTTCCACGCAGGTGCGGAGCCCCTTGGCGGTTCGGTCGATGCCGGCGTAGTCCCACATCAGCATGCGCACCGAGTCTGCCGCCACCTGGGCCGCGCCGCGATCGCGCAGCACGGGAACTCGCCACGTGGACTTGCGCGGCAGGCGCGGCAGATGCGACCGCGTTCCCATGTCGCGCGCCACGCGCTCCGCGAACACGAGTCCCTCGAGCAGAGAATTGGAAGCGAGGCGGTTCGCTCCGTGCACGCCGGTGCACGAGACCTCCCCGCAGGCATAGAGGCGCTCGAGCGACGAGCGGCCGGCCAAGTCGGTGACGATGCCTCCCATCATGTAGTGCGCCGCCGGCGTTACCGGAATGCGGTCGCGGCGCGGGTCAAGGCCGCGCGCCGTGCACAGGGCGAAGATGCCCGGAAAGCGCTTCGCGAAGCTCCCCTTCATTGCCCGCGCATCGAGGAAGACGCCGTGGCCGTCCTGTTGTTCGCGAAAGATCGCGCGCGCCACCACGTCGCGGGGGGCCAACTCCGCACTCCGATGCACCTGGGGCATGAATCGGACGCCGGCGTCGTTGACCAGCACCGCCCCTTCACCACGCACCGCCTCGGAGATCAGCTGCAGCGGATTCTCCGGCGTATCGAGCGCGGTGGGGTGGAACTGCACAAACTCCATGTCGGCCAGTTTCACCCCGGCGCGGTGCGCAATCGCGTAGCCGTCGCCGGTGGCAACCACCGGGTTGGTCGTGTATCGGAACAGTTGCCCGCAGCCCCCGGCCGCCAGCACGGTGGCGTCGGCGATGATCTCGACTGGATTTCCCATCACGCTGGCGCGCACGCCGCAGCAGCGGTCGGCGTGCACGATGAGGTCGAGCACGCGAGCGCTTTCGAGCACGTGGATGTTTGGCGTCTCGCTGACGCGCCGAATCAGCGTGCGCGCCACCTCCGCGCCAGTCTGGTCGCCCTGCGCGTGGACAATGCGATGCCGCGAGTGCGCGGCCTCCTTGCCGAGCGAGAGCCGCCCGCGCAGATCGGTGTCGAAGCGCGCGCCGGCGCTGGCGAGGTCGCGCACGCGCGCTGGCCCCTCCGACGTGAGCACCTCGACGGCGGCGGCATCACAGAGCGCCGCGCCTGCGGCCAGCGTGTCCTTGCGATGCAGGTCAGGCGAATCGCCGGCGCCGAGCGCCGCCGCGATGCCGCCCTGCGCGTAGGCCGTCGCGGAGTCGAAGAGGGTACGCTTGGTCAGCACGTACACCTCGCCGTGGGCAGACGCCCGCCAGGCCGTGTGCAGACCCGCGACGCCGGAACCGACAACCAGGAATCGTGTACGGAGGCGCTGTGTCATCCTACTAATGGTCGCACGCATCACCCCCGAAGAACAGTGCATCACCGCACCGCGACGGCTAGTTTTCGCCCCATGCGTTCCCCCCACTCAGGTTCGGCTCGCCGTGACTGACGGCGCCGGCGGTTTCGCTGCCGTCGCGCTTCGCGCCGCCGCCCTGCTTGGCATCCTTGGAGCACTCGGCGGGTGGACGGTGGCGCGCATCGTCGTGCCCCGCGCCGGCGGGGCCGCCATCGAGTCGTACCGCGTGTCGTTGGCGCAGGTAGGAGCACAGGTCGCCGTCGCCGGGGCGGCGCTGATCGCGTTGCTGCTTGTGCCGCGTGCCGTAGTGCAGGCACTGGGCGCGGCGGCGCCTGATCAGCCCGCGGCAGCGGCGCTACTAGCACTCCTGCGATCACCGTGGGGCGTGGCACTCCTCGTCCAAGGGCTCGCCGCGGCGCTGGTGTTCCTCGGTTTCCGTACCACTGGCACGGCTAGCGAGTCTCGACTCGCCGATGCCGGCGTCGCGGTGATTGCCGTCACGCCCGCCTTCCTTGGGCACGCGGTGGCCGACCCCGACCATCCCTCCCTCTCGGTCATCGTGGACGTCCTGCACGTCGGCTCGGCGGGAGGGTGGATTGGCGCGCTGATCGTGCTGACGGTGCTCGCCCGCATGCTTCGCGCGCATCGCGACGCCGGCGCGCTGTTGGCGTCGCTCGTTGTCGCCTTTCATCCAGTCGCCCTCGTGAGCGCGGCGGTGGCGTTTGCCACCGGTCTCGCCACGGCTTGGCTGCGCATGGGGGCACCCGAGGGAATTGCAAACTCCACCTACAGTGGCCTGTTTGTTGCAAAGGTCGTGCTGGTCTTCGCGACCGGCGCGCTGGGCGCTGGCCATGCCAAGCTCGCCAAGAAGCGCGTCACCAGCGTGGACGCCTCCGCGGTCCACCGGAGCCTGCTCAGCGAGGCGCTCCTCGCCGCGCTTGTGCTGCTCGTCACCGCCGTGCTCGCCGGCACTCCCCCCATCGGGTGACCATGTCCGCTCCGATTACCGCACCAGCCGACGCCCACGCACGCGGACGACTCGTCGTGCTCATGATCACCGCCTTCATGGACATGGTGGGGATCCTGATGGTCGTCCCGCTGCTCCCCTTCTACGCCAAGGACATGCACCAGTCCGGCATCACGGGACGCGCGCTGGCCGCGATCGGCATGGGCGGCGAAGGGGCGGCGGTGTCACTGCTTATCGCGACGTACGCGGTGGTGCAGCTGATGAGCGCGCCGCAGTGGGGGCGTGTGTCGGACCGGTTCGGCCGGCGGCCGGCGATGATGATCGGACTCGGCGGCTCGGCCCTCGCGTATCTCGTGTTCGCGTTTGCCCCGACACTCGACTGGCTCTTCCTGAGCCGCATCGTGCAGGGCGCGGGGGGCGGCACGGTGGGCGTGATCCAGGCGTACGTGGCCGACTCCACGCGCCCGGAGGATCGCGCCAAGGCGCTGGGTTGGCTCTCTGCCGCCACGAATGCCGGCGTCGCGCTCGGTCCGGTGATCGGCGGGGGCGCGATGCACTTTCTCGGCAAGAGTGGCCCCGGACTCGCCGCCGCACTGATGTCGTGCATCACGATGCTGTTCGCCTACCATTACCTCAGCGAGTCGCACGACGCGGCGGCGGCGAAGGCGGCCGGGAAGGTGGTGCGCACGTCGGGCGACGCCATTCGGCGCGTCGTATCGCACAGCGGCGAGCCGTCGTCGCGCCTGATCTGGATCTATGCCATCACGATGGGCTCGTTCCAGGCGATGTCCACCACGCTCGCCCTGTTCCTGTCGTGGCGGTTCGGGGTCACGGCGGCGACCATCGGCTTCTTCTTCACGTACATCGGCATCATCTCGGTGATCACCCGCGCGCTGATCCTTGGCAAGATGGTGGATCGTTTCGGCGAGGCGCGGCTCTCCCGCCTTGGCATGGTGCTCCTTGCGTTCGGGCTCGGCGGCATGCCGCTGGCCCCCAACATTCCGGTGCTGGCCATCGCGGTCGCGCTGGTGCCGCTTGGCACGGCGTTCACTTTCCCGTGCGTCACCGGGCTGCTGAGCCGTGTCGTGGCGTCGCACGAGCGCGGACTGTACATGGGGGTGCAGCAGACCTTCGGCGGCATTGCGCGCGTGGCCGGGCCCCTCTACTTCGGCTGGGCGTACGACCACCTCGGCCAGCGCGTACCGTTCTTCACCGCGGCAGTGGTGGTGCTGTTGACAGTCATGCTGGGACTCGACATGGAGTCATACAGCAAGACCGACGTGAACGCGACGTCCTAGCGCGCCGGGCGCGCCCTACCCCATTCGAGACGACAACCGGGTTGTGTCAGGCCGTCGCACCCGGTTCGGCGTCGAGCACCGCGCGTGCGATCTCGACCATCTTCTTGGAGCGGTCCTGCGACGACCGCTGGAGGATGCGATAGGCCTCGGGCTCCGAACAGCCCGTGCGGCGCATCAGCAATCCCTTGGCACGCTCGATGAGCTTGCGGTCCTCAAGCATCTGCTTGAGCCCCGCCGCCTCCTGCCGTGCCTGACGCAGCGCGACGGCGCGGGCCACGGCGAGCCGAATCGCCGAGTCGAGCACCTGCGGCGGCACGGGCTTGATGAGGAAGGCGACGGCACCCGACGCGTCGGCCTCGGCATCGGTGAGGCGGATGGTTTCATCGCCGCTGATCAACACAATGGCCGTGCCGGGCAGTGCCCGCGAAATCGCCTGCGCTGCCTCAATGCCATTGGCACCGGGAAGCAGGACATCCATCAGGATCGCGTCCGGCCGAAGTTCCTTGGCGCGGGCTTCCGCGGCGGTCGCGTCGGGGACGGCATCGAGCACGTCATGTCCGAGCGAGGTGAGCAGTTCACTCAGCGACTCGCGGGCGGTGAGTTCGTCGTCGACGACGAGGATTCTGGCGCTGGAGACGGAGGCGGGGGTCATGGTCGCGGCCATAGGGGATCCGTGCTGTACTCAGCGAACGTTGAGCTGGCGGGGCAGCGTGAGCGTCACCACGGCACCGCCCGAAACATAAGTTCCGAGCGAAAGATCGCCACCGTGCCGGCGGGCAATTCCCCACGCTGCAGAGAGTCCGAGCCCGGCGTCGGGCTCTCCTTTCGTACTAATGAACGGGTCAAACGCCACTTCCGCCATCCCTTCGGGGACGGGTGACCCGCCGTTGTACACTTCGAGGCAAGCCAAGGGGCCCTCAGGCCAGGTCCGCACCCGGATCACCCCGCCCGCCGGCTGGGCCTCCATCGCATTCAGCACGAGTTCGAAGGCGGCCGTCCGGAGGTCGTGCGCGTCGCCCAGCACCGGCAGCGCCTCGGGCGCGTCGCAGGAGAATTCGATGCGACCGCCGGGCTGCGCGGCAGCAAGGGTCGTGCACAACAGCACCGTTTCGCGTGCCGCGGCGGCGAGGTCCACGACATTTCCCTCGGGAAATCGCTCGGCATCCTGCCGCAAGAAATCGCGGAGCCGGTCCATCACACGGCCGTGCACCTGCGCCAATTGCGCGATGCGCTGGGCCAGTTCACGCACGCGCGCCGGATCGCCGGCTTGCTGTTCAAGCAGGAAGGCCGTGTTCGCAATCGGGGATAGCACGTTGCGGAACTCGTGCAGCAGCCCGGCGGCGACGCGCCCGGCCGCCGCCAGACGCTGTTCTCGCGGCGTGCTACCGGTCGCGGTGGGTCCGAGTTCGCGCTTTGTCATGCGACGTCCACCCGAAGTCGGGCGGCGGCGCGCGCCGTGACAATGCGCACGCCACCGGCGTCCACGCCGGTCGCGACACCGCCCGTGCGCGCCTCCACGCCCAGCCGCTTCGGGTCACGCCGTGCGCGCGCGCTGGCCCGCTCGGGGAATGCCGGCGACAGGCGCGGCCCGCCCCCGATCATGACAACGGTGAGCAACGCTCGCCGAGGCGCTTCGTCCTCGCTCCATGCGGCCCGCTCGAACGCCAGCAACATGCGTTCGCGCAGGTCCAACCAATCCTTGAGCGTCTTCAACCCCGGTGCATGGGACTCCCACCGGCCGTGCCCGAGGTGGGCGTGGCGTGCCCCCGTGGCGCTCACCGGCGTGTCGTAGGCGATGTCACTCGGCGCCAACGACGTGTCTGCACCCTGATCCACCATCGGCTGAAGAGCGTGGTGGTTGGTGCGGCCCACCAGCGTCACGTCAACGGAAGCGCGGCGCAGTACACGCGCGGCGTACACCCCGGCGAAACCGCCGCCGATGATCACCACGCGCGGTCGCTCGGTCATGTCGCTGCCTCACGCGGGGCGCGGCCAAAGAGGACACCGACGGCCACGACGGTGACGGCGCCGATCACGTTGTACCAGAGAAAGGCCACTGACGGCGCCCCGACGTTCACCGCGCCGACCGCGGCCATTCCAGCGAGCAGGCCGTAGAACGCGCCGCTTCCCCTCGTGCGCGGGATCATCGCGAGCAGGAAGACGCCGAGGATCGACCCGTAGAAATAGGAACCGAAGCGGTTCACCACCTCGATGAGCGAACCCAAGTCGGCGGCGAAGACCGCTACCACGCACGCAAAGAGCCCCCAGGCGCCGGTCGCCGCGCGCGAGACACCGAGGTAGTGCGCGTCATCGGCCTCGGGGCGAATCCACCGCCGATAGAGGTCAATGACCGTCGTGCTCGACAGCGACGCCAGTTCGCCGGCCACCGCCGACATCGCCGCGGCGATGACCGCCGCGATGAAGATGCCCGCCAGGCCAACCGGGAGTTCGGTGAGTACGAAGTGCGGGATGATGTAGTTCACATCGGTCGCGGGCTTGGCGCCGTTGACGGCACCGATCGCCATCGCGTCCTGCCGCGCGGCCGCGACCATCTGGTCACCGATGCGCAACTCGCGCCGGGAGGAGACCTCGTCCCCGGCACGCGGTGCGGCGGCGAGGTCGCGCGCCGCCGCGGCGCGAAACGCAAGCGCCGAGTCGTAGCGTTGCTGGACCGCCGCGTACGCCGCCGGGTCGGCGGCGCGGGCGCGGGCCGCCTGGGTCGGATTGTAGTAGAGCGGCGGCGGGGTGAAGACGTAGAACACGAAGACCAGCACGCCAACCATCAGCACCAGCGCCTGCAACGGAATCTTCCAGTAGGCGCTGATCAGGTGCGAACTGCGCGCCTCATCCACCGACTTCGCCGTGAGATACCGTTGCACCTGGCTCTGGTCCGTGCCGAAATACGAGAGCATCAGAAACGTCCCGCCGATGATCCCGCTCCAGAAGGTGTACTGCTTGGTCAGCGTGAAATCGAAGTCGAACGCATTGAGTCGGCCCGCCGCGCCCGCGATGCGCAGCGCGTCCTCCGGGTTCACCGGTATGCGCATGAACAGCACGATGATGACCGCCACGATGGCGGTGATCACCAGCACCATCTGCTTCACGTCGGTCCAGGCCACCGCCTGCACGCCGCCAATCATCGTGTACAGCACCGTCGGTACGCCGATGAGTGCGACGGCGTACGGAATTGGCATGCCGAAGATGGACGCAAAGACCACCGCCGGCGCGGCGATGATCGTGCCGCACGAAAGCCCGCGCGACAGCAGAAAGAGCAGGCTGGTGAGCGACCGCGTGCGCGCGTCGAAGCGCCGCTCGAGGTACTCGTATGCGGTGTACACCTTGGCGCCGTGCAGAAACGGCACCAGCGTGACGCCCAGGATCACCAGCGCCACGGGCAGACCGAAGTAGAACTGCACGAAGCGCATCCCGTCGCTGGCGCCCTGCCCCGTGGTGCCGATCATCGTGATCGCCGACAGCTGCGTGGCCATCACCGACAGCCCGACCACCCACCACGGCAGACTGCGATTGCCGAGGAAGTATCCCTCCAGTTTCTTCGTTCCCTTGGCGCGGCGGATGCCGTCGATGGAGATGTAGGCGAGATAGCCGACGACGATGACCCAGTTGATCCAGTGCATGGCTACCACCCGTACCGCAGTTGCAGCAGCAGGAGCAGCGCCCACGCCACCAGCTCGGCGGTGAGGACGCGCACGAGAACGCGGCGGAAGGGCGTGCTCACGGTTGCACCCGCGCGGGCGTCGCCGGGCGCGGTCCGCGTCCCTGCGACAGCAAGTTCACGAAGAGCCGCGCGCTCCCCGGAACGCCGGCGGGGAACTGCCGGAAGAGCGACAGCGTCGTGTACACGTAGGTCCCCTTGCCGTACGTCGTCATCAGGAGGGCACCGCGGTTCGGGGGTTCGCCGGGGTCATGCATCTCGAGCGGCGTTTCGTATAGGCGGTTGATCTCGCCCGGCATGTAGAGCGAGCGTTCCTGAACCCAATTCGCCCAGTCGGCATCGGTGATACGGTTCGGCCACGTCAGGAGACGCGACTTGGGGTCCAGTACAGTCACCGGCGCATCCTCGAGCGTGACGCGCTGTGCCGTACGGCCCAGCGCGATGGCGTACGGCATCAACCCAGGACGTGCCATCTCCTGCTGTCCATACTGCACGAGCATCGTGCCGCCATCTTTCACGAACTGCATCAGGCGCGGGTTGTAGGCACGGAGTTCGGGGGACGCCTGATACGCGCGCGGTCCGACGATCACCGTCGTGAACCGCGTGAGGTCGAGGAGCGGGAGCTCTGCCGGCGTCACCACCACGAGCGGTATGCCAAGTTGACGAAGGCCGGCTGCTGAGAGGTCGCCCACGCCTTGCACGTACGCGACTTGCAGTCCGGCCGGCACGTTCACCGTGACCGCCTGCAGCCACACGCCGGACGAACGATAGAGCCGGATGGGATGGATGTGCGGGTACTCGACGGTGCGAAATCCTTCCGCGTAGCGTCCCATCTCCCCCTCGGCGATCACGCCGAACTCGTACCGCCCCTCGGCGAGCGTGCCGCGAATGCGCAGGAACAGCTCGCGCGACTCGAGTGGCTCGAGGGCAAGCTGACGCGTGGCCGTATCCACCGTGACGCCGGCGGGCGTGAGGACGCGCAAGGTGTACGTCCGAGCGACCGCCGAGTACGACTGCACGGTCAGACGCAGCATCCGGTCCAGCGGCTTGCCCGCGGGCAGCCACTCCAGGCCACGATCGAAGGCGAGCGACACCGCCGGCGCGCCGCCGACGGGACGGTTCTGTTCTCCGAGCACCGGATCGGCGAACCGATAGACCCACGGCTCACGCGGTGACGACACCGTGGCACCGGCAATCTCGACGTCCACGCTCGCCTCGGATTCGCGACGTGTGTCTTCGCGGAGAGCCACGCCTCGCAGCAGGCCACTGGACACCGCCGACACGCGACTGAGCCCGTCGGATGGCGAGCGTTTCTCGGCGAACAGGTCGCCCTGCCGTCCGCCCACCCACCAGGGGCGCGTGTCCACCAAACCGACGAGCGTACGCGTCGTGCGCCAAGCGCTGTCGGGCGCGACAATCACTGGCGATGCGAGCGGTGACGCATAGCCGTTGACCCGCACCGCCCGTACCGTCACCGGAAGCGCACCGCGATTGTAAACGCTGATCGTCGCTGGCATCGAATCGCCGAAGGCCAGCAATTCACGGTCGGCCGTCGCCTCCACGGCCACGCCCGCCGCCTCGAGCAGCGCCGCATTGCTGCGGTCACGCATCTGGTCGAGCGCCGCGTCGGCATCGAGCTGGGCAGGAGTGCAATTGACGAAATCCAGCCGTCGACGCCAACCGACAGGGACCACGCAGGGCTGCCATTCACGCTGCGCTGCTTCCACGGCGCGCGCCACCGCCGCGAGGTGCGGTACGTTGCGTTCCGGATGCTGGAAATCAAGCGACGCGCGCGCCGAGTCGGCGTGCGCCCGGGCAAGCTGCAACTGCGCGCGCGCCGACGCAGAAAGCCCCGCGTCGAGTCGCGCGATCGTGGTGTCAATGCCGTCAAAGAGTGAACGCTCGCTCGTGGCCGCCGTGCCCGCATTGACACGGCTGGCCTCGCGCGCCACGGCGTCCATCACCACGCCACGCCGCTGCAGCACGCCGAACCCCTGCGACCGGTGCTGACTGCGGCTCTCGCCGGCAATCTCGGCGTAGCTGCGCCCGGACACAGGGTCATACGCGCCGACATTGAACGTCAGCGTGGCCTGCACACCGGTGAAGCGGGCGCCGCGATAGAACTTCGCCGCCTCCCAGGCCGGGCCATACTGCTCGACCGGGAATCGCACGGTGTCCGCGGAGAGATCGTACGCTTCGCGCGCCACGATCCCCGACACCTGATGATGGCCGTGCCCGTCGCGCGGTGTGCCGGAGAAGACCGCCACGATGACGTGCGGCCGGAACGAGCGCACCACTGTCACAACGTCGCGCAGGACCTCCTCGTGGTCCCAGTGCTTGAACGTCTCCTCGGCACTCTTCGAGAAACCGAAGTCGTAGGCGCGGGTGAAGTACTGACGGCCGCCGTCAATGCGCCGCGCCGCCAGCAGTTCCTCGGTGCGGATCGCGCCGAGCGCCTCGCCCAGCTCGTTGCCAATGAGATTCTGCCCGCCGTCGCCGCGGGTCAGCGACAGGTAGGCCGTCTCCACCTGGTGACCGCGGCTGAGAAAGGCGATCAACTGCGTGTCCTCGTCGTCCGGATGCGCCCCGATGACGAGCACGCGCGGTGTCACGAGCAGGCCAGCAACGAGCTGGTCCAACGCGGTCGCGCCGCGGTCCTGCCCGAGGGCGAGTCGCGGCGCGATGGTGCAGAGCAGGACAGCGCACGAAACGATCGTGCGCAGCGGGCGCAGCGTCATGCGGGTTCCTCCAGAGAACTCCTGCTACTTCGCGAGTGCGGCGGAGCGCCGCATTCCGGCGCCGCCGCGCGGCGGCGGAACGTCCAGCGCGTCCTGGACGATGCGTCCTTGTTCGTCGGCGTGCGCCTTCGGATAGCCCTCGGCGGGGCTGGCCCGCTCGGGCCGTCCGATGTACCGGATGACCAGGGCGTTTCCGGCCGCTACGCGGAGGCGCGGCGCCACATAGCTCCACGCCCCCATGTTCTTGGGCTCTTCCTGTACCCAGGCGACCTCGTCGATGTTCGGATAGCGGTCCACCAGCCGCGACACCTCGTCGAGCGGCCACGGATAGAGCGCCTCGACACGCACCACCGCGACGTGGTCACCCGGCTCCTTCGCCGCGAGGTCGTAATAGACCTTGCCCGAACAGAAGACGAGACGGCGCACCTGCTCGCGCTTCGCCTCGCCGCGCGGGTCGTCGATGACCGCGCGGAACGTGCCGGTGGAAAGGTCGTCGAGTCGCGAGGCGGCCAACGGCAGTCGCAGCAGCGACTTGGGCTGCATCAGCACGAGCGGACGTCGAGGCTGGCGGCGTGCCTGCCACCGCAGCAGGTGGAAGTACTGCGCCGGCGACGACGGATACGCCACCATCATGTTGTTCTCGGCGCAGAGCTGCAGGAAGCGCTCCAGTCGCGCGCTCGAATGCTCTGGCCCCTGCCCTTCGAACCCGTGCGGGAGCAGCAGCACGAGGCCGCTGTCCTGTCCCCACTTGGCGCGGTCGGCCGCCAGGAACTGGTCGATCATCGGCTGCGCCACGTTGACGAAATCGCCGAACTGCCCTTCCCAGAGTGTCAGCGTGTCCGGCGCCGCGACACTGAAGCCGTATTCGAACCCCATCACCGCCAGCTCGCTGAGGGCGGAGTTGTGGATCTCGATCGTCGCACTGGCGCCGGGAAGGTGTTGCAGTGGCGCGTATTTGCGGCCCGTCTTCACGTCGCTGAGCACCGCGTGTCGGTGCGAGAAGGTGCCGCGCTCGGCATCCTGTCCCGTCAGTCGCACGGAAGTGCCGCTGGCGATCAGGGAGCCGAAGGCCAACGCCTCGGCGTGGCCCCAGTCAATGCCTCCTGCCGCGCCGATGGCGTCGCGGCGCCGTTCGAGCTGTTTGGCCAGCCGCGGATGCGGCGTGAAATCGGCCGGGTATTGCAGCAACTGCTCATTGAGCGCGGCGAGCGCTTCGGCGCGCACCGCCGTGTCGCCGATTGGCGGGAAGACTGGCGGTTCGCCGTCGTGGCCGGACTCGGCGGCCGCGTCGGCCGCGGCGCGCGGCATCGCGGCGTGCAGCGCCTGCAGTCGTTCGGCGACCGCGCGTTCGGCAGCATCCACGTCCGCCGGCGTCGCCACGCCTTCGGCGACAAGCCGGCGCCCCCAGACCTGACGCGGCGTCGGGTGCTGCTTGATGCGCTCGTAGAGCGCGGGCTGGGTGTACGTGGGTTCGTCGCCTTCGTTGTGCCCGTGCCGGCGGTACCCGACGAGATCCACGAGAAAATCGCGCTTGAAGCGCTGCCGGTAGGCCACTCCGATGCGCATCGCCGCGACGCACGCCTCGGCGTCGTCGGCATTGACGTGAATCACCGGAATCTCGAACCCCTTGGCGAGGTCGCTGGCGTAAAGCGTGGACCGCGAGTCGCTCGGATCGGTGGTGAAGCCCACCTGGTTGTTGACGATGATGTGCAGCGTACCACCGACGGTGTAGCCGGCAAGGCGCGACAAGTTGAGCGTTTCGGCAACGATCCCCTCGCCCGGGAAGGCCGCGTCGCCGTGAATGCAGACCGGCAGCACGGTGCGCTCGTCGCGTTCGAGCGGCTTGCCGGCGATCCGCTGTTCCGCGCGCGCCAGCCCCATCAGCACCGGATTCACCACTTCGAGGTGGCTGGGGTTCGGCACGAGCGAAACGTCCACGACGGCGCCATTCGCGGCGGTCCGTCGTCCCTCGAAGCCGAGGTGGTACTTCACGTCGCCGGTTGACGCGCCGTCGAGGTGGTCGTGGCGTCCCTCGAACTCCGCGAAAACCTGCTCGAACGGCTTGCCGAGGATGTGCGTCAGGACGCTCAAGCGACCCCGGTGCGCCATCGCGATGGCGAGATGACGCACGCCGGCCGCGGCCGCCTCGTCGAGGACCGTGTCGAGCATCGGCACGAGCGCGTCGGTCCCCTCGATGGAGAACCGCTTGTATCCCACGTAGGCCTTGCCGAGGAAGCGCTCGAAGCCATCCACCTCCGACAGGCGGTGCAGGACGGCACGCTTCTCGTCGGCGGAGAGCGGTCGCGTCAGTTGCTCGGCGGTGAACAGCGCCCGGAACCACTGCCGCTCTTCCTCCGAGCCGCAATGCACGAACTCGACGGCGAGGTTGCGGGTGTAGCGGAATTTCAACCGTTCCGCCACGTCACGTGCTGTGGCGAGGTGTGGGAAGTCGAGCGATGCGCCGCTCACCAAATCGAGATCGGCGTCGGTGATGCCATAGTGTTCGAGGGTCAGTTCGATCGCGCCGGGCCCCGGCGTGCCAAGCGGGTCCAGCTGCACGGCCAAGTGGCCGTAGCGGCGGATCGCGGCCGTGTAGCGGGCCGCGCCGGCCACCGTGCGCGCAAAGGCCTGCTGCTCGGCCGCGGAGACCGGCGCCAGCGGCGCCTGACTCACCGCCGGCGTGACGCCGCCAAGCGACTCCGCGAGCCGGAAGATTTGGCGCCAGGACTCATCCACCGAGTTTGGATCGCGGCGGTACGCCTCGAATTGCTCGGCAATGTATCCGTCGTTGAAGACGGAGCTGACTGGGAGGCTCATAGAGGGTGAAATCTAATCGGATCGGGCGCCAACCGAGAGCGTCGCGGCGTCGCGGCGCGCGCCGCCTACCCGATGGCCGCCAGCAAGTCGTGCAGCTCGATCGCGCTCCGGGGACGCAGATCCGGGTCGGTCGCCAGCAGTCGCATCACCAGGTCATCGAGTGCGGCAGGGATGTCGGCGTTCCATTCCGATGGCCGTTTCGGTGTCTCTTCGAACACTTTGGCGATCAGCGTGATCGCCGACTCTGCCTCGTGCGGCGGATGGCCGGTGAGGCATTCGTAGAGCACACACCCGGCCGCGTAGAGATCGGCGCGCGCGTCGAGGTCGCGTCCCATCAGCTGCTCCGGCGCCATGTATGCCGGCGTCCCGACCAGCATCCCGGTCTGCGTCACGCCGCTTTGCCCGGTGGCAAGACGCGCGATGCCGAAGTCCATCACCTTCAGCACGCCGTCGCCCTCGACGGCGATGTTCGCCGGCTTGATGTCGCGATGGATCACGCCCTGGTCGTGCGCGACCTCGAGCGCGCGACAGAGCTGCTTGCCGACGGTGAGCGTCACGGCGACGGGGAGGCGTCCACGGTCGCGGATGATCTGCTTCAGCGACGGGCCCTCGACGAACTCCATCGTGATGTAGTACACCCCGCTGTGCTCGCCGAGATCGTGCGTGCGCACCACGTTGCGGTGCGAGATGCGGCGCGCCAGCCGGATCTCGCTCTTGAAGCGCTCGAGCGCCGAGGGGTCGGACGATACGAAATCGCTGCGCAAGGTCTTGATGGCGATGACCTCGCCGAGCTCCACGTCCACGGCCTTGAAGACCGACCCCATGCCGCCGAAGCCGAGCACTTCCTTGACGTCGTAGCGGTCGGCGAACCGCGTGCCGGGCGTGATGCCGCCGTCGCGCACCGCTACCTGCATCGACGAACGCATCTGTGCGAGTTGCACGGTCATCGCATCGGACGGCGTGCCGCCCGAGAGGAACTCCACCATCGCCTGCTTCTCGCGGAGGTCGTGCAGCATCGCACGGAAGGCATCGGCGAGACGCCCCACTTCGTCCGCCCCCGACCCTGTGATGTCGGCGCCATAGTCGCCGTCGGCCGCGCGCCGCGTCGCGTCCACGAGCGCGCCGATGGGTCGCGTGATCTGCCGTGCGATCGCCGCCGCCGCAACGGCAGCCAAAAGGAGACCCAGCAGCCCGCCAAAAAGAATGGTGCCGCGCAGGCGGTTGAACGCCGCGAACTCCACGTCGCGGCTGCGGAGCAGCACCAGCCCGCCGTACGCGGCGCCCGACGCCGCCCGCAGCGGTTCG
Source organism: bacterium (assembly GCA_021813725.1). GTDB lineage: Bacteria > Gemmatimonadota > Gemmatimonadetes > Gemmatimonadales > Gemmatimonadaceae > PNKL01. Next base: position 24,495 of record JAKAJN010000002.1, on the reverse strand, counting down.
GCGACTGCGACATAGTGTTCGCCACCAATCATCGGGTTGGTGCGCATCACGCCCTTCGCCGGTGCCGCGGAGTCGGCAGCCGGTACGTCCGGCGCCTCCGGAAGTCCGCGTATGAGCGCCGCCAGATCCTGCGTGTCCTGCAGCGTCGAGGCGAAGAGGCGGTTCTCGCCCGACTCCTGCTGCACGTAGAACGCAATGTCCACGTCGCCCTGCGCGCCGCGCCGAATGAGCCCGGCGACGTCGTGGTCAATCGGCGTGACCGCCATCAGCACGCCGGCAATCGCCCCGGCGCCGCGGATTGGCACGGTAACGGCCTGGGCGAGCGCGGAGTCGCCCATGACAATGAACCCGCTGGCGGGCTCGCCCTGCAGCGCCGACTGAATGAGCACCGAGCCGGCCAAGGTGTCGGCGGGCGCGCCGGGATCATCGCTCTTCGCCAAGCGGACGCCGGCGGCGTCGGTAATCTGTGCCCAGGTGGCGCCGAGCTGCGCCGCCGCCTCCTGCGACTGGTCGAGCATGCTGCTCAGGTCGCGCTTCTGCACCAGGGAACGGAAGTTGGGGTTCTGCACGAAGACTTCCGCCCCTCCCTGCAGTGTGCTCACGCGTGACCGCAGCAACTGCAGCGCCTGCTCCCGCGTCGCCTTCAGCGCACGGTCCACGGCCGCGTCCGCCGTGCGATTGGCCTCCACCGCCGTGAGGGCCAGGGTCGCGGCCAGCACCATCGTGACCACCGCCGCCGTGGAGAGAAAGATCCTCCACGTCAGCGAGCCGCGCGGCAACGCGAGGAACGGCGGGATCACCTCAGTACCTGTCCTTGCCGGTGCTGGTGTACTCCTTGCCGAACTTGTTCTTGTGCGCGGACGACACGAAGCCGCGCGCGTCGAGCGTCGAGGTGAGGCCATCCACTCCGGTGGCGGGCACCGCGACTGGCGTGACGAGCTCCGGCGCGCGTTCGTGCCAGACGTGCAGCGCGTAGCTGCCGGCCGCCACCCCGGCGATCGTCCACCGGCCGTCGTTGCCGGCCATCGTGTGGTACGGCGTCGGCACGACGACGACGTAGGCCGTCATCTTCGAGTGGATGTTGCAGTAGATCGGAAATGCGCCCGTCTTCCTGAACGTCGCGGCGCGCGACACGCCGTTGGGATACGTGCCCAGATCGAACGCGGCGCCCGGCGCGGTGGAGAAAATGTTGTGACTGAACGGATCCTGATTGGGGTATTCCACCGCACTGCCCGGCGTCATCACCCGCACGTGCGGCCGAAACTCCTTGCCGTTCATCGCGATCGGTGCCCTGCTCGGCGATGTGCGCAGTGTCCGGCCGTCCGCGGGAATGAGGTACACCACGGTGTTCCCAATGTCCGTGGTGACCTCGCCCGGCCGTTCGGTGACCGCGACGCGCCCGGACACCGCCCCTTGAGCCAGGACGGTGCGAGGAAGAAGGCTGACCGCAGCGAGGCAGAGCCCGGGCAGGCATTGCCGGATGTGTGGGAGGCAGGTCATGCTTCCGGAACCGAAAAGGGACAAGGCCACGTTATGACAGTGCAAACACCCGGGTCAAGCGGGCTGACGCGCATGACCGCCGGCACCGCACTCGCGCTCGCGGCATTCGCCACGACGGCTGGCGGCCAGAAACCCGACAGCACCCGGACTGCGCTCGATTCGCTCGGTGCGCGCCTGGAGCGCGCCGAGGAGACAATCGAGTTGCTGCGCCAGCAGTTGGCGGCGCAGGGCGAATCGGCCGTGAAGACCAAGTCGGGGCTGTCGCTCGAACTGAATGGCCGCATCCTGTTGAGCGTGTTCGCGAACACGCGCCGAACCAACAATTCCGACGTCCCGACCACCGTCCGCCCGGACAGTGCCAGCGGCGCCGCCAACGGCGGCGGCGGCATCGAGATTCGGCAAACGACGCTCGGCCTCGCCGTCACGTCGCCCAGCGTCCTTGGCGCGAGCTTCCTCGGCGATCTCGATGTGGATTTCTTCGGCGGCCAACTGTCGACCTTTGGCGGACGCACGATGCCGCTGATCCGTCTGCGCACGGCACGCGCGGTGCTGACCTGGCCACACGCCGAGCTGCTTGTCGGGCAGGAGCAACCGCTGGTGTCGAACCTCAACCCCGTGTCCCTGGCCGGCGTCGGCACCCCCGACTTCACCGCGGCGGGCAACCTGTGGTACTGGATGCCGCAGGTCCGTGTGACAATCGAGCGCCCTGGCCCGGTGCGTGTCGCCCTGCAAGGTGCGGTGATTGCGCCAATGACCGGGGAGCCGGTGGGATCGTTCGACACGGAGTTCGACGCCGCCGAGCGCACGCGCCGCCCGTATCTCGAGGGTCGCCTGCGTTTCCGTTGGGGCGCGATGGAGGCGCCCGCGGAGATCGGCCTCGGCGTCCATCAGGGATGGCTGGCCCCGGTACGCGATTCCCTGCTCGAGAACCGCGCGCTGACCTTCGACGCACTGATTCCGATCGGTCCACGCGCCGAATTTCGCGGCGAAGCTTTCAGCGGCCGCGGCATGCGCGTGCTCGGCGGCGGACAGGTGGCACAGCTCTACGGCAAGGGGGGCGTGGTCGTGCGTGGTAGCGGCGGCTGGGGGCAGTTGAACCTGAAGCCGTTTTCGCGTCTGCTGGTCGGCGCTGGGGGCGGATTTGATGACCCCCGCGACGCCGATCTCCCGGCCACCGGGCGACTCAAGAACGTCACGAGCGAACTGCACGCGATTGCGCATCCCGGCGGACCGCTGGTGCTCAGCCTCGAATGGCGACGCACGACCACGACGTACACGACACGTTCGTGGACCAATGATCACCTGAACCTCGGCGTCGGCGTCGAGTTCTAGCGCCGATGTCGGACGCGCGCGCCGATAGCTAGCGACCGACGAGGATGACGGCGTCACCCGCGCGCAGCTCGCCCTCGCCGGACACGCGTGCGTAGACGCGGCTCCACCCGGGGTGCACCACCTGCGAGACGCGCGTGGAGTCGGCGTCGGCGAAGTTCGGACGAATGCTCTTGCAGGGTGACGCAAACGCCGTGATCTCGATGTCCACGGTGCCCACGCGCAGGTGCGTGCCCGGCACGATCGCATCCCATTCGAGGCCACGAATCGTGAGGTTCTCGCCCATCGTGCCTGGTGCGACGGCATGTCCCTCGCGCTGGAGCGCCTCGAGGCGCTCCAGCGAGTAGAGGCAAAGCGCACGATCGGGTCCGCCGTGAACGCGCCGGTCGCGCTGGCCGTCGCCCTCAAGACCCGCGGCGCTCGCGCGCGCCGCGGGAACCGGCAGCTTCGGCACGCCGCCCGGCGACACGTTGACGGAGACGATCACTCCCGAATTACTGTCCATCAGCAGGAATTTCCGCCGTGACGAGTCGCACGGGAATCCCCCCGTTCGTGGACTTCCACCGTTCGGTGAACGCGGCGCGCACCTGCCGCTCGAGATCGCGGTCGGCGCTGAGCATTGCGAGCTGCCATCCGGCCGCGCGGGCGCGCGCGATGTTCCCCAACTGGGCGAACAGGTCGCGCAGCGGTTTCTTGTCGCCCACCCGAATACCGTACGGCGGATTGACGACGAGCAGACCGTCGCGCGCACCGACGTGCAGCGCGCTCAGTGCCTGCCGAGCGCACGACAGGTCGCCGGCCACGCCAGCCCGCGCGGCATTGGCCTCCGTGGCCGCAATTGCTCCGGCATCACGATCGTACGCAAGGATGGGAACCGCGGCGTCGGGCCGTTCCGCCGCGGCCGCGTCTGCCCGCACCGTTGCCCAAAGCGTGTCATCGTGCCCAGGCCACTGTTCAAAGGCAAACGACCGCTGGCGACCGGGAGCAAATCGACGTGCGAGCATCGCCCCCTCGATGGGGATGGTCCCGGAGCCGCACATCGGATCGACCAGCGGCGTGCTCCCGTTCCAGCCGGCGCCGAGCAGCATCGCCGCGGCCAGCGTCTCGCGCAACGGGGCCTTGGCCGTCGCCAGTCGGTAGCCGCGCCGGTGAAGCAGCGCCCCCGACGTGTCGGCACTGAGCAGCAGTTGGTCGCGAAAGAGCCGCACGATGAACAACTGCTCACCAGCGCCGTCCTCGTCGTCCGCAGAGACGGCGTCGGCCGGCTTGGCGCCCGGCACGCGCCGCTGCAGGGCGTCCATCAGGCGCTGTGCCACGGCCCCCGAGTGGTACAGCCGCGACTTGCGGCACGTCACGCGCAGTCGCACGCGACAGCCCGTTGTCACGACCGTCTCCCACGGTACGCGCTTGGCGTGACGCTCGACATCGGCGAAGGTGAGCGCCTTGAACTCGGCGAGCCGTAGCACCACGCGGCTCGCAGTGCGCAGGTGCAGGTTGGCGCGCATCACGTCGCGATCGCTCAGCACCGCCGATACCGCGCCCGGAGACGTCTCATCCGCCGCAATGCCCAGAGCGCGCAGCTCCTCGCACGCCAGTGCCTCGAGCCCTGGCGCGGTGATGATCAGGGCGTCACGAAGTGGACGCGCGGGGTTGGATCGCGGTGGCATTGCCTGAAGTGTCGCGCCGCGCATGCCACACGCGCCAGCCGAGGAGCACCGCAAAGACGAAGCTGTACACGATCGGCTCGCCGATGTCGGCCTTCACCGACATCCACCAGTGGGCGATACCGAGCGCCGGCACGGCATACACGGCACGGTGCAGTGTCACCCAACGACGCTTCAAGTGCGCAATGGCCGCACGCGTGGACGTCAGCGCCAACGGCAGCATCACCAACAGGGCGGTGAAGCCGACCACGATGTATGTGCGTTTCGTCAGGTCCTTGGCCAGCTCGGCGCCGTCGAGCTGAATGTCGATGAGCGCGTACCAGAGAAAGTGCGTGAGTCCGTAGAAGAACGCGGCCAGCCCGAAGGTGCGGCGGTCGCGCTGCAGCCAGTTCCACCCGAACGTTCGCCGCAGTGGCGTGATGGCGAGTGCGGCGACGAGGTACCTGATGGTCCATTCGCCCAGGATCAGCTCGCCTTCCTTGACGGGATTCGACCCGAGCCAGCGGGTCCCCTGCAAGAAGTCGGACATCAGGGCCGCGACGACGAGCGGCCCCGGAACGAGCACCACGGTCCAGACCGCCCACGACCACCACCGGGGACGGGAAACCCGACTCACCCGTGCCCACACGCCTCGCTCCGCCTCAATCCCCCGCACCCCGCCCCCGTCCCCCTAGTAGTTCCGCCGCAGATCCATCCCAGAATACATCGAGGCAACCTGATCGGCGTAACCATTGAACATCAGCGTCGGGCGGCGCAGAAACTCCCCGATGCGACGCTCCTTGGCCTGACTCCAACGCGGATGGTCCACGGTCGGGTTCACGTTGCTGTAGAACCCATATTCATTCGGTGCCGAGACATTCCAGGCTGTTGCCGGCTGCGCGTCCGTGAGTCGAATGCGGACGATGGACTTGATTCCCTTGAAGCCGTACTTCCACGGGACGACGAGCCGGAGCGGCGCGCCGTTCTGATTGGGCAAGTCGCGACCGTAGACACCCGTCACGAGCAGCGTCAGCGGATGCATCGCCTCGTCGAGCCGCAGCCCCTCAGTGTACGGCCAGCGAAGCACGGGGTAGCGCTGTCCGGGCATGCGCGCCGGGTCGTACAGCGTGGTGAACGCCACGTATTTGGCCCCCGCGGTTGGCTCGGCGCGCTTGAGCACGTCGGCCAGCATGATACCGCGCCACGGCACCACCATTGACCACGCCTCGACGCAACGGTGGCGGTAGATGCGGTCCTCGAGCTTGGACGGCTTGAGGAAGTCCTCGAGCGCATAGGCGCCGGGTTTCTTCACCAGTCCCTCCACCTGCACGGTCCACGGCAGCGGCTTGAAGTCGCGCGCTTCCTGCGCGGGATCCGACTTGTCGGTGCCGAATTCGTAGAAGTTGTTGTAGGAGGTCACGTCCTCCCACGGCGTCGGCCGGTCGTCGGGTTGAAGGCCGTACGGCTTCCCCGGCGCCTGCTGCGCCGACGCTCGGCGCGGCCACAGCGCCGCGGCGCCAGCGATGGCGCCGACCGTGAGTCCGGCGGCCGCGAGCCATTCGCGGCGGGACAGATACATCGACTCCGGCGTGATGTCCGAAGGGCGCACGTCCTTCGGCGCGGCGAGGCGGATCAGCATGGCACGGGGGGCTGGGGGGTCTGCTGACGTACCGGGAAACTGGTGAAACTGTTCCCGGCGGATGGGCTGACGGGTCTGCCTCAGGAGCGTAACTTCAGGCGGTAGGCGGGGGCAACTGCCTCCGCATTGATCAACGCGGCACGCTCATCGATCGTTCGAGCCCGCGCGCCCGCGCCGTCCCCTCCCGATGCTGACCGCTGACACGTCAACCATGCAACGCGCGGCCGAGGCGGCAGATCGCCTCATGACCGGCGACGTCATCCTCGGCGGCACGCCGCAGCGCTGGCTGCAGGCAGCAGCGGCGGCGGGTCTGGGCATGGCAGTGCTCTGGGTGATGCGCCGTGTGACCGAGTATCGCCTCGCCAAGCTGGCCGAGCAGACCGACACGGTGGCCGACGACTTTGCCATCGAGCTGGTCCGAGGCATCCGCACCTCGCTGTTCGTCTTCGTCGCGCTGGTCGGCGTGGACGCCTTCATCGCCTTCCCGCCGCCGGCCGACGAGGCGGTGCGGATCGTGAAGATCCTGGCGCTGGTCCTGCAGGGCTTTGCGTGGACCAACGTGATTGTCGCGTTCTGGCTCGGGCAGTGGGCGCGCAACAATCCCCAGCAGAGCGACCGCACGACGATCGCGGCACTCGGCTTTGGCGTGCGCGTGGCGTTGTGGAGCCTCCTGGTGCTGCTCGCCCTGCAGAACTATGGCGTCAACATCACGACGCTCATCACCGGGCTCGGGGTCGGTGGCATCGCGATTGCGCTCGCGGTACAAAACGTGCTCGGCGACCTGTTCGCCGCCCTGTCGATCGTGCTCGACAAGCCATTCGTCGTCGGCGATTTTATCGTGGTCGACGGCTTTCAGGGCACCATCGAGCGGGTCGGGCTGAAGACGACCCGCATGCGCAGCCTGAGCGGCGAGCTGGTGGTCTTCTCCAACGCCGACCTGCTCAAGAGTCGCATCCGCAACTACGCCCGCATGCCGGGCCGCCGGTTCGCGCTGCAGACGACAATTGCGTTGAGCACCGATGCCGTGCAGCTCTCGCGTGTGCCCGACGTCTTTCGCCAGGCAATCGAAGGCCAGCCGTACGTGACGTTCCAGCGCTCGCACCTGATGGGGACCACCCTCGCCGGGCATGAATACGAGACGGCGTTCTACGTGACGCACCCCGAATACGACGTGGCGCTGGATGTTCGCCAGGCGATCCTGCTGCGTGTCTACTCCGCGTTCCTGCGTGAGGGCATCACGCTGGCGCGCGCCGAGACGATGGCGTTGCCGCGGGGCTCCGCGTGAGCGACGAGCCGGTCGTCCGCATCGGCGCGGGGCGCGGTTCGCCGATTCGCGCCGTGCGCGAGCTCTGGCGCTATCGCGACCTGTTCGAGGCGCTCGGCACGCGCGACCTGCGGCTGCGCTACCGCCAGACGTTCCTCGGCGTGGCGTGGGTGGTACTCCAGCCGCTCGCGGCAGCCGGCATTTTCGCCTTCGTCTTCGGCAGCATCGCGCACGTTCCGACCGACGGTCAACCCTACCTGCTGTTCGCGCTCGCGGCGCTCGCCGGGTGGAACTTCTTCTCGAGCGTGCTCACGCGCGCCAGCACGTCGCTCATCCAGAATCCGCAGCTCGTGTCGCGCGTGTATTTCCCGCGGCTCATCCTGCCGCTGGCGGTCGTGCCGGCGGCGCTGGTCGACCTGCTGGTGACCTTCGCTGTCTTCGTCGCCATCGCGCTGCTGCAGGGGCATGCCTTCGATGCGCGTCTGCTGGGCGCGCCGGTTGCCGTGGTGTTGCTGGCTGCGCTCGCCCTCGGCGCCGGATTTGCGGCTGCCGCACTCGCCGTGCGCTACCGCGACGTGCAGTACCTGATTCCCGTCGGCATCCAGCTTGCGCTCTACGCCAGCCCGGTGGCGTACGCGTCCTCCGCGGTTCCGGCTCGCTGGCAGGCGCTCTACTATGCCAATCCGTTGGCGGCGCCACTCGAGCTTCTGCGCTGGTCGCTGCTCGGCACGCCGGCGCCCGGGTGGCCGGCGCTCTGGTACAGCGCCGGCTTCGCGGCTGCGAATCTCATCCTTGGCGCCGCCGTCTTCCGCGGCATCGAGCGGAGCTTCGCCGATGAAATCTGACGCGCTCGCCATCCAGGCTGAGGGGCTCGGCAAGGCGTACCGCATCGGCCGCGGCCTGCGCGCCACCACGCTCGCTGAGAAACTCGTGCGCGCGGTGCGACACCCGCTGGGCGGAACCGCTGGCGAGCCCTTCTGGGCGCTGCAGGATGCCACCTTTGACATTCCGCGCGGACAGGCGGTTGGCATCATCGGGCGCAATGGCGCCGGCAAGAGCACGCTGCTCAAGCTGCTGAGCCGCATCACGACGCCCACCACCGGCTGGGCCGACCTGCGTGGCCGCGTCGGTTCGCTCATCGAAGTGGGCACCGGCTTCCACCCCGAGCTGACCGGGCGCGAGAACATCTTCCTCAACGGCGCGATTCTGGGCATGCGCCGACGGGAGGTGGCACAGCGCTTCGACGAGATCGTGGCGTTCGCGGGGATCGAACCGTTCATCGACACGCCGGTCAAGCGCTACAGTAGCGGCATGTACATGCGCCTTGCCTTCGCCGTCGCGGCCCACCTCGACGCCGAGATTCTCGTCGTGGATGAGGTGCTCGCCGTCGGCGACCAGGAGTTCCAGCGCAAGTGTCTCGGCAAGATGGGCGAGGTGGCCGGCGCGGGGCGCACCGTTCTCTTCGTGAGTCACGCGCTGCATGCCGTGTCGACGCTGACGACGCGCACGTTGGTGCTGGAGCGCGGGCGCATCGCCTTCGACGGACCGACCACCGACGGTCTCGCGTTCTATCGCGCACTGCAGGCGGAGGGCGCCGGGTCGCCGTATGCGTACGCCTCACCTCCGGGCCGCACGGGCACGCACGTGCGATCAGCTCGGCTGAAGACTTCGGTGAGCGAGGGAGTCCATCGCCACGGTGATCCTTTCGCGATTGAGGTTGAGATTGACGTCGCAGATCGGGTACCCAAGCTATGCTTCTCGGTGCACGTCACAGACGAATCCGAGCGCTCGGTCAATCACTTTTGGATTTATGGGGACGGTCCAGCGTTTCGGAATGCCGTCGGACGCTTCGTCGTGCGGTTCGACGTTCCACGCTATCGGCTCATGATGGGCCACTACACCATCACCATCTGGCTGAACGACAGGTCAACGCATCAGACTTTCGACCTGCTGAGGCATATCTGTCCCTTCGAGGTCACGATGGATGGCCTCGTCAGGCCGGATTACGATTGGAATCCCGAGCACATGGCGTACCTCGAGGACTATTCCTGGATCGTCAGCGGTGCCTGACCACCAAGCGGCGAAAGTCGCATCGGCGTCCCACCTCTCCATCGCGCAACGGGGCTGGCGCGCCCTGCACGATCTACGGGAGCGCATTGCGCCTGCTCGGCCGATAGGTCGTGCATGGAAGCCTGCGGTCAGCGGCGAGGACGCCGGTCACCTCATCTACACGACGCTGGAACGCCCCGCCCCAGCGCTGATCGCGCGCTTCGGTGCCGGGGAACTCGAGGCAGTGTTGCGCCACCTCGCCATCGGCGGCGGCGGCGTTCGCCTCGCTTCCCACCTGCGGTACCTCCTCGGTGCCGCGCCGGCGCCGTGGTGGGACGCCGCATTCCTCAGCGCGATGGAATTGCACACCGGGCTGTTTCCCGCCACTCCTCAAATGCTCGCCCGCTTCGCGGACCGAATGCTCGCGGATGTGCCGTCGGTGGACATTCTCGGATCGTGGCTCCCCGGCGAGCGCACGCTGGTGTCGCTTGGCTTGAAAGCAAAGCGCGTGCCGTTAGTGGATCTGGAACCGTACTACCATACGGCGCCGTGGTCCCGTGTACTGCGCGGCCGGACAGTGTTGGTCGTGCACCCGCTTGCGGATCTAATTCGCGCGCAGTTTGCGAAGCGGGAACGGCTTTTCCCGGATCGTGAGGTCCTCCCGCAGTTCACCCTTCGGACGGTCACCGCGATCGTCTCGAACGCCGGGGCGCGTCCGAAGCACGCCGATTGGTTTGAGGCGTTGGACGCGATGACGCAATCGATCGCCGGTCAGTCGTTTGACGTCGCCATTATCGGGGCCGGAGCGTACGGCCTGCCTCTGGCGGCCGCAGTCAAACGTATGGGGCGGCAAGCCGTGCATCTCGGCGGTGCGACTCAGATCCTCTTTGGCATCAGGGGGAGGCGATGGGACGAGATGCCGTTCTTTCAACGTCTCTTCAACGCCGCCTGGGTTCATCCCGACCTAACGAATCGTCCGCCACGCTGGCATGACGTCGAAGGGGGATGCTACTGGTAAGTGCCGCTGTCATCGCGGCGGCACGAACCATGCCGGGTGAAGCCGCTGGATCAAGCTGAGCATGCGGAAGTGAGGCATCTCCTCGACACGTATGCAGAGCGTGTCGAACCCGTGACTGAAAGTCCGGTAGCCGATCGCGTGTAGGCGACTCAACAGCCTGAGCAGCCGGTCACGGTCACTGTGGATGTGCTCGAACCGAATGATGCGAGGCACCCACGAATCGAAAGGCATGCTCTCCATGAGCGCGACGTCGAGCCCTTCGACGTCCATCTGCAGCATGTCAATCGTCGACCACCCTGTCGAAGCGAACAGCTTGGCCAATGTGGTGGCTGGTACGGACTCCATCTGGACGAGTGAGTCGAAATCGGGCACGAACTCTCGGAATTTCTCCAAGTGGTCGCGTCGCGTGGAACCCCACCCCGTGTACAGTTCATCCCAATGCGCGCCAGGCTTCGGCACGAAGCGGAAGAAAGGAACGCTTAGCCGGTCGTCATCGGGCACGACAGCGACCTGACGGCAAACCACGCGGGATTGCAGTGCGTACGTCTGAGCCAGCCGGGCGAACACGTCCGGGACCGGCTCGACGAGTACCGCGTGCACGTTTGGCCGCAGGACGATCTCACGGATTGGATCCGCCATGACACCATCGTTGGCCCCCACTTGGATCAACTGCAGTCGCGCCTGCCGTGCCACCCACGAACTGACGCTGCGCCGCTGCAGCACATCGACGAGCCGGTGCGCAAGCCTTGCGAGAGAGAGCGGTCGGAATCGCATCGTTACATGGGAGCGGATGGCAGATCTCACATGCGCAAGAGGACATCAGGCACGCACGTTCAATGATACGGCGCCCGTAGGCATCACTGGTAGTCGCAAGAGGCGGATCGCAGGACGGCGGCACCGCTCCCGTGTGAGGTCATCGGTCACCGAGGCTCGTGTCGTGCACTCGGCGTGACGCGCGCGTAGCGCGTCGTTTGCCGGGCCGCCTGGCCCGTGGCATCTTCGGACGCAAGCCCGCGGCGCCGATGCCCGCTTCCTTCCCCGAGGTTTCTCATGGCAGACAAGGTCCAGAATTACGGTAACCACACGCGCTTCGAACCGTTCTACCACTTCATCGCCAGCCCCATCGCGCTGGTCAATCTGGTAGTACAGATCCGGCACGCGTACTACTACGGCACCCGCTACGCCATCTGGAACGTGGTGCTCGCGGTCGGCATCCTCGCTCTTGTCGCGTCCGCGCGCTTGATGGCGACCACCGTGCAGGATCGCCTCATTCGGCTTGAGATGCGCCTGCGCCTGCGCGAGGTTCTCCCGGCAGCGCTGCACGCCGAGATCCCGCGACTCAACGTCAAACAGTTGGTTGGGCTGCGCTTCGCGAGTGATGCGGAACTGCCTGGGCTCGTGCAGCGCGTGCTCGCCGGCGAACTGACCGAGCAGAAGGCCATCAAGCTCGCCATCAAGGACTGGCAAGCCGATTGGCAGCGGGTCTAGCCGGTCGCTAGTGGGTCGTGAGCAGAGCGGCGTGCCAGCTGTCGCCGGCGCGCCGCTCAAACCCCGCGCGGTACGCACCGGCGTCCGTGATGGACAGGTCCATCACCGGCGTGTCCGGCCCCACGTGTCCGTCGCGGGCCAGCAGCGCGAAGTCGTCGCGCGACACGGCGTGCACGAAGCCCGCGCCGTCGCGATAGTAGACGAGCGAGTGGTCGAGCAGCGTCGTGCCGATACCGCCCTCGATCGCCTTCAGCGCGCGAAACAGCCCGTCAACCGAACACCCTGAGGCGCCCTCGCGCGACGTGTCCACGCCGATCGCGAGGAATCGTCCGTCGCGCCAATCGCGCCCGGCGTAGAGCGGCTGGCCGTGCGCCTGCCAACCGGCGAGGAACTGGTCCACCGTGGTGAGCACCCGCTGCTCGTCCACGTCGTCAATGGGCGCGGCCGCGCCGAAGAGCCAGACGCGCGACTCGGCGGGCAGTGCGGAAAATGCAAGAGTGGGCATAGTCGTCGTGGTGAAACGGGGGGAGGCGGCAACGACCGCAATTTACCGTGCGTCGGGCGTCCGGTGCACGGGCCAGAGCCACGCGAGTCGCGGCTCGAGACGGGCGCGCCAATTGAGCGCCGGACGCTCCACCAGATAGTAGGAGACCATCGCCGCGCCCAGCGCCAGCGCCACGTTCAGCGGCGCCTGCTCCCACCAGCGGCTGGGCTCCCCCGGGAGGAATGGCTCCTGCCAGAGGTAGAGGGAATACGAGAGCCGCCCGACCCAGGCAATCGGCTCCCAGTTGAGCGGTCGGGCCAGCAGGTGCTCGGGATGCGTCATCGCCCAGTCGAGCAGCAGCACTGTACCGATCACCGCTCCTGGCATCAGCAGGTCGGCGCGCCGCCAGTACCCGAGTCCGGTCCATGCGCCGGCCACCACCAATATGCCGCCCACGGGAAGGAGCGGGTGCGCCAGCAAGGTGGAATACCCGCGGTGCGCGTGCAGCCACGGCCGCACAAGAGCAAGCAGCGCACCGCACGCCAGCCAGTCCGCCACGCCACGGAAGGCGTATTGCGCCGCTTCGCCAATGGTGATGAGACGCGCGTACGCGGCCATCCGCCACAGCGCTGCGGCGATGATCACCGTGACGAGCGCCGGGCGCGCTCGGCGCGGCCCAAGCAGGAGCAGGAGTCCTGGCCAGAGCAGGTAGAACTGTTCCTCGATGGACAGTGACCAGCTGTGCACCACCGGCCAGGCGGCTGTGAGCGCATTGAAGTTCGTGGTGAATGTCCAGGCATGCAGTGCGTCACCCGGTCCCAACGTGAAAACTCCCGCTGTCGTGAGCGCCATGATGCACGCCAGATACACGTAGTACGGCGGCAGGATGCGCAGGGTGCGTCGGAAATAGAACCGGCGGAGCGAGAGGTCGCCGGTCTTCTGAATCTCCGAGAGCAGCAGCGTGGTGATCAGGTAGCCGGAAATGGCGAAGAAGATGCGCACCCCCAACCCGCCCGAGTGCGTGACATCACCGACGCGCCGCAACGCGTGGGGTGCGCCCACTTGTGATGCCAAGTGGTAGAGCACGACGAGCGCGATGGAGAGCGCCCGGCACCCGTCGAGCGACGGAATGCGCGGACTGGCCGGACGCGGGGTGTTTTCCGGGCGATGCACGGGCGCAATTTCGCTTCCGTGGACGCAATGCACCACGGGCAGTCGCTGGCGGTTGCGGGCCAGCCTACCGTTCGCCACTCTCCCCGGGATGCACGAAGCCGGCTCGTTCCTCTACACGCTCGCCGTCGTCTGCGGCGTTGCCGCCGTGACGACGGTGCTGTGCCAGCGCATCCGACTCCCCGTCGTCTTCGGCTATCTGATCGCGGGAATGATCGTCGGACCGCACGTCCCGGTGCCGCTCGTCGCCGACGCGGCCACGGTGTCGTCGCTCGCCGAAGTGGGTGTGGTGCTGTTGATGTTCTCCATCGGGCTCGAGTTCTCGCTCCGCCGCATGCTGCGTATGGCGCCGGTGTCGGGACTCGTCGCACTGCTCGAGACGGCCGCGATGTTCGGCCTCGGCGTGGCAACGGCCGAGGCGCTCGGATGGACGTCGCGCGAGGCGATCTTCACCGGCGCCATCGTCGCCATCTCGTCGACGACGATCATCGCCCGCGCCTTTGGCGAGCGCCCAGTGGAACCGGCGGTGCGTGATGCGGTCTTCGGCATCCTCGTCTTCGAGGATCTCATCGCGATCCTGCTTCTTGCCGCGCTCACCGCCGTCGGAAGCGGCCACGCGCTCTCGGCCCGTGCGTTCGGCGGGACGATCCTTCAACTCGCCACCTTTCTCGCGGCGCTCATCGGCGTCGGCCTGCTCGTCGTGCCGCGCTTCATGCGCTCCGTGGCGCGGCTGCGGCGTGATGAGACCACGCTGGTGACGGCGGTCGGGCTCGCCTTCGTCGCCGCGCTCCTTGCGGTCACGTTCGGCTACTCCGCCGCCCTTGGCGCCTTCCTGATGGGCGCGCTCGTGGCGGAGTCGGGTGCGCATCACACCGTAGCCACACTCATCGCTCCGGTGCGCGACCTGTTCGCTGCGATTTTCTTCGTCGCCGTCGGCATGTCGATCGACCCTGCGCTGGTGGTGCAGCATTGGATGGCGGCGGTGGTGATGGTCGCGGTCGTGATGGGTGGCAAGGCGGTGGCGGTGTCGGCCGCGGTCTTCCTTTCGGGACGCGACGTTCGCACGAGTGTGCGCGCTGCCCTGAGCCTCGCGCAGATTGGCGAGTTCTCGTTCATCATCGTCGGCGTCGGGGTCGCATCCGGTGCCGTGGGTGAGCAGCTCCTCCCCATCGCCGTCGCCGCGTCAGCGGTCACGACGCTGGCAACTCCGGTGCTCATTGCGTCATCGGCGGGGATTGCGGCCCGCATTGACCGGGCGCTGCCGGCGCCACTGCAGACATTCGTGGCACTGTACGGCTCGTGGTTCGAGGCGTTGCGGCGGAGCGGCGCGACGCCGCAGCGTTCGCGCGAACGGCAACTCGTCGGGTTCCTCTTTCTCGACGTCGGTGTGCTGATTGCCATTGTCGTCGCGGCGGCGGTAGAGATGCCGCGCGGCGTTGCGCTGCTGCAACGCGGCATCGGCGCAGGCCCGCAGGGCGCGCAACTGCTGGTGCTCGCGCTCGCCGCGCTGGCGGCAGCTCCACTGGTACTCGGCCTCTTTCGGTCGGCGCGCAAGATCGCCGACCTGCTCTCCGAGCGGGCGCTGCCTCTGCCGGTGCGAGGCGCCGACTTCGGCTTCGCGCCGCGTCGCGCGCTTGCCGTGTCACTGCAGGGCGGCATCCTGCTGCTGGCCGGCGTTCCGGTGGTGGCGGTTGTCCAGCCGTTCCTGCCCCCCTTGCGCGGCGCCGCGGCGCTCCTGCTACTCGTGGTGATCATCGGGGCGCTCGTCTGGCACAGCGCCACGACGTTGCAGGGGCACGCGGAGGCAGGGGCGCAGTTGCTTGTGTCGGCACTCCGGCACCAGATGGCGGAGACCGGCGTGCATCCCGTGCCGCAACCCATCGCGCACGCTGATGAGTTGCTGCCCGGCATGGGGGCGCCGGTCGGCATCGCCATCAGCGAATCGCACGTCGCCGCGGGCCAATCGCTGCGTGCACTCAACGTGCGGGCGCAAACCGGCGCCGGTGTGCTGGCGATCACCCGCGGAGAGGAGCGCATACTCATTCCACGCGGCGCCGATGTGATTCGGGCAGGGGATGTGCTCGCCCTTGCCGGCACGCGCGAAGCGGTCGCCGCGGCGATCGCGTTGCTCACGGCACCGCAGGCGGGTGCCAACATCGCCAAGCCCGGCTGAGCCAATCTTGGATCTGACCGCAGATATTAGTATCACTATAGCGACATTATCGCGAGTTTATAGCGACATTAAAAACGCAAAGCGCCATCGATTTCGGACGCGCGTGCCCAGACAATATCGTTCGCATACTGACAGGCCTGCAGCGCTGCGATGCGCCGCTCCTGTGTTCTTCGCCCGTCAGAGTGCGAACGAGGGGCGCGTCGGCGGAAGAGCAACGCTATGTTATTGGCGTCCTGCACCGTCCGGGACGCCACTCCGCGACCGAATCCGCATGATGAACCGATTGCCGTCCGCGCTCTCCCGATCGGCGCGCCTCGTCGTTCTTGCCATCCTACTGGCGGCACCACTCGCGGCCCAAGGGGCTCGCGGTGAGGGCGTCGGCTTCGGCGGCGCCTTTCCGTTCGCCAGCATCTTCTTTGGCTCCGGTGGCAGCATTGCATTCACCGGCGACCTGAACGCGAGACTGGACACGGCCGGGTACTTCGCCGTTTCCAACGACGCCATCTCGTACGGCGGCGGTGCCCGCTTCGGCTACGGGCGCATGATTCTGGGCGGCGAGTTCGCCATGACTGATTTCGGCGAGGAAGGCGACCCCACCGGCGGCAAGACGTCGTCCCTCAAGAGCCAGTTCTATCTCGCGCAGGTGGGCTACACCTGGTGGGCGGGGCGGCATCTCAACGTCTATCCGATGGTGGGCATCGGTGCGGGCCGAATGTCCCTGACGCTCTCCGATCGCAATGGCGGCGGTGCGCCCGCCGCCGGTGCGGATCCCAGTTTTACCGACGTCGTGCTGCACCCGAACTACTCGTCCACGCTCGAAGCCACGTATCTGCTCTTCGAGCCGGCCGTCGGTGCCGACTGGCTGGTGCTGCGTTCCGTTGGCGACCGCTTTGGACTGACGTTCGGCGCGCGACTGGGCCGGAAGTTCGCCCCCAACCGCGCCGCGTGGAAGCTCGACAGCCGCAAGGTGATTGGTGGTCCGGACGTTGGGCCAGATGGCATGTGGCTCCGCCTGACGGCGGGCATCGGCTGGCGCTAGGCGCCGCGCGTGCATCATCCCGGTGACGGCCTGTCGGATGGACGGGCGATGAGCGGCGCGGACAGACCGACCGTCGCTGTCTGCATCCCAACCTACAATCAGGCGCAATTTGTCGGACGCGCCGTCGAGAGCGCCCTGCGCCAGACCGGCTATCCGCACGTGGAAGTCTGGGTGTCGGATGACGCCAGCACCGACAACACGCCAGCGGTGATGGCGGCGCTGGCCGCCCGCGATCCGCGGGTGCACTACCACCGGCACGACAAGAACCTGGGCATCGCGGAGAATGCCTCGTGGGTGCTGAAGCAGCCCGCCGCGGAATTCGTCGTGCGACTCGACTCGGATGATCTGCTGCTGCCGGACTACGTGCGCGTGCTGCTGGAGCGGTTGGTCGCGCACCCGGACGCGGCCTATGCGCACTCATCTGTCGCCGTCATCGACGGCAACGATGTGGTGCAGAGCGTCAGCCACCTGTTTCGCCCGAGCGAGTTTGTCGGTGCAGACGCGGCGTTGCGCGACGCGCTGAAGGGCTACAAGACGGTCGCGAACATCCTGATGTTCCGCGCCGAGGCACTGCGACGCGCCAACTATTATCACGACCGTCCGAGCTATACCGAGGATTACGACCTGTCGGTGCGCCTGGCTGATCTGGGGTACGGCAACGTCTATGTCAGTGACGTGCTCGCGCACTATCGTGTCTGGGGCGACGCGCAGGGGACGCGGCACCACCGCAAGGCGATGCACCTGCGCGGACTGACTCGGCTCTTTCACGGTCCGTTTATCGAGGCCTACAGGCGGCGCGGATGGCGCGTGTCCGAGGTGAAACGCGCCCGCTCGCGCGCCGCGGTGCGGTTCGCGACGTCGGTGTTCATGCCGTGGATCACCGCCGCCGAACGCGCGGAGCTCGTGCCGATGTTGTATGAACTCGACAACGGCTGGCGCGTGCACCTGCGCGTGCTGCTCCTGCGCGTCGGGCTGGCGCCTGTCTTTGCGGTGGCGGCCCGCGGCGATGCGCAACTGCGCGGCTGGGCCAAACGTCTGCTGGCGGCCGTGCGGCGCTGACTAGCGCCGCGACGCGCGCTCGACGAACTCGCGGAAGCTCGACTCGAAGCGCTCCACGGAGTACTGCTCGGCGTGACGGCGGATGACCGCGGCATCCCACGCGACGCTTTCGGCGTGCCGCACGGCCGCGGCAAGCGCCGTCGCAGTCTGCTCCGCGAAGAGTACGCCCGTGACGCCGGCGCGTACGGTTTCCCGCGCACCACCGGCACCGAAGGCGATGACTGGCCGACCGCAGGCGTTGGCTTCCAGCGGCGTGATGCCAAAATCTTCTTCGCCCGGGAAGATCAGCGCGCGGCAGTCGCGCATCGCCTCGGCGACTCCGGCGTCGCTGACCCTTCCGCGGAAGATGATGGTCGGACCCGCCATCTCCTCGAGTGAGCGGCGTGCCGGACCGTCGCCGATGATCTCGAGCGGAAGGCCGAGCTGCGTGAAGGTCGCCACGGCAAGGTCGATGCGCTTGTAGTGGGCCAGGCGCGAGACGACGAGATGGGCGCGTCCCTCGCCGGCGCCGACGGCGAATCGTCCCGTGTCGACGGGCGGATGCAGCAGCACGCTTTCACGCCCCCAGCAGCGTCGCACGCGTTCCTGCACGACCTGGGAGTTCACGACCAGATGAGTGGGGCGCGATGCCGTCCGCACGTCCCACTGGCGCAGGGCCGCGATGACGGGAGGCAACGCGAGGCGCGTGACAGGTCCGAAGCGCTCGCGCGCCACGTAGCGCTCGTAGTCCCACACCCAGCGCATCGGCGTGTGGCAATAGCAGATGTGCGTCGTCTCCGGTGGCGTGCGTGCGGCCTTTGCCCAGGCACTGCTGCTCGAGACGACCACGTCGTAACCGCGGAGGTCGAAGCTCTCGATCGCCAGTGGATACAGCGGCAGATAGGCGCGAAAGTGACGTCGCCACGCGGGAAGCCGCTGCATCCACGAGACGCGGACGTCGGCGCCGCGCAGCGCGGCGCTCATCACGCTGCGGTCAGCTATGGTGGTGAAGATCGGCGCATCGGGCCACAACCGATGGAAGCTCTCGACCACGCGCTCCGCACCGCCCATCTGGTTCAGATAGTCGTGCACGATGGCCACGCGCATCACGCCAGCACCTCGTCGAGCACGCGGCGCACACCGTCGACCATTGCCGGCACCCCGAAGGTACGGCGTGCGTGCGCGGCGCCCGCCTCGGCCAGCCTGGCAGCGCGCGCGGGGCTCGCCCGAAGTGCGGTGACGGCCTGTGCCAGTGCCGCGGCATCACCGGGCGCCACCAGCACGCCCGTCTCCTCGTGCGTCACGATCTCGCCAACGCCCCCCGCGGATGCCGCGACAACCGGACGGCACGCCAGCATTCCTTCGACGATCACGCGTCCGAATGGTTCGGGCCACGTGGAGGTGTGCACGATCACGTCCGCGGCACGCATCAGCGGCGCGATGTCGTTGCGAAAGCCAAGGAAGCGCACGCGCGCGGTGAGCCCGAGCCGTGCCGCCTGCTCCCGCAGCGCGGTCTCGAACGCCAGTTCGCCGAATAGCGGCGCACCGACGACCCAGAGCGCGCACTCCGCCGGAAGTTGCGCCAGTGCGTCAATGGCGACCTGCTGTCCCTTCCACTCGTGCAATCGCCCAAACACCGCCATCACGTAGGCAGCGTCGGGCGACAGCGAGTGACGCAACGCGCGCGGCGCGACTCCGCTGACAGCGTCGAACGGCGCGGGATCCACGCCGTTGTGAACGACGCGCACAAGCGCCCTTCGGCCGCCGGCGCGCACGAACGCGTCGGCGGTCGCGTGCGAGTTCGCGATGACGCGCGTCGCGAGCCAATTGGCGAGCATCACCGCACCCCGCGTGTTGAGCGCGCTGAAGTGCGGCGCCCCAAGCAGGTCGCGCAGGTGCCAGACCACCGGTCGTCGGGCGCGACGTCCGGCGAGCGCCGCAACGACGAACGCCTTCTGGGAATTCGCGTAGAGCACGTCCGCGGATGCCGCTTCATTGGCCACCACCTCCGCCAGGCGCCAGGCGGCGGCGAGCGCCGCCAAAGACGGCGTTCGACTCTCCTTCCGCACGCTCGCCAGCGCACCCATCGGGAGCACCTGCACGTCCACTCCACGATTCGCCAGCGCGTCGCGGAAGGGGCCGTCCACGAACAGGCGCACGCTCATCTCGTCACCGAAAGCGCTGGCGATGTCGAGCAATGACAGCTCGGCGCCGCCAAGGACTCCCACATGGTCGAGTGCGAGGACTCGCAGCGTCACGGCAGGTGCACTCCCTCATAGACGCGCCGCGTCTGCGCCACGATCACCCGCCAGTCGTTGCGGCGCTGCGCATACGCGCGGCACTCCGCCTCGCTCGGCAGCGGCATCACCCCGGAGAGGGCGTCGCCGAGCCCCTGTGCAATGGCCGCCGCCGAGACTTCCGGCAGAACCAAGTGCGGCGACAGCCCCTCCACCGTCTCCGGCAGCCCGCCCACCGGTGCCACAAGCACCGGTGTGCCTGCGGCCAGCGATTCGGGGACGATGAGTCCGTAACCCTCCAGCGCCACCGACGGCACCACGCTCACGTCGGCGGCGCGATAGGCGGCCGGCAGGTCGTCCTCGCTGATAAAGCCCGTCAACCGGCAGTAGTCCTCAAGACCGGCGCGTACGATCTGGGTCTGCAGTTCCTCCTCGAGCGGACCGTGCCCGGCGATGAGCACGAGCACGTCAGGCACGCGGCGGCGGAGAAGCCCTGCTGCGGCGACGAGCTGACTGAGCCCCATGCGCCGCGTCAGTCGCCGAACGGTGAGTACGATGCGGCGGTCGGTGGGCCAGCCGAGTCGGGCACGGCAGACCTGCTTGGAGGCATCAATCATGAAACGCTGGCATTCCACGCCGCCCGGAATCACGTGGATCTTCTCCCACGGCACGCCAAACGAGTCGTGCAGAATGCGTCCGAACGCGCTCGAGAGCACGATGCACGCATCGGCGCGCCCATACACGGCCCGCTCGACGCCCGCTTTCAATCGCGGGGCGAGTCCGCGGATTTCCTCGGCCGTCGCTTCCTGCGCCCACGGACCGTGGAAGTGGAAGACGAAACGTCGGTGCCGGTCGCGCAGCAGGCCCAGCAACGGCACGGCGTACAGTGCGAAGTGCGCCACCACGATCGCGTCCGGATCCGCTTGCAGGGCGACCTTCGCCGCCCGCCGCAGTCGCCGCAGGCGCGCCGTCAGCGACGCGGTGTGCGTCACCACCCCCTCCACCCGACCCTGCGACTGCGCCCACACGCCGGGAGTGCCCGCCACGATGCCGCGCACGTCCACGCCCGCGTCCGGCAAGTGGCGTACGAGTTCCCGGTAGACGCGATTGAGGCCGCCCGGCTTCTCGTCAAACCACTCCATTCCCACCTGGATGGTGCGCAGCGCGCGGCTCGGCGCGCCACGCGCTGAGCCCCCCTCGCGCAGCGCGTCGAGCGAATCGTCGCGCTGCAGCGAGCCATCCAGTGACAACCGCGCCCAGAGCTCGAGGACGAGCAGGGTAAAGAGTTGGTCGCCCCAGTCGCGCGCACCCTGCTGATGCTCGGTAAGCAGGCGGCGCGTGAACTCCGGCCGCAGCCAGCCTCGATCGTGGAAGGAGGCGCTGTCAAGTGCTGCGCGCACGTACGGTCCGAGTGCGCCGCGCATCCAGCGCGAGGCGGGCATCACGAAGCCGCGCTTCCGGCGATAGAGTACATCGCGGGGGACGAAGCGCGATGCCAACTGCTTGAGAAGGTGCTTGGTCTCCCAGCCGCGCAGGCGCATCGGCGTCGGAATCGTCGCGGCGAACTCGATCATCTCCGTGTCGAGTAACGGCGAGCGCGCCTCGAGCGAATGCGCCATGGACGAGGCGTCGGCCTTGGCGAGCAGCTGGTCCGGGAAGTACGTGCAGAAATCGCCGTACAGCGCGCGATCCACGTCGTCGGCCCCGTCGGCGCGGTCCCAGACGTCACGATAGAGCGCGTCCGGATCGAAGCTGCCGACGGCGTCGAAGAGTGCGGGGGAATACGCCACGGCCCGATGGGCGCGGAAGCCGCGTTCGTACGTGAAGGCGCCGGCGGCATCGGTCAGGCCCGCACGCGCCAACTGCGCGGCGTGCTTCAGGAGCCCGCGCCTCCGCTCGTGCAGCGCATTCCCGGCGGCGCGCCGCAGGAGCGACGGCACGAGGCGCCGATAGGTGCTGGCAGCGCGCGCGACGATCGGTCGCGTGTATCCACCGAACAGCTCGTCGCCGCCATCGCCGTTGAGCGCCACCACCATCAGATCGCGCGCCGCGCGCGAAAGGTCGTGGCTTGGCACGATGCTCACGTCGGCCAGCGGCTGGCCATAGTGCCACACGATGCCCGGGAGGTCGTTCACGACATTGGGACGCAGCAACCGCTCGTGCAGTCGAACGCCAAGGTGCTGCGCCACGCGCCGCGCAAAGGGGCGTTCATCGTATTCCGGGTCGTCGAAGCCGACCGCGATGGCTTCCACCGCCTGGGCCCCCGACTCGACCGCCAGCGCCATCACTAGCGACGAGTCCACACCACCCGAGAGGAAGATGCCCACCGTGCGATCTGCAACGAGTCGATCCGTCACGGCACGGCGCGCAATCCGTTCGATCTCCGCGAGCACCTCCGGCTCGTCCATCGCCGTCTTCGTCGCGTACGACACGTCCCAGTAGCGCGCCACGCGGCACACGCCATCGCGCGTGTCGAAAGTCAGCGTGTGTGCGGGAGGAAGCGTCTGCACGCCACGCCAGATGGTCATCGGCGCCGGCACGGCCTGGTACGTCAGGAACGCATCAAGGGCGATCGGATCCACCGCGGGGCGGCTCGGCAGTAGCTCGAGCAGTGCATTGAGCGTCGATGCGAAGGCGAAGGCCTCGCCGGATTGCGCGTAGAAGAAGGGCTTCTTGCCCGCCCGGTCGCGTGCGGCACGCAGAATGCGACGTTCGCTGTCCCACACCGCCAGTGCGAACTGGCCATGCGCGCGACGCACCGTCTCGTCGAAACCCCAGGCGCGCACCGCGTGCAGCAGCACCTCGGTGTCCGAGTGCCCGCGATACACCCTGTCCGACCCCAACGCCGCGCGCAGGCGCGCGAAGTTGTAGATCTCCCCGTTGAAGACGATGACATATCGGCCATCATCGCTCGTCATCGGCTGATGGCCGGCAGCGGAGAGGTCCTGGATCGCGAGGCGACGCGCGCCCAGGCAAATGCCGTCGCCGGCCCAGAGTCCTCCGTCGTCCGGACCGCGGTGCACCATCCGGGAGTTCGCCGCCTCCACGCGCGCGCGCTGGCTCGCCGCGTCCGGTCGCACCAATCCGCAGATGGCGCACATCGCTCAGTTCCGCCGCGCTGTCACGACGCCGCCTCGGCCAGCACGTCGAAGTACTCCGCCGCCACGCGGTCCCATGCATACCGTCGCGAGCGTTCGACGGCGGCGGCCGACATCGCGGCACGCCGTGCCGTGTCGTCGCGCAGCGCCAGCAACGGCGCTCGCAGCGCATCGCCGCCGAAGGCTGTGAGGTATCCGTTCACGCCATCCTCGATGAGATCTTCCGTGCCATTGATGGCATGCGTGACCAGCGGAAGGCCGGCCGCGGCCCCCTCCAGCGTCACCAGGGAGAACGCCTCGTAGCGCGACGGATGCACCATCACGTCGGCCGCCGCATACCAGCGTTCGGGTGTCGTGGAGAGCCCGGCAAAGTGCACCTGCGCCGCCGCACTGCGCCGTGCCGCGTGCCCGCGCATTGCCGCCTCATCGCCGCGCCCCACGACGCAGAGCACCGTGTCGGCGAGTCCGGCCACCGCGTCAATCGCGTCCCGCAGCCCCTTCCGCTCCCAGTCGCCGCCACAGAAGAGCACCACGTACGCGTCGGCGCCGAAGCCCAGCTCGGCGCGCAACGCACGCTTGGCCGCCGCATCCGCCGCGGGACGAAAGACGGAGTGGTCTACCCCGTTGGGGACAACCGCGATCCGCGCCTCGGGCACACCATAGAACTCGTGCAGCTCGCGCGCCGTGCCGCGTGAGACGGCGATCACGCGCCGCAGGCGATGCGCGCCATAGGCGCGGCGTTCCTGCTGCACGAAGACCTGCTGCGCCGCGCGCTGCCACGCGCGGCCGATCGCGCTGCCGCCGCGCAAGCCGCCAAAACGCGCCGTGAACGCCGCATGGCAGTACTGCGCGGTGATCACATCGGCGTCGAAAGCCGACGCGCCGATGCAGTTGCTCAGCGTGCAGCCGGCGCGACGTTCCTCAATGCGCGCCGCTCGCGCGAAGAGAAACGAGCCCACAGCCAGCGGGCGAGGGGCCGGCGCAACAGGTCGCCAACTCACCTCCACGCCCGGCAGCTCGCATTCCGAGGCGATCACCGTCACGCGAGCACGCCGCGCGATGCGCGTCAGCACCTCCGCGGCGGCACGCTCCTGACCGCCGCGCCGATGCACTTGATGCGCGATGAACGCGAGGGAGAAGGTCATATGCACCGGGAAGTTGCGCTCCGTCCGCGCCGGGCGGAATGGACCGCGTTCATGACGTCGGCGGACGGGGAACGTGCAGGATGCGTGGTTCACGGCGAGCCGTGGCAGCGCCGTCCGCGCGTCCGGCGGCGGCGGCGCGCCAACGGGCGATCGCCGTCGCATCGCCGCGCAGCACGCGACG
>JAKAJN010000035.1 GCA_021813725.1 bacterium | reverse complement strand
ATGGCGACGCGCACGGTCACGACCCGCACGGTCACGACGACCACGGTCATCCCCCGCGCCACAAGTTCGCGCCGATCGTCAGTCTCGTCGGCCCGGGTGTCCTCGTCGCGGCATTCCTGCTCGCTTCCGCCATCTTCTTTGCGATGCGCGGCGTCGAGATGGAGCATCCGTACGTTCAGACGCTCTTCTCGTGGATGCCCGTCGGCGACCTGAACCTGAATGCGACCATCCTGCTCGACCCACTGTCGATGGTGATGGTGATGGTCATCACCGGCGTCGGCATGCTGATCCATCTGTTCAGCGTCGGCTACATGCAGGATGACCCGGGGTACCCGCGCTACTTCGCGTACCTGAACCTGTTCGTCTTCTTCATGCTCGTCCTCGTGCTCGGCGGCAGCTACCCGCTGCTCTTCGTCGGCTGGGAGGGCGTGGGGCTGTGCTCCTACCTGCTGATCGGCTTCTGGTTCACGGAGAAGGCCAATGCCGACGCGGGGAAGAAGGCCTTCATCGTCAACCGCATCGGCGACTTCGGCTTCCTCGTCGCGATGTTCCTGATGTTCGCCAATCTTGGCACGCTCGACATCCTCGGCGTGGCAGAGAAGGCGGCCGCGCTGCCGATGGGTGGCGTGATTGCCACGGCGATTGCGCTCTTCCTCTTCCTCGGCTGCACCGGCAAGAGCGCGCAGATTCCGCTGTATGTGTGGCTGCCGGACGCGATGGCGGGCCCCACGCCGGTCTCCGCCCTGATCCATGCGGCGACGATGGTGACGGCGGGCGTGTATCTCGTGGCGCGCGCGTCGGGCATCTTCTCGATGGCGCCGGTGGCCCAACTCACGGTGGCGCTCGTCGGCGCGGTCACGGCGTTCTTCGCCGCGACGATCGGACTGAAGCAGTGGGACATCAAGAAGGTGCTGGCGTACTCCACGGTCTCGCAGCTCGGCTACATGTTCATCGGCGTGGGCGTCGGCGCGTACGTGGCCGGCATCTTCCACCTGGTGACGCACGCGTTCTTCAAGGCGCTGCTGTTCCTCGGGTCGGGCTCGGTGATCTACGCCATGCACGCGGCGTACCACGCGACCCACAACCACGACGACGCGCAGGACATGCGCAACATGGGCGGGATGCGGCGGTACATGCCGGTCACGTTCTATCTGATGTGGACGGCGACACTGGCGATCGCCGGCATTCCGCTCTTCTCGGGCTTCTTCTCGAAGGACGAGATCCTCTCGTCGGTCTTCGCGCGCGTTCATCACTCGACGCTTGCCGAATCGACGCTGCTCGGCCTGCCGGGCGGCACGGTACTGTTGATCGTCTACGGGCTGGGGCTCGCGTCGGCGCTGCTGACGGCGATCTACATGACCCGCATGATGCTCTACACCTTCCACGGACCCAATCGGACCGGCGAGGCCGAGCGGCCGCACCTGAAGGAAGCGCCGTGGATCATGACGGGTCCGCTGGTGGTGCTCGCGGTGCTCGCGGCAGTTGGCGGCTGGCTCAACGTACCGGCGCTGCTCGGTGCGATCGGACCCGTGGGCGGCCTCGAGCATTGGCTCGAGCCCGTGGTGGGCGAGAATGCCCTGCGCACGACGCTCGGTCAGGCGCCGCACCTGACCCACGACACCGAGCTGATGCTGGTGGGCACCGCCATCCTCATCGCGGTGGCCGGCATTGCCTTCGCGGTGTGGCGGCTCAAGCCCGCCGCGCTGGTGCCCAAGAAGCAGGCCGAAGCATCGGCCGGCCTCGAGCGCGTGCTGGAGAACAAGTACTTCGTGGACGAGGGCTATGACGCCGCCTTCGTGCAGCCGACCGTCAACGTGTCGCGCACCGTCCTGTGGAAGGGCTTCGATGCCGGCGTCATCGACGGACTGTTCGTCAACGGCAGCGCCCTGCTGGCGCGCGCCTTCGGCTGGATCGGATCGCAACTTCAGTCGGGTCAGG
The DNA here is from genome assembly GCA_021813725.1 of bacterium. Classification (GTDB taxonomy): domain Bacteria; phylum Gemmatimonadota; class Gemmatimonadetes; order Gemmatimonadales; family Gemmatimonadaceae; genus PNKL01. Next base: position 19,024 of record JAKAJN010000035.1, on the reverse strand, counting down.
TAGGCACGTACGCCTGGGTCCTGCTGATCGGCGTCATCACCCTTCTCGGCGCCTTCACCCTTCGGTAACCCATGACCGCGTTCCTGTCGTCGATCAATTACAACGCCTGGATCGTTCCGGTCCTGCTGCTGCTGCCGGCCATCGGCGCGGTTGGGCTGTGGGCGCATGCGCTGGTGTCGGCCAAGGATCCGGCCGACCAGCGCTGGCGTGAAGTGCGGGTCCTCGCCTTCGCCTTTTTTGTGGTGGAGGCCATTCTCTCCCTCGGGCTGTGGTGGTCCATCGATCCGGCGGCGGCCGGATGGCAGGCCATGGTGGACCTGCCGTGGATTCCGCAGTGGGGCGTCCGGTTTGCGGTCGGCCTCGACGGCATCGCGATGGTGCTCGTCCTGCTGACCACGCTGATGATGCCGCTGGCGGTGCTCGGCAGCTGGACGAGCATCCGCACCAAACCGCACGCCTACTATGCCAACCTGCTGATCCTGACGGTCGGCATGCTCGGCGTCTTCATGTCGCTCGACCTCGTGCTCTTCTACGTGATGTGGGAGATCATGCTTGTCCCGATGTACCTGATCATCGGCGTCTGGGGCGGGGAACGGCGGCTCTACGCGGCGATCAAGTTCTTCATCTATACGATGATCGGCTCGCTGCTGATGCTGGTCGCGATCCTGTACCTCGGCGCCGAGGCGTCGCGGGTGGCCGGGGCGCCGAACTTCAGCTACGACTTCATCCTGAATAACGTGCACCTCGACCCGACGACGACGCTGTGGCTCTTCGGCGCCTTCGCGCTGGCGTTCGCGGTGAAGGTGCCGATGTTCCCGTTCCATACCTGGCTCCCTGACGCGCACGTCGAAGCGCCGACGGCCGGATCGGTGATCCTGGCCGCGATCATGCTGAAGATGGGCACCTTCGGTTTCATCCGGTTTGCGCTGCCGCTCTTCCCGGCGGCCGCAATGAATCCCGCGGTCCGCAGCTTCGTCATCGCACTGGCGGTCATCGGCATCGTGTACGGCGCCTTGGTCGCGATGGTGCAGCCCGACTTCAAGAAGCTCGTCGCGTACTCCTCGGTGAGCCACCTCGGCTTCGTGATGCTCGGCATCTTCGCGCTGACCACCGAGTCCATGCAGGGGGCGCTGCTGGTCAACGTGAACCACGGCATCTCGACGGGGGCGCTGTTCCTGCTCGTCGGCATGATCTACGAACGGCGGCACACGCGCATGATCGAGGACTACGGCGGCATCGCCAAGGTGGTCCCGATTTTCGCGACGATTCTGACGGTGGTGTCGCTCAGCAGCATCGGCGTGCCGGGAACGAACGGCTTCATCGGTGAATTCCTGGTACTGGTCGGCTCCTACAAGACGCAGCCTATCGCGGCCGTGATTTCGGCGACGGCCGTCATCTTCGCCGCCGCGTACTTGCTGTGGGCGCTCCAACGCATCATCTACAACAAGCTGTCCAAGCCCGAGAACGAGGGCATCACGGACCTCAACTGGCGCGAGATCGGCCTGCTTGTCCCGCTGATTGCCGCCATTCTCTGGATTGGCGTCTATCCCAAACCGCTGCTCGAGAAGACGGAGCCTGCCGCGCGCCGGCTGGTGACGTATGTCGAGAGCGCCGCGGGCCAGGTTCCAGTGACCGCTTCCAACACGGCGCGATAAATGAACTTCGATCTCGCGAATCCGTCGCAGCTCATGCAGGCGCTGGGCCCCGACCTGCTGCTCATGGCTGGCGCCATGGTCTTGATGCTCTGGGCCGCGTGGCGCCCCGACTCCGAGGCGCACCAGCGCTCGGTGGGACGCGCGTCATTGGCGCTCATCGCCGCCACCATCGCCGTCGTGCTCTGGTACGCCAGTCGCGGTCTCACGTCGGGTGCCGGCGTCATCGCGGTGGACAACTTCCGTTGGGCCGCCGACGTCGTCTGTCTCATCGGCGCGTTCGGCGCCATCGCCCTCGGCCTCGAGTACAACCCGCGCGAACGCATCCTCCCCGCCGAGTCGCACGTGCTCGTGCTCTTCGCCACCTCGGGGATGATGATGCTGGCGGCGGCGCGCGACTTGATGATCGTCTTCCTGGGCGTCGAGCTGATGTCGGTGGCGGTCTATGTGCTCGCCGGACTCAACCGCCGCAGCAACAAGTCGGCGGAAGGCGCGCTCAAGTACTTCCTGCTCGGCGCGTTCGCGTCGGCCTTCCTGCTCTACGGCATTGCGCTCATCTACGGATCGACCGGTTCGACCAACCTCAATGAGATTGGCCAGCGGATCGTGACGGGCAACTACGTGGCGCATCCCATGGCGCTCGTCGGCACGGCGCTGCTGCTGGTGGGCTTCGGCTTCAAGGTGGCGGCGGCACCCTTCCATATGTGGGCGCCGGACGTGTACGAGGGTGCACCAACGCCGATCACGGCGTTCATGGCCACCGCGGTCAAGGCGGCCGCCTTCACGACGTTCGTGCGCGTCTGGCTCGAGGCGCTCCCCGGAATGGGGGACGCCTGGTTCAAGCCGGTCTGGTGGCTGGCGGCCGTGGCGATGTTCGTGGGCAACACCGTCGCGCTGTCGCAGCGCAACCTCAAGCGACTGCTGGCGTACTCGTCCATCGCACACTCGGGCTACCTGATGGTCGCGGTGGCAACGGGAACCTTGGCTGGCTCGGCGGCATTCCTGTTCTACATCGTGGCGTACACGCTCGCGTCTTTCGGCGCTTTCGCGGTGGTCATCACGGTTGGCACGGAAGGGGATGCGCGCAACGAGCTGTCGGACTACGAGGGGCTGTGGCACGTGCGGCCGTGGCTGGCCGTCGCGATGAGCGTGTTCATGCTCTCGCTGATGGGCTTTCCCGTCTTCGGCGGCATCGGCTTCTTCGGCAAGTGGTACCTGCTGATGGCGGCCATCGAGGCGCCGCGTCCGCTCACGACACTGGCCGTCGTGCTGGTGCTCACCTCGGTCGTGTCCGCGGGGTACTATCTGAACGTCGTGCGCGTGATGTTCATGAAGCAGCGCCCGGAGGGCGCACCGGATCCGGAACGCGCCGGGCCACTCACCCGTGGCGTGGTCCTGGTCGCGGCACTGGCCATCCTCGCCCTGGGACTCGTGCCGAACCGGCTCATTAATTGGAGCCGAGACAGCATTCCGCGAGCACCGGCCGCCCCGTCGGCGGTCGCCGACCTCGCCAAGTAGCCGGACCTCAACGCCTCGCCTTCCGCGAGGCGTTGACGTCTGGGGGACGTTAACTTCCACCAACACCCGCTGACCACGGACTCATGATCAACGCTGGCATTTTTCGTCAATACGACATTCGAGGCGTCGTCGGCGACGACCTCACGCTGGAGGCGGCCGAGGGGATCGGCCGCGGCTACGCCACGCTGCTGCGCCAGCGCGGCATCACCGGCGCGGTTGCGGTGGGGCGCGACAACCGCCACAGCGGAGCGGGGCTGCGCGACGCGCTGGTGAAAGGACTCACGGACTGTGGGTACAACGTGGTGGACATCGGCGTCGCACCCACGCCGGTGTTGTACTGGAGCCTGCACCACACCGGCGTCGTCGGTGGCATTCAGGTGACCGGGTCGCACAACCCGCCGGAGTTCAACGGCTTCAAACTCTCGGTCGGCGCAACGTCGCTGCACGGCGACGGAATTCAGCAGCTCTACGGGCTTATCGCGGGCAGCACCAATGCACCGGTCCGCGGAACGGTGCGGACGGTCTCCGTGCTCGACGAGTACGTGGCGGACATCGCCGGGCGCATCGGGAAGATCCGGCGTCCGCTCAAGGTGGTGGTGGACTGCGGCAACGGCGTGGGATCGCTCACGGCACCGCAGGTGTGCGCAGCGCTGGGTGTGGATGCAACGCTCCTGTTTGCCGAGAGCGATGGCAACTTCCCGAATCACCACCCCGATCCCACGGTGGTGGAGAACCTGCAGGATCTCATTCGCGAAGTGCGGCGCACCGGAGCCGAGTTGGGCATCGGCTTCGACGGCGACGCGGACCGCATCGGCATCGTGGACGGACAGGGGACGATCATCTGGGGCGACTACCTCCTGCTGCTGTACGCTCGCGATGTGCTGGCGCGCACGGGGCAGGGGCAGTCCATCATCTTCGACGTGAAGTGCTCGCAGGCGCTCCCCGATGCTATTCGGAAGGCGGGCGGCGAACCGCTGATGTGGAAGACCGGGCACTCGCTCATCAAGGAGAAGATGAAGGAGCTGCACGCGCCGCTCGCGGGCGAGATGTCGGGCCACATGTTCTTCACGGAAGGGTTCTATGGGCACGACGATGCGGTGTATGCGGCGGCGCGCCTGCTGCGCATTCTCGGCGACAGCGGCCAGCGCGTGGACGAGCTGCTGGCCGACGTGCCGCGGTTCGTGAGCACGCCGGAACTGCGCGTGGACTGCGCCGACGACCGCAAGTTCGCCATTGTCGCGGCCGCGCAGACGCACTTTGCCCAGCATCGCGAGGTGATCGCGGTGGACGGGGCCCGCATTCTCTTCGGCGATGGGTGGGGACTGATCCGTGCATCGAACACGCAGCCGATCCTCGTCCTGCGCTTCGAGGCAGCGTCGGCGGAGCGGCTCGGCGAGATTCGCGCCGAAGTCGAGGGCTGGCTCAGGGAGCAGGGGGTGGGCGCCTAGCATGACGCTGCGTCGCGCACTCATTCTGGCTGGCGCGTCGCTTGCCGTGGCGCTTGTCGTCGGCCGCGTGCTCGCGGGCGCGTATGCCGAGTGGGCCTGGTACGACGCGCTCGGCGCAGGTGCGTTGTGGCGCATCCGTCTGCTTTCGCTGTCGGCGTTGCGGCTCGGACTCTTCGCGGCTGCCTTCACCTTCACGTTCGCCAACCTGCTGGCGATGCGACGCTCCATTGTGTCGTTGGTGCTGCCGCGGCAGGTTGCGAACCTGCATATCGGCGAAGTGGTACCAGCGCGAGCGCTCACCGCCGCGGCGGCCGTGCTCAGCCTGATCATCGCGGCGGCCGTGTCGCTGCCGCAGAACGACTGGCTGGATCTGCTGCGGGCTCGCTGGGCGACGCCAGTTGGGGAGATCGATGCCTACCTCGGACGCGACATCGCTTTCTGGACGGCGTGGCTGCCACTGGAGCGGACGTTGCGGACGTGGATGGTGTTACTGGCCACGGTGGTCGGCGTGGCGGTGATCCTGCTCTACGCACTGACGCCGTCGGTGCACCTGGAGCGCGGGCGGCTGCACGTCAGCACGTGGGTGCGACGCCATTTCGCCATCTACTCCGCCGTGCTGCTCCTCCTCGTCGCTTGGGGGTATCGCCTTGAAGCCTTCGACCTGCTCCTCCACGGCAGTGGGGCCGGCGAGGCGTTCACGTCATTCGATCACGCCGTGCTCTATCCGTATACTCTCGCGCTCAGCATCGGGACAGCGGGCGCGGCGGTTTTCGTGGCGTGGACCGGGTGGGCCGGCTACCAGCGCGCCATGCTCGGGGCGCTGCTCCTGGTGCTCGTCGCGGGACCCATCGGTCGCGTCGGGCTGCCGTTGCTGGACCGGCGTTTCGTCAACGAACGCGAGCGAGTGGTGGCTGAGCGGCCGTACGCGCATGCTCGACTGCTCTACACGCGACGCGCGTTCGGCGTGGACGAGATCGAGCGTGGCGCGTCGGCCGATAGCCTGCGGATCTCCGCGGGCGCGATTGCCTCGCGCGTGAGCGGTTGGGATGCCGCCGCGCTGGCGCTCGCGGCCGCCGAGGAACCCGGGCTGCGGCCCACCACCGGCGCGGTCGCGTGGCGCGTCGTTGGAGGCGACTCGTTGCGCGTCGTCATCCCGTACGGCGGGGCGGACGACGGCGCGCCGCTTGGGCGGCTTGCGGTACAGGAACTCGACCCGTCGGATTCGGACGAGCGCGGCAATCCCTGGCCCTCCGGCGCCACGCCTTACGCCACGCTCGCGCCGCTGGCAGTCGGTGTCGGTGTGCAACCGGTGCGGACGATTGTCGACACGCTCGGGCGGGTGAACGCGCCGTTGCTGGGCTCGGGCTGGCGCCGACTGGCGTTGTCGTGGGGCGTGCGGCAGCTGCGATTGGCGTTCGGCAACACGGACCACGCTCGCACGCGACTGCTGGTGCGCCGCGACGTGCGCGCGCGCGTTCGCGCGCTCTATCCGTTCTTCGCGATCGGTGTGACGCCGCAGGCCTTCGTGGCGCATGACTCGCTCTGGTGGGCGGTCGAGCTCTTCAACGCCGGCATCGATTACCCGTTGGCCGAGCCGCTCACGATTGGCGGCGTCCCGCTGCGCATGGCACGTCACGCCGGCATGGCGATCGTCAATGCGCACAGCGGACGGGTGACGGCGCTCGTGTCGCGCCGGCCAGAACCGATGACCCGCTGGTGGCGTGACCGACTGCCGGAACTCTTCGTGACGCGCGATGGCGTGGACGACGATGTGCTGGACGCCCTGCCGCCGCCGATGGACCGTGCCGTCGTTCAAGGCACGGCACTGGCGCGCACCGGATTCCGCAATGACACGCTCGCCACGCGGCCGATGTTTCACGCGGACGACGCGGATGTGGAACTGCTCTCCGGGCCACTGACGCCGTTCGTCAGCGCGGGTGCCGGCGGCCCGCTCGCGTGGGGAGTGCCGGCCGTGGATGCACTCGATCGCATGCGCGGCGTCTTCGTCGCCGTTGGCGGACGCTTTCCGCACACGGCGTTCGTGGAACAGCCCGACTCCGTGCGCTGGTCGAGTCTCCTGGACCGCCTGCAGCGCGTCGCCGACTCGGCCCGCATCAGCCGTACGCGGCGCCATCCGCGGCGCGGTCGCGTGCAGGTGATACCCACGGACAGCGGGGCGCTGGCCGTGCAGTCGTTCTATGAGTGGGTGCCGGAGCGCGCGCCCTCACTCAGCGGTATCGTCGCGATTCAGGGGGGGCAAGTGCGGACGGCGGCATCGCTGGCTTCTGCCTTCGGGGCTCCGGCGCGATTGACCGAGGATGACGAACGGCTTCGCCTGCGGATCGCCCGCATCTACGCCGGGTTGCAGGATGCGCTGCGTCGCGGTGACTGGCCGGCGATCGGGCGAGCGATCGACGAACTCGGTCGTCTCTCGGCGCGGCGATGACCGTCGAGGCCGGCGACAGGACGCTCCTCGCCACGTTCGAGTTGCGCGCATGTCGTGGGTCGGGGGAGATGCTGACATCAGCATCAGGCGATCCCTGTACCTCCTGCTCTCGACCTCTTGCGAGCGCGAAGGCGGGACATCGTCCACGCAAACGTACGCCTCGTTGAGTTGGCGATTCCAGTCTCTTCCATCTCCCATCGGCTCGCGCTTCACGGTAAATTCCGCGCGTAGTTTTCGAGTGGCGCCCCTGGCGCCTCGACATCTCCCTCGGAGTTCCCGTGAATATCCACGAATACCAGGCGAAGGAGATCTTGCGCGGATTCGGCGTGCCGATTCCGAATGGCAAGGTCGCGACGACGCCTGCGGAAGCGGAAGCCATCGCGAAAGAGTTCGGCGTCGCGGTGATGGTGAAGGCGCAGGTGCATGCGGGCGGACGCGGCAAGGCCGGCGGCGTGAAGTTCTGCAAGACGCCGGCGGACGCGAAGGAAAAGGCCACCGCCATCCTCGGCATGCAGATCAAGGGGCTGACGGTCGAGAAGGTGCTCGTCACCGTCGCCGCCGACATCGGCAGTGAGGCGTACGTCGGTATCATCGTCGACCGCCAGCGCAAGAAGCCGGTCTTCATGGTGTCCGCCGCCGGCGGCATCGACATCGAGCAGGTCGCCGCGACGACGCCGGAGAAGATTCTCTATCTCCCCGTCGACACGCGCTACGGCCTCCGCGGCTACGAAGCCATGCGCATGGGCTTCTTCCTGTATAGCGACGTCAAGCTCGCCAAGCAGGCGGCCAAGATCATGCAGCAGCTCTATCGCGCCTTCATGGCGAGCGGCTGCTCGCTCGCCGAGATCAACCCGCTCGTTGCCACCCCCGCCGGCGAGCTCATCGCCGTTGACGGCAAGATGGTGATCGACGACAACGAACTCGACCGCCACGCCGAGATTGAGGCGCTGCGCGACGTGTCGTCGGAGGCGGCGTCGGAAGTGGACGCGCGCAACTGCAACCTCACGTTCATCAAGCTGGACGGCAACGTCGGCTGCGTCGTGAACGGCGCCGGCCTGGCGATGGCCACGATGGACCTCGTGAAGTACTACGGCGGCGAGCCGGCGAACTTCCTCGACATCGGCGGCTCGTCGAACCCGGAGAAGGTGGTGAACGCGCTCCGCATCATCACCGCCGACCCGAACGTGAAGTGCATCCTGTTCAACATTTTCGGCGGCATCACGCGCACCGATGACGTGGCCAACGGCATCGTGACGGCCACCAAGGCGAATCCGCTGAAGGTGCCGATCGTGATTCGCCTCACCGGCACCAACGAAGAGATCGCCATGAAGATCCTCACCGAGAACGGCTTCTCGGCGTCGGCCGACATGGACGAAGCCGTCATCAAGGCCGTCGAGCTGGCGAAGGGAGGGAAGGCCGCGTGAGCATCTTCATCAACAACGACACCAAGCTGGTGGTGCAGGGGATCACGGGCCGCGACGGCTCGTTCCACACCAAGCAGATGATCGAGTACGGCACGAAGGTCGTCGCCGGCGTCACGCCCGGAAAGGGCGGTCAGAAGTTCGAGGACCAGGTACCGATCTTCAACACCGTGTACGACGCGGTGGCCGCGACGGGAGCGAACACCTCCGTCATCTATGTGCCGCCGATGGGCGCGGCCGATGCGATCATGGAAGCGGTGGATGCCGGCGTGACCACCGTGGTTTGCATCACCGAGGGCGTGCCGGTGCTCGACATGACGAAGGTCTACCCCTTCGTGAAGGAACGCGGCGTGCGCCTCGTCGGCCCCAACTGTCCGGGTGTCATCTCGCCGGGGCAGGCCAAGGTCGGCATCATCCCGGGACGCATCTGCATTCCTGGCCCGGTGGGCGTCGTCAGCCGCTCGGGCACGCTGACGTATGAAGTGGTCTACCAGCTCACGCGCGCCGGCATTGGCCAGACGACGTGCGTCGGCATCGGCGGCGACCCGATCAACGGCACCAACTTCATCGACTGCCTCGAGGCGTTCGAGAAGGACCCGGCCACGAAGGCGGTGGCGATGATGGGCGAGATCGGCGGCACGGACGAACAGGAAGCGGCCAAGTTCGTGAAGGAGCACATGACCAAGCCGGTCGTGGGCTTCATCGCCGGCCAGACGGCACCTCCGGGACGCCGCATGGGCCACGCCGGTGCCATCATCTCGGGTTCTGCGGGTACCGCCGCCGAGAAGATCGAGGCCTTCAAGGCTGCCGGCATCGCGGTCGCCGTGCGCCCGATGGACTTCGTCGAGCACATCAAGGCTGGGCTGCAGTAGATTTCGAGCGGTTCACTGCGAAGGCACCGAGGACACGAAGGCACTCGCGCGGACGCGCCATCAAGGGCTCGGTCAGGCGCATCTCTTCGTGCCCTTCGTGTCTTTGTGGTGAGCCGTTGACCCCTCCAACACGACAGGAATCGCCATGGCAGGTAATCGCACGCTCGCTATCATCAAACCCGACGCCTTCGGCGCCGGGAAGGCCGGCAAGATCATCGCGCATCTGGAGGCGCAGGGCTTCAAGCTCGTCTGCGCGAAGGTGACGCACATGACGGTCGCCGAGGCCGGCGCATTCTATGCCGTCCACAAAGGCCGTCCGTTCTACGACGAGCTCGTCGCCTTTATGAGCTCCGCGCCCTGCATGCCGATGGTGCTGGAGAAGAGCGACGCCGTGGCCGCCTATCGCACCGCGATCGGCGCGACGGATCCCGCGGAGGCCGCCGAGGGGACGGTACGTAAGCTGTACGCCGAGTCGAAGGGACGGAACGCAGTGCACGGCTCGGATTCCGATGAGAACGCTCGGATTGAGGGGACGTTCTTCTTCGGGTCGGCCGCGCTCGTCTGAGCGCGCCTAAGTCTCGGCCACGCCAGCACTTGACCCACTGACGCGTCGCGAGTAGTTTACATGGCTATGCTGTCGTTTGACATCCGCTCGCTTGAACACGGGGCAGCCACGGTTGACGCCGTGCTGCCACCGGAGGATGGCGTCTGGATGGAAGAAGACGCACTGCGTCCGCTGAGAGAGGGAATCCGGGTGACTGGGCGCCTTTCTGCGGCGGGGACGGGGCGGTTCTACTTCAGCGGGCACCTGCGTGGTGCCACGTTGCAGGAGTGCCGCCGGTGCCTGACGCCGGTGGAGTCGGCCGTCGCCGCCGAGGTGCACGTGCTGTTCGCGGAACCCGGAGGAGAAGACGACGATGATCCGGATGTCTACCCGTTGGGGGGCACCCAGGGTGAGGTGATTGACCTGCGCCCCGCCGTACGGGAGCAGTGGCTGCTGGAGGTCCCGCCGTTCGCGCAGTGCCGCCCTGACTGCAAGGGGCTGTGCCCGAACTGCGGAGCCGACTTGAATGCCGGGGCGTGTGCCTGCGCCGCGGAGACCGACCCCCGATGGGATGCGCTGCGGAAAGCCCGCGACGCCTCCGAATGAACTGACCCTGTCACGAGACGACGATGGCCGTCCCGAAGAGAAAGACCTCCAAGCGCAAGAAGCGGGCCCGCAACACGCACAAAAAGGCCCCGAAGATCACCATCCAGGCCTGCCCGAAGTGCGGCGCGCAGAAGCAGCCGCATCGCGTCTGCCCGGAGTGCGGCTTCTACGCCGGCGAGCAGCGGGTCACCAAGAAGGGCAGCTGATCTTGGCGCGCATCGCGTTGGACGCCATGGGCGGCGATCATGCGCCCAAGGCGACGATTGCGGGCGCACTTCTGGCCCTACAGGAACTCACGCCGGACCACGCCATCCAGTTGGTCGGCCGTCCGGAGATCATCCGCGCAGCGCTTGACGCGCAACTCGCCGCGGCCGCGCCTGCCGTGCGCGAGGCCGCGGCGCGCCTCAGCATAGTCGAGGCGGCCGAGGTGATCGAGATGACCGACAAGCCGTCGGTCGCGATTCGCGGGAAGCCGAACAGCTCGATGGCCGTCGGCCTGCGACTGCAGGCGGACGGCGCCTCCGAGGCATTCGTCAGCGCCGGCAACACCGGGGCACAGATGGCCGCGTCGGTCTTCATCCTGCGCCTGCACGCGGGACTCACGCGCCCCGCCATCGCCACGCTCTTTCCGAGCGCGCGCGACGCCGTGGTCGTGCTCGACAGCGGCGCCAACGTCGACTGCTCCGCGGAGGAGCTGGTGCAGTTTGCCCGCCTGGGCGCGGTCTACGCCGAAGATATTCTCCGCCGCGCGAATCCTGCGGTGGCGCTGCTTTCCGTGGGCGAGGAGGCGGAGAAGGGAAACGCGGCGGTGAAGGAGGCGCACAAGGCGCTCGCAACGGCCGACGGGATCAACTTCATCGGGAACGTCGAAGGACGCGACGTGCCGATGGGGGCGTGTGATCGTGGGCCCGTGGACGTCGTCGTCTGCGACGGCTTCGTCGGCAATGTGCTGCTCAAGTTCTACGAGAGCGTCCCCCGGCTGATGGCCGGCCTGCTCGCCCGCAGCGGCGTCTCGAAGGAGCAGCTCGCCGGTGCGTTGAAGGGCCTGGACTACGCCGCGCATGGCGGAGCCCCGTTGCTCGGCATCAAGGGCGTGTCGATCATCTGCCACGGCAAGTCGTCGCCGGAGGCGATCAAGAACGGCATTCTCGTGGGGCTGCGGGCCGCCGAGTCGCGCATGAGCGATCACATCGGACAGCGCCTCACGTCCACCGCTGGAGAACCCGCATGAAGCGCCCGCTCGCGATGATCGTCGGCACGGGACATGCCGTGCCGAAGCGTATCCTCACCAACCACGACTTCGCCGCCCTCGGAATCGACACGAATGACGAGTGGATCACCGAGCGCACCGGCATCAAGCAGCGCTACATCGCCGGCGACGGCGAGTCGCTCACGTCCCTGTCGTCAGAAGCGGCGCGCGCGGCCATGAAGGCCGCGGGGGTCACGGCGCCCGAACTCGACGTCATCGTGCTGGCGACCGCCTCGCCCGATCGGCTCCTCCCGTCCACGGCGGTCGAGGTGCAGGCCACCATCGGCGCCACGCGCGCGGCGGCATTCGACATTGATGCGGCATGCACGGGCTGGGTCTACGGCGTCAAGATCGCCGAGGGCCTGATGGCGATGGGCGACGCCGAGACGGTGCTCGTGATCGGCGCCGAAACGTTGTCGCGCATCGTGAACTGGAAGGACCGCAACACCTGCGTCCTGTTCGGCGACGGTGCGGGCGCGACCGTACTGAAGCGCTCGACCAAGGGGCGCGGCATTCTCTCCGCGTACATGCGCAGCGATGGCTCGCTCGCCGACCTGCTGCAGCGCCCGGCGGGCGGGTCCCTGCGCCCCGTGACGCCGGAGGTCATCGCCGAGGGCAGCAACTGCATCACGATGGCCGGTCGCGAGGTCTTCAAGAACGCGGTGCGGTCGATGGCCGAGGCGTCCGACCGCGCGCTCGACGGCGCCAAGCTCGCGTCGAGCGACATTGACCTGATGATCCCCCACCAGGCGAACATCCGCATCATCGAGGCGACGGCGAAGCATGCCGGCATGCCGATGGAGAAGGTCTACGTGAATGTGGACCGCTACGGCAACACCTCGGCGGCGTCCATCCCCATTGCGCTCGACGAGGCGCTGCGCGCCGGCCGCATCAAGGAGGGCATGACGGTGATGTTCGTCGGATTTGGCGCCGGGTTCACGTGGGGCAGCCTCGTCGTGCGGTTCTGAGTCCGGCGTGAAGCTCCTCCTCCTCTTTCCGGGCCAGGGCTCGCAGAAGCCCGGTATGGCCAAGGACCTCGCCGGTCATTTTCCGGCGGCGCGCGCGGTGTTCGACGAAGCCGACGCCGCTCTCAGCGCGCCGCTTTCGACGCTCTGCTTCGAAGGGCCGGCCGACGAACTCACGCGCACGCACAACGCACAGCCGGCCCTGCTCGCACACGGTGCCGCGGTCTGGGCGGTGGTGCGCGACGCGGCGCGCGCCCACGTGCTCGCCGCCGCCGGGCACTCGCTCGGCGAGTTCTCCGCGTATCACGCGGCGGGTGCGCTGTCGCTGGCGGACGGGGTGCGCCTCGTGCGGCGGCGTGGTGAGTTGATGTTCGAGACTGGGGAACAGCGCCCGGGGGCCATGGCGGCCATTCTGGGAGAATTGCAACGCCCCATCGATGACATCTGCGCCGAGGCCTCCGCCGCCGGTGTGGTGGTCCCTGCGAACTACAATGCGATCGAGCAGGTCGTCATTTCGGGTGAGGTTGCCGGCGTTGAGCGCGGCATGGACCTCGCCAAAGCCGCCGGCGCCAAGCGGGCTGTCCGCCTGCAGGTCAGCGGCGCCTTCCACTCTCCCCTGATGGAGCCGGCGCAGGTCGGCCTGCGCACGGCGCTCGAGCAGGCCACCTGGACCGATCCGGCCTGGCCGGTCTACTCCAACGTCACCGCCTCGGCCGTGGCCACCGCGGCCGACGCCAGGACGCTCTTGCTGCGGCAGCTCACCTCTCCCGTGCGGTGGGTTGCCGTGATCGAGGCGATGGCCGCGGCGCACCCCGACGCGACCTTTGTCGAGATGGGGCCCGGCAACGTGCTCACCGGGCTGCTCAAGCGCCTGGCGCCGGGTCATCCTGCCCGAACTTGCGGCACCGTGGCCGAGGTGGAAGCCTTGCTCGGTGACCTCGAGTAGCGCACCGTCCCGGCACCGTGTCCACCGCCGACCGCCCACCCTCCAAACCGACTGCCTCCTATGATCTCACTCACCGGTAAAACCGCCCTTGTGACTGGCGCCGCCCGTGGCATCGGACGCTCGATCGCCGAGACACTCGTGGCGTGTGGGGCTCGCGTCGCGATCGCCGATCTCGACCTGGCGTCGGCAGAGAAGACGGCGCAGGAGATCGGAGAGGCCCGCGGCTTCGCCTGCGACGTGTCCGATCCGGCCGCCGTGACGATGCTCATCCAGACGGTCGAAGATGCGTTTGGCTCGCTCGACATCCTCGTCAACAACGCTGGCATCACCCGCGACAACCTGATGGCGCGGATGAAGGACGAGGACTGGGATGCGGTGATGGCGGTCAACCTGCGGTCGGCGTTCGTCGCCACGCGCGCGGTCCAGCGCGGGATGATGAAGCGGCGCTTCGGACGCATCATCAACATCGCCAGCGTCGTCGGCATCATGGGCAACAAGGGGCAGGCCAACTACTCCGCATCCAAGGCCGGGCTCATCGGCCTGACCAAGTCGTCGGCAAAGGAACTGGCGTCGCGCAACATCCTGGTGAACGCCATTGCCCCCGGCTTTATCCAGACGGCAATGACGGACAAGCTGTCGGACGAAGCGAAGGCGCAGCTGGCCGCGCAGATCCCGCTGGCCCGGCTCGGCGAGCCCAAGGACATCGCCAATGCGGTGGCCTTCCTGGCCTCCGACCTGGCCTCCTACATCACCGGGCAGGTTCTGGTGGTGGACGGCGGGATGGTGATGTAGCGGAACGCGACATCAACTATATTAAGTCTTCCCTCCACTCCAACGTTCGCGAGGATCGCGGTATGGCCGACCATGGCGACAAGGTAAAGGACATCATTGAGAAGGAACTGGGCGTCGAGCGCGAGAAGTTGACCAACGAAGCCAGCTTCATCGAGGACCTCGGTGCGGACAGCCTCGACATCGTCGAGCTGGTGATGGAGTTCGAGAAGGAATTCAACATTGACATCCCCGACGAGGATGCCGAGAAGCTCCGCACGGTCGGCGACGCCATCGCGTACCTGAACCAGAAGATCGGCTGACGTGATGAAGCGCCGGGTGGTAGTGACGGGTCTCGGATGCGTGACCCCGGTCGGCAACGATGTGGGGAGTTCCTGGCAGGCGCTGCTCGAAGGCCGTTCGGGCGGCGCGCCGATCACGCGCTTCGACGCGACGCACCACAAGGTGCGCTTCGCCTGCGAAGTCAAGGGATTCGACCCGGCGCTGTACATGGACCGCAAGGAAGTCAAGCGGTCGGACCTGTACACCCAGTTCGCGATGGCGGCGGCGGTGCAGGCGATGACCGACGCGGGCTTCGCCGAGGGGAAAGGGTACGACCCGCTGCGGACGGGCGTGGTCATCGCGAGCGGCATCGGTGGCATCAACACGTTCGAGGAGCAGCACGAGGTGCTGCTGAAGTCGGGACCGGGTCGCATTTCGGCCTTCTTCATCCCGATGTTCATCAGCGACATTGCCTCGGGCGTGGTCTCCATGCGGTTTGGCGCGAAGGGCCCGAACTTCACCACGGTGTCGGCCTGCGCGTCCTCGGGCCACGGCATCGGCATGTCGTTCCGCGCCATCCAGTATGGCGACGCGGACGTGATGATCGCCGGCGGATCCGAGGCGTCGGTGACGGCGATGGCGATGGCCGGGTTCGCGAACATGCAGGCGCTCTCCACGCGCAACGACGACCCGGCGCGGGCGTCGCGGCCGTTCGACGCCACGCGCGACGGCTTCGTGCTGGGCGAGGGAAGCGGCGTGGTGATTCTCGAGGAACTCGAGCATGCCAGGGCCCGCGGTGCGCGCATCTACGGCGAACTGGCCGGCTTCGGGATGACGGGCGATGCGTACCACCTCACCGGCCAGCCCGAGGACCACGAGGGACTGCAGCGCGCCATGCGCCGCGCACTCGAGGATGCGGGGCTCACGCCGGCCGAGGTGCACTACGTCAATGCGCACGGCACGTCGACGCCGATGAACGACCCCAACGAGATTCGCGCCATCAAGGCGGTGCTCGGCGCGCACGCGTCGGGGGTCAACGTCAGCTCCACCAAGTCGTCCACCGGACACATGCTCGGCGCGGCGGCCGCGGTGGAGACCATCTTCACCACGATGGCGATCACCCACGGTATCGTGCCGCCGACGGTCAACCTGCAGTCGCCCGACCCGGAGTGCGATCTCGACTGCACGGCCAACACCCCGGTGCACCGGCCAATCGCGGCGGCGCTCAACAACTCCTCCGGCTTCGGCGGGCACAACACTTCGCTCGCGCTCGTCCGGTACCGGGACTGAGCGGATGGGCGCGCCGCAGGTTCCCGTTGCGCGCATCCACGATTCGGCGCTTCGCCGGATCGGTGAGCGCGTTGCGGCGGGGGAGCGCCTCGACGCCGGCGATGCGATGGCGCTGTATCGCACGGGCGATCTCGCCGGCCTCGGTCTCATCGCCGACGCGGTGAACCGCGCCAAGAACGGCGACGTGGTGACGTTCGCGTCGAATCAGCACATCAACCCGACGAACATCTGCGTACTGCGCAAGACGTGCGTCTTCTGCGGCTATGCGCGACTCCCCAAGGAGGAGGGCGCCTACCGCTATTCGCTCGCGCAGGTGCTGGAAGAGGCGGCGCCGGCGGCCGGGGGAATGACGCGCGAGTTCCACATCGTCGGCGGCCTCGACATGAAGGCCGGGCTGGCGTACTACACCGAGATGTTTCGCGCGCTGAAGGCGAACTTCCCGCACGTCCACATCAAGGCGCTGACGGCGGTGGAGATTGCGCACATCGCGCGCATCGAGAAGATGCCGTGGCGCGACGTGCTGATCGCGCTCAAGGAGGCTGGCCTCGACACGATGCCGGGCGGCGGCGCCGAGACGTTCAGCGCGGCGGTGCGCGAGCGCATCTCGGACAAGAAGCTCGCCGGCGCCGAGTACATCGGGGTGCACCGCACGGCGCATGAGCTGGGCATCCGCACCAACTGTACGATGCTCTACGGGCACGTCGAGACGCTCGAGGATCGAGTCGAGCACCTGCAAATGCTGCGCGGCCTGCAGGACGAGACCGGGGGGTTCCTCGCCTACGTCCCGCTGGCATACCACCCGGACGACAACGAACTGGGTCGCGAGCTGGGCCGCCAGGGGACGGCGACAACCGGATGGGACGACCTGAAGCAGTTGGCGGTCGGCCGCATCTTCCTCGACAACTTCCAGCACATCAAGTCGCACTGGATCATGGTCACCCCCCACCTCTCGCAGGTGGCGCTGCATTACGGCGTCAACGACCTGGAAGGCACGGTGGTGCGCGAAAAGATCTACCACGCGGTCGGCGCGCACACGCCGCAGGCGATGTCGCTGGACGCGATCCTGAAGCTCATTCGCGGGGCGGGCAAGGCGCCCGCCGAGCGTGACTCGTTCTACCGGATCCTCCGCACGGAGTTCGAACCGGACCGCCGGGTCCCCGCCGGAGCGGCCTGATGCGCGTCGGCCGCATTCCCTATCTCAACTGCGCCCCCGTGTATGGCGCGGTGGACCGCGGGATCGTGCCGCTCGACGCCGAGCTGGTGAGTGGCGTTCCCTCCGCACTCAACCGCGGCATTGCGGAGGGAACGATCGACGTGTCGGTTGTCTCCGCCGTCGAGTACGCGCGCGAGGCAGGCAAGTATCTCCTGCTCCCCGATCTCGCCATTTCCTGCGATGGCGCCGTGCGCAGTGTGATGCTGTTCTCGACGCGCCCTGCGCAGGAGCTCGCCGGCCATCGAGTGCTGGTGAGCCGCAGTTCGATGACGTCCGTGGCGCTGCTGGAGCTGCTCTTCGAGCATGTCTGGCAGGCGCGTCCCGACTTCATCCCCGGTGATGCGGAGGCGGATGACTTGCGCCGCGATCAATCGCCCGTGGCGGCACGCCTCGTCATCGGAGACGCCGCCCTGATGCTGCGCCACCCGGCGCATCCGGTGGCGCGCGCGCACGGCCGCGAGTATCCGTACGTGTACGACCTCGGCGAGGAGTGGAAGCGCTGGACCGGGCTGCCGTTTGTCTTTGCGGTCTGGGTGGCGCGGCGCGAGGTACAGGTGCGTGATGCGCTGCAGGTGCACGGCGCCCTGATGGAAAGCCGCAACTGGGGACTCGCGCATCTCGAACAGCTCGCGACCGAGGCGTCGGCGCCTAGCCAGTTGCCAGCGGCCGTGGTGCACGAGTACCTCGCCGGCCTCGACTACGGACTTGGCCTGGAGTATCTCGAGGGGCTGTCGGAGTTCTTCCGTCGCCTCGAGCTGGCCGGGCGCGTGCCGCAAGGGCGGCTCGTCTTCCTCCCCGCCGCGTAGGACGCGATGCGACTTCCGCCCCGTCCCCCCTCTCTTCGGTTTCACCATGTCTGAGTTCTCCGAACTGCTCGAGTTGTACCAGCACGCTCCGCTGCTCGAACTCGGGGCCCTCGCGGACGCCCGTCGCCGCGAGCTGCATCCGGAGGGCGTGGTGACGTACATCGTGGACCGCAACATCAATTACACGAACGTCTGCGTGGCCGACTGCGGCTTCTGCGCCTTTTACCGGCGGCCGAAGCACGGGGAAGGGTATACGCTCTCGTACGAGCAGATCGGCGAGAAGATCGAGGAGACGAAGGCGCTGGGCGGCGTGCAGATCCTCATCCAGGGCGGGCACAATCCGTACATCCCGTTCGAGTGGTATCTCGAACTGATCCGGTACATCAAGCGGAACCATCCCATCCACGTGCACGGCTTCTCGCCGAGTGAAGTGGACTTCTGGGCGACGCTCTACCGGATGGATGCGCGCGAGGTGGTGCGTCAGCTCATTGGCGCAGGGCTCGATTCGATCCCAGGGGGAGGCGGCGAGATCCTGGTGCAGCGGGTACGCGATCTCGTTGCGCCGAAGAAGGCCGGCGCCGACCGCTGGCTCGAGATCATGGAGATCGCGCACGAGGAGGGACTCAAGACGTCGTGCACGATGATGTTCGGCATCGGCGAGACGCTGGAGGAGCGGATGGAGCACCTCCTGCGCCTCCGCGACGTGCAGTCGCGCACGCACGGCTTCACCGCATTCATCACGTGGCCCCTGCAGCCGGAAAACACTCCGTTGCTGAGCCAGCAACCCAAGACTGACGCCGTGGAGTACCTGCGCACCGTGGCGTTCGCGCGGCTGGTGCTCGACAACATCCCCAACATTCAGGCAAGTTGGGTCACGATGGGGATGAAGATCGGGCAGATTGCGCTGTCGTACGGCTGCAATGACTTCGGGTCCTTGATGATTGAGGAGAACGTCGTGTCGGCAGCAAACACCACCTATTCGACGACGACGGACGAGA